>NZ_CAJGBM010000065.1:0-147742 GCF_904426495.1 Pseudomonas sp. OF001 | reverse complement strand
TGTTAGGCCTGCCGCCAGCGTTCAATCTGAGCCATGATCAAACTCTTCAGTTCAAATCAATTCGGGTTTTGAGAAAACCCTAAACTTGGCTCAGCAATCGCAAAAAACTCTCGAATTCACGAGTGTTACTTGTGATGCTGATAATCTTGCGACTGTCAGTCTTACCTCACAAGCACCCACACGAATTGCTTGATTCAACTTGTTAAAGAGCGTTTCGATCGATTCACTCAGCGTTTCCGCTTCGTCTCAACCGAGGCCGCGCATTCTACAGCAGCCTTTCAACCTGTCAAGCATTTTTCGAAAATTTTCTTTTCGAATCAACTGCTTGCGCTTCAGCGAAGAACTCGACCACCGAAGCGAGGGAGATGAATCATACAGCAACCAGAGCCGCTGTCAACACCTCCGAACAACGCACCTTCAACCCGGAAACCGAAGACGCAGCAGGGAGATCACCCTGCACTTCCACCACCACCCCGATCCAAGCACTTGATTTACAAGGCTTTTTCGATCAGCTTGCCGCTGGAAGTGGGGCGCATTATAGAGACATCGGCGGCGACGTCAACGGCTTTTTTCAGTTTTCCTACTCAGCCCTCGACTGCCCCCGGCTTCTTACGCCTGGGGGCCACGAAACCATCACCGAGAGCCGGGGCGGGGCTTTTCTTCTCGCCCTTGCGGGTCGGCGACTTGCTGCTGCCCTTGGCCGCAGTCCCGGACTTCTTGGCCAGCTTTTTCTTCTTGGTGCCCGCCGCCTTGCCGGATGCCTTGAGCTTCTTCGGCCCAAGGTAACTGCCCAGCAGCTCCTTGATCTGGCGACGCTCGAAGGACTGCTTGAGGTAGCGCTCGATACTGGACATCAGGTTCCAGTCGTTGTGGCAGATCAGCGATATCGCCTGGCCCGTCTGCCCGGCGCGACCAGCGCGACCGATGCGGTGGACATACTCGTCGCCGCTGCGCGGCATGTCGAAGTTGATCACCAGGTCGATCCCTTCGATGTCCAGGCCACGTGCGGCCACGTCGGTGGCGATCAGCACATTGATGTTGCCCTGACGCAGGCGCTCGACCGCCTCCCGGCGCTCCTCCTGGGTCTTCTCGCCGTGCAACACGTAGGACCTCACCGCCGAGGCACGCAGCACGCCGGACAGGCGATCGGCCTGGGCTCGGGTATTGGTGAAGACGATGGCCTGGGCGAAAGGCTCGTGAGCCAGCAGCCACTGCAGCAGGCGCTCCTTGTGCGGCACATCGTCTGCCGTGATGATCTGCTGGCGGAGGTTTTCGTTCAGCTCGTCCCGACGATTGAGCAACAGCACCTCCGGATCACGCAGTACCACGCTGACCACCTGCCCCAGCGCCCGTTCACCGGCAGTGGCCGAGAACAGCAGGGTCTGCCGCTCTTGCGGGCAGGCACTGGCGATCTTCAGCACGTCTTCGCTGAGCCCCATGTCGAGCATGCGGTCGGCCTCGTCGAGCACCAGTACCTCGACATCGCCCAGCGTCAGGCTGCCGGTCTCCAGATGGTTGAGCACCCGCCCCGGGGTACCGATCACGATCTCGGGATTCTTGCGCAGCGCGGCCGCCTGTTCCTTGAAGCCTTCGCCGCCGGTAACCAGGCCGGCCTTGATGAAGGTGAACTGAGCGAAGCGCTCGACCTCCTTGAGCGTCTGCAGGGCCAGTTCGCGGGTCGGCAGCAGGATCAGGGCGCGCGCGCCGGCCTGCGGCTTGCTGTTCTGGAGCAGATGGTGCAGCAGCGGCAGGACAAAGGCTGCCGTCTTGCCGCTGCCGGTCTTGGCGGTCACCCGCAGGTCGCGCCCCGCCAAGGCCGGCGGGATGGCTGCCGCCTGAACCGCAGTCGGCTCGGTGAAGGACAGGGACGACAACGCCTTGAGCAGTCGCTCATGCAAACCGTAATCAGCAAACACAGCCTACCTCGAATGATGAAAATCGCTGGCGCATAGACTACCCCAATGCGCGCCATCACTCAGGCGTTGTTTGCAGGACCGCGCGGATGAGCGCGCCGCGCATCGCCCTGCCAGCCGGCTGCCACTGCGCCGCCCTTGAGAAAACGGATCAACGCCAGGGATATTCGATAAATGATCACCGAAAACCACTACAAGGCATCGAGTTGATTGATATACCCTCGAATCAACAGCCCGATCCATCATGAGCAAGGTCGATGAAAGCCCCCCGCGTAACTCTCGAGCAATGGCGTACCCTGCAGGCGGTCGTCGACCACGGCGGCTTCGCTCAGGCGGCCGAAGCACTGCACCGCTCGCAGTCGTCGATCAGCTACACGGTCGCCCGCATGCAGGAGCAGCTCGGCGTACCGCTGCTGCGCATCGACGGACGCAAGGCAGTGCTCACCGAAGCAGGCACCCTGCTCCTGCGCCGCTCGCGGCAACTGGTCAAGCAGGCCAGCCAGCTCGAGGAACTGGCTCATCACATGGAGCAGGGCTGGGAAGCCGAGGTACGCCTGGTCCTGGACGCCGCCTATCCGACCCGCCAGGTGGTCGAAGCCCTCTCCGCCTTCATGCCGCAAAGCCGCGGTTGCCGCGTGCTGCTGCGCGAGGAGGTGCTGTCCGGCGTCGAGGAGGCGCTCACCGAGGGCGAGGCCGATCTGGCCATCAGCGGCCTGATCCTGCCCGGTCAACTGGGTACCGATCTGGCCAACGTCGAGTTCGTCGCCGTCGCCCACCCCGATCACGCGCTGCATCGCCTGCAGCGCGAGCTGACTTTCCAGGATCTGGAAGCCCAGCTGCAAATCGTCACCCGCGACTCCGGCCGTCGCCAGCAGCGTGACGTCGGCTGGCTCGGCGCGGAACAGCGCTGGACCGTCGGCAGCCTGGCCACCGCTGCCACCTTCGTCAGCAGTGGCCTCGGCTTCGCCTGGCTGCCCAGCCACCTGATCCAGCGCGAACTGGCAGAAGGCAAGCTCAGACCGCTGCCACTGGGCAACGGGGCCCGACGCGAGATGCGCTTCTTCCTCTACCCGAACAAGGACCGCCAGATGGGCCCCGCTACCCGCATCCTCAGCGAACTGCTGCGCCAGAGTGCCCTCGCAAGCAACAATGGCTGACCCGCTGCCGATCTCCGAGCAACCGATTTCGCCCCCCACACAACAGGAAGCACCTCCATGCTGAAGAAACTCGCCATGACCGCCTGCGCCCTTTTCCTCTCCGCCAGCGCGCTGGCCGCCGAGGCACCGCGCGTACTGCTCACCACCAGCCTCGGCGACATCGAGGTCGAACTGAACGAGGAAAAAGCGCCGATCAGCGTGAAGAACTTCCTCGGCTACGTCGACAGCGGCTTCTACAACGGCGTGCAGTTCCACCGGGTCATCCCCGGCTTCATGATCCAGACCGGCGGCTTCACCGCCGACATGCAGCAGAAGGACACCCGCGCGCCGGTCAAGAACGAGGCCGACAACGGCCTGCACAACGTGCGCGGCACCCTGGCCATGGCCCGCACCAGCGACGTCAACAGCGCCACCAGCCAGTTCTTCATCAACCTGACCGACAACGCCTTCCTCGATCACGGAGGCCGCGACTTCGGCTATGCGGTGTTCGGCAAGGTGGTCCGCGGCATGGAAGTGGTCGACCGCATCGCCGGCGTGCGCACCGGCAACCGCGGCATGCACCAGAACGTGCCGGTCGAACCGGTGCTGATCGAGTCGGCCAAGCGCCTGTAAACGCGCGCTTCCGGGTGGGCTCAGCGCCTCACCCGGAAACGGCGCCCCCTGCTATCCCTGTCGATACGGCAGCAAGCCACGCGACGCCTCGAGGTAGGCGCGCACGCCGGCCCGCTCCTGCTCGAGAAAATCCGCCACCGCCGCGCGCAACCCCGGGTGCCGCAGGTAATGCCAGGAACGGGTCAACACCGGCTCGAAACCGCGGATCAGCTTGTGCTCGCCCTGCGCCCCGGCATCGAAGCGCCCGAGCCCCTGGCCGATCGCCAGCTCCAGGCCCTGGTAGAAACAGGTCTCGAAGTGCAGGCGGTCGAAATCGGCCAGGCAACCCCAGTAGCGCCCGTACAGGCACTGGCCATCCACCAGGAACAAGGCCATCGCCACCGGCCGCCCCGCCTGGAGCGCCAGCACCACGCGAATCGACGCCGGCATGCGCTCGGCCAGCAGGCTGAAGAACGCTCGCGTCAGGTAGGGCCTCTGGCCGCGCACCGCATAGGTGTTGGCGTAGCAGGCGTAGACGAAATCCCACTCCGCTTCGTTCAGCTGCCCGCCCATGCGCCAGTCGAAGGCGATCCCCTGCCCCGCCACCTGCTCGCGCTCCTTGCGCATCTGCTTGCGCTTGCGCGAGCTCAGCGCCTCGAGAAAGTCCTGGAAGTCGCGATAGCCGCGGTTGATCCAGTGGAACTGGCAACCGAGGCGCTCCAGCCAGCCCGCGCGCCCGGCGAGCACGCCATCGGCGAAGGCGTCGGTGAAGTTCACATGCAGCCCGCTCAGCCCCTCCCCGGCCAGCCCTTCAGCCAGACCGTCGAGCAACTGCCCGGCGCCCGCCGTCTCCTGCGCCAGCAACCGGGCGCCCGTCACCGGGGAGAACGGCACCGCCGCCAGCAGCTTCGGGTAGTAGGCAATACCCGCCCGCTGGCAGGCGTCGGCCCAGGACCAGTCGAACACGTACTCGCCGCGGGAATGGCTTTTCACATAGGCCGGCATGGCCGCCAGCAACCGGCCGTCCGCATCGCGCAGCAGACGATGGGCCGGCTGCCAGCCGCTGCGCGCGCCGACGCTGCCGCTGTCTTCCAGGGCAGCGAGAAAGGCATGGCGCAGGAACGGCTGCCCGTCCGGCAACAGCCGGTCCCAGTCGTGGGCAGCAATCAGGGCGAGGGATGGCAGGGTCTGGATCGTCATCGGCACAGTCTGGCGCGGCGTGCGGACGAAAAAAAGCCCCACCGGAGTGGGGCTTGAATGGGATTTTTACGGATGAAGCCTGGAGCTTAGAACTTGGCTTCGAGGTCCAGCTGCAGGGTGTCGGTGTCGGTATCAACCAACAGCGGGCCATTCTCGATGGAGTCGGTCTCGGCCATGTAGTAGGTCGCACCCGCGGAGAAGTTCTTGCTGATGTCGTAACCCAGCTTGAACTTGTGGCCGCGCGAGCCAGTCACGCCGGTGGCGAAGTCGGAGTCGGTGAAGAGGCCGACCACCGCGTTGCGCTCCACGTCGCGATAGTTGTAGTCGAACTTGACCTTGCCGTAGCCGGTCTTGAAGCCGACCAGCCAGGCGGTGTCGCCATCGTTGCCGCCATTGCCGCCGTGGTTCTTGAAGGCGATCTCGTCGTTGGCAGCGGCGTTGACCACATACTGGCCGTACAGCGACAGCGGCACGGCGAGACCGGTGAAGTCGACCTGACCGAAGCCTTCCCACAGTTCGAACTCAGAGGTCGTGTTACCGAATGCGGTCAGCGCGGAAGGCGTAATGTTGCCGTTGCCGTCGGTGATCTTGTCGTTGTCGAAGCTGTAGACGCTACCGCCCAGGGTCACGCCGACCTTATCCGCCGGAGCGAGCTTGACGCCGAGCTGAGCGGTGTACATCTGGGCGTCGTGCTTGAACTCCACGCCCTCGTCGTCGACGTTGTCGTCCAGGTTGTAGTAACCGGCGCTGCCGAACAGCTCGGTGCTGCCGCCCAGCGGGTACTTGTAGGTGGCAGCCAGACCTTCCGGATTGATGTCGCCGTCCCAGACCACGTCGGCCACGCTGAACCAGGGCTGGGGCATCTTGCCGCCGATCAGGTGCAGGTTCTTCACCGCATCCGGGTGGTAGTCGATATAGGCCTGGTCCATCCAGATGCTCTTCTTGTCGAAGTAGTTATCCAGATCCTGGTTGGTGGAACGACGGTCGCTGCGGTCGGTACGGGCGGTATCACCGCCGCCGCTGGCAATGCGGATGCCGACATCCACTTCCGGGTTGACTTGGCTGTAGGCGCCCAGGCGCATGCGCACACGCTGGCGGTTCTTGTCTTTGCCACCGTGGGTATCGCCGTCGACGTTGGTGACTTCCTGGCGCAGGCGCACATCGCCCTTGAACTGGGTCTTGGTCGCCCAGGCCAGCTTCTCATCGAACTTGGCGGCAGCAGCCTTCTGCGCAGTGACTTCCGCCTGCTCCTTGGCCAGTTCGGCCTGCAGTTCGGAGTGCTGGGCAGCGGTAATCGAGCCGTTGGCCTTTAGCATCTCGAGCAGTTTTGCATCGACAGCCGCGCTGGCCGGTACACTCATGGCCAGCAGCAGGCCGGTGCACAGACCCGAAGCAACGTGCTTAGAAACAATACGACTCATCAAAAATTCCCCTCGACAATTGTTGGCGTCCAAAACACGTCAGCCAGCGGCTTAGTTGTGTTGGGGGGAATCTTGGTGACCGCGCATTACAGGCCTGCGGCTAAAATGTGAAGATTTTGTGAAAGCGGAACTTTTCCCATTCGCTGTGCGCCGGCGCCCGGCCGGGGTTTCGACCGCTGGCGACGAGGCGTCAAGCACGCGGTTTCCAGCGCAAGCACGATCCGCCTTGAGCGATGGGCGGCGCATCCCGTAGTGTGACGACCGAACGGCAGGCCACTATCCGTGCCGCCATCGACGGCAGCAAGACACCGCCCATGCGCAGACCGGAGGCGCCCCATGTCCACCGCATCCCCCAGGCTCGGCCACTACGCCCTCGGCGGCATCGTCGCCTGCATCCTGCTCAACCTGCCGGTACGCACCCTGCTCAGGGTCGGCGGCCCGTTCGCCACCCTGCTGGTCGCCGGCCTGGTGGCGCTGGGGCTGGCCCTGGTGTTTCGCTGGCGCTGCGGCCGCCGGCCTTACCCAGTGGAGCGGCGCATACTGGTCGGCTGGTACGCCCTGGGGCTGGGCCTGCTCTATCTCGGCCTGCTGGTGTTGATCGAGTTGCAGGATGCCCACGGCCCCGCCGCCCTGCTGCTGTTCGCCGCCCACTACCTGGCCTACCCGCTGCTGGCCTGGTTCGCCCTGGCCCCGGAACGCGACGGCGAGTGAACCGAACGCCGCCCACGCAGACCAATGCGGGCACGCCCCGTTTTCGAGAAAGATGAACGCCACACCGACTGCCACCGCGCCCCTCACCGCCACCGACCTGCCCACCGTCCTCGCCGGCCCGCTGCTGCGCCGCCTCGAAGCCCGGCGCCTGGTGCTCTGGCTGGTCGGCACACGAGCGCTGAACGCCAGCCTGCAACTGGCCTATGACGATCCGCAGCACGGCGCGGTCGAACTCGCCCTGCCGCTCGACGATTCCCGCTGCCAGCGCCTGGCCATCGGCCGCCACGCCTGGCTGCACCTGATCGACGTGACGCTGGAGCAGCCGCTGCCGGCCGACGCCTTCATCTATTACGACCTGCATATAGAAGAAGAGGACGGCGGCACCCGGGCGATCGCCGACTGGGCCCCTCATCTGTTGTACCCGGGACAAGCGCGGCCGGATTTCGTGCGCCGCGGCCGCCTCGATCACCTGCTGCACGGCTCCTGCCGCAAGCCGCATCACCCCAGCAAGGACGGTCTGCTGCAGGCCGACGCGCTGCTCGCCGCCACTCGCTCGCAGCCGGCCGAGCGGCCGGCGCTGCTGATGCTCAGCGGCGACCAGGTCTACGCCGACGATGTCGCCGGCCCGATGCTGGTGGCCGTCCACCGCCTGATCGAACGCCTCGGCCTGTACGGCGAGCACCTCGACGGCGCCACGGTCAGTACCAGCGAGGCCCTCTACGCGCACCCGGCCGGCTACTACCGGCGCGAAGACCTGCTGCCCGCCTACACCGCCAACGAGGAACTGCGCGAGCGCTTCTTCGGCGGCGTGAAGAAGCCGGTGTTCACCAGCGCCAACGCGCACAACCACCTGGTCACCTTCGCCGAGGTGCTGGCCATGTACCTGCTGGTCTGGTCGCCCACTCCCTGGCAGTTGATCGCTCCGCGCATGCCGGAGCTGCCCGAGCACCTGGCGACTCGCTACCGTGCGGAGGAGCCCCTGATCCGCGCCTTCGTCGCCGACCTGCCGCAGGCCGCGCGGGCCCTGGCCCAGCTGCCGTGCCTGATGATCTTCGACGACCACGACATCACCGACGACTGGAACCTCTCCGCGCGCTGGGAGCAGAGTGCCTACGGCCACCCGTTCTCGCGACGCATCGTCGGCAACGCCCTGCTCGGCTACCTGCTGTGCCAGGGCTGGGGCAACTGCCCGGAGGCCTTCGCTGGCGAGCTGCCGGCGATCCGCGAGTTGCTCGCCACCCCGGACCGGCAGCAGCGGCTGAGCGCCGAAGCGCAGGACGCCGTCATCGACCGCCTGCTGACCTTCGACCACTGGCACTACAGCCTGCCCGGCCAGCCACTCTTGCTGGTGCTCGACACCCGCACCCGCCGCTGGCGCAGCGAAAGCTACCTGAGCCGCCCCTCCGGCCTGATGGACTGGGAAGCCCTCTGCGAGCTGCAGCACGCCCTGCTCGACGAGCCGGCGGTGGTCATCGTCTCGCCCGCGCCGATGTTCGGCGTCAAGCTGATCGAGATCGTCCAGCGCCTGTTCACCTGGGCCGGCTACCCGCTGCTGGTCGACGCGGAAAACTGGATGGCCCACCGCGGCGCGGCCAAGGTGATGCTCAACATCTTCCGCCACTCGCGCACGCCGGCGAACTACGTGATCCTCTCCGGCGACGTGCACTACTCCTTCGCCTACGAGGTGCACATCCGCCACCGCGACAGCGGGCCGCGCATCTGGCAGATCACCAGCAGCGGCATCAAGAACGAATTCCCGCGACGCCTGCTCGACTGGTTCGACCGCCTCAACCGCTGGCTGTACGCCCCGCATTCGCCGCTCAACTGGTTCACCAAGCGCCGCCGCATGCAGATCACCCCGCGCATCCCCAGCCGCAGCCAGCGCGGCGAGCGCCTGTGGAACGGCGCCGGCCTGGGCCAGGTGCGCCTGGACGAACAGGGCCGTCCCTGCGAGATCCGCCAGCTGAACGCCGATGGCTCGGCGCCGACGTGCTTCGAAGCCATCGTGCGGCAGGAAATGGACGGCTGAGCCCAGGGCTCACCCGCGCGCCGATTTGGCGCATACTGGATACACAGCAGCCAGCTCCGGAGACCCCATGCTGCCCCGCACCCTCGAAGAACTGGACGCCCTGCGCGACGAGTGCAAGGCCATGGTGACCAAGCGCGCAGGCCTCTCCGCCGGCGCCGCGGTGCTGCCGATCCCCGGCCTCGACCTGGGCACCGACATCGCCCTGCTGATCGAGCTGATCCCGGCGATCAACCAGAAGTTCGGCCTCGGCGCCGAACAGGTCCGCGGACTCGACCCGAAGCTCCAGCGCATCGTGCTGGTCGGCGCCACCAGCCTGGGCAACAACCTGATCGGCAAGTGGGTGACCCAGCAACTGGTCATGCAGATGCTGCAGCGCCTCGGCATCCGCGTCGCCACCAAGACCGCTGCCAAGTTCGTGCCCATCCTCGGCCAGGCGCTGGCCGCCTCGATCAGCTTCGGCGCGATGAAGCTGCTCGGCAATGCCCACGTCGAGGACTGCTACAAGGTGGCCAGGCAGGCCCTGCTGGCGCAGGAGCCGGAGCAGATCCGGGTGATCGAGGTGACCCCGGAGATGGTCGAGGTCGCCCGCCCCTGACGCCCGGCCCACCCGGCGGGCGCGGCCTGCCGGGTGAGGCGGCGCTGGCGAGCTACTTCTGCAGCTTGGTGATCTTGGTGCCCTGGATGCCGATCCCGGCCATCAGCCCCTTCTGGTCGAAGACGAAGGCATAGATGTCGTCCTTCATGGTCGCGGTGGTGGCGTTCCTGGCCACGCCCTCGTCGACCACCACCACGGTCGGACCGACGCCGACTTCGAAGCCGTCCACCTTGTCGAGCGCCTGGAAGGCCGCGTCGGTCATGAACATCATCGCGTAGCCGTACTTCTGCACCCCGGCCTGCAGGCCGTAGGAAGCCCCGGCGGTGCTGTAGTAGGCGACGGTCTTGCCGTCGCGGATCAGCGCACCCTCGCCGTACTGGCCGCCGACCACTAGGCCGGCCTTGGTGATGCTGGGGAACACCAGGATCGCCCGGGCCTTCTCGCCCAGCACCTTGGCCGCCGGCACCTTCGCATACAGGTCCTGCAGGGCGGCCTGTGCCGCCTGGTCGAGCTGCGCCGCATCGGCGGCACGGACCGGGCTGGCCGCCACGACCAGCCAGATGCCGATGATCGCGGCGAGCAGCATCTGCCAGGCCTTGCTCACGGGCACCAGGGGCACAGCGACCGGCTCGGCGCGCGAGACGGACTGGACAAGTTTCATGATTCACCTCCGCAGGGGAAAACTCGGCGTGGTCCAGCCACTGCGAGTCAGGAGATGACGCCTGCCCACGCTGGACGCGGCGCGCGGGTGCACGCCAGAAAAACGCTAGTTCGTGCCGCGAAGGTGGTCAATTCCGCTCCTCCGACCCTGGATACCGCACCGCGCCAGCGGCCCGCCTCAGGCCTCCACCGCCGCCCACTGCTTGTTCAGGCGCTTGTCCGACACCGCCATGCGGGTGCCCAGCTGCTGGGCGAACAGCGACACCCGGTATTCCTCAAGCATCCAGCGGTACAGGGTCAGCTCGGGGTCGCGCTTGCCTTCCTGGGCGTGCTTGGCGGCGCGCGCCTGGTACTGCTCCCAGTAGCCGGCCAGTTCGCCGCTCCACACCCGGTCGCGCTGCAGCTGGCTGCCGACCTTGTCGAGGCGCTGCTCGATGGCCTTGAGGTAGCGTGGATACTCCTTCAGCCACTCGGCCGGGGTCTGGCGCACGAAGCCGGGGTAGACCAGATTGGCCAGCTGGGCCTTGATGTCGTTGAGCGCCACCGCCATGGCCAGGTCGATGCGCCCCTTGAAGCGCTTCTGCAGGCCGTGCCAGAGCTTGAGTATCTCCAGCACCAGCTTCGCCAGGCGCTCGGCGTGCTCGCTCCAGCTGCCGCGCTTGCGCTCGGCCAGCGCGGCCAGCGCGGCGCCGTCGCGCGGCAGCGGGCTTTCGCCTTCGAGGATGCAGCTGTCCAGGCTGGCCAGCAGGATGTCCTCGACCAGCGCCTCGACGCGGCCCAGCTCGCGGTACAGCAGGCCCATCTCGGTGATCCCCGGCAGCTTGGTGCGCAGGTACTTGGCCGGCTCGGCCAGTTGTTGCAGGAGCAGGCGCTGCAGGGCGCGGCGGTGCTGGAACTCGGCCTCGGCCTGGGTCGGGAAGCGCCCTTCCTTGACCGCACCGTTGTCCTCGACCAGCGCCGGGTAGACGGTCAGCGACAGCCCGGCGATCTTCTGCTGGGTGCTCTGCGCCACGCTGAAGCCCTTGGCTTCCACCTGTTTGGCCTCGGCCTTGCTCTCGGGGATGGCCAGCGCGGCCTGGCTGGCCTCGGCGAAGCGCGCGGTCAGCTCGGCCAGGTCGCGGCCCTCGCCGAGGAACTTGCCGCGCGCATCGACCACCTCGATGTTCATCTTCAGGTGGCTTTCCAGCTGGGCGGCGGAGTCGGCCCAGGCCTCCTCGGGCACGCGGGCGCCGGTCATGCGCTGCAGTTCGCGGCCCAGCGCCTCGGGCAATGAACCCTCGCCGAAGGCCAGCTTGGTCAGCGCGGCGCCGACGAAGTCCGGCACCGGCACGAAGTTCTTGCGCAGCGCCTTGGGCAGGCCGCGCACCAGCGCCACGCACTTGGCCTCCAAGAGGCCCGGCACCAGCCAGTCGAGGCGCTCGGCCGGCAGCTGCGGCAACAGCGGCGCCGGCACGCGCACGGTGACGCCGTCGCGCGGGTGGTTGGGCTCGAAATGGTAGGACAGCGGCAGCTGCAGGCGGCCGATGCTCAGGCTGTCCGGGTACTGCTGCGCGGTGACCTCGCGGGCCTCGCGGGCCAGCACGTCCTCCTCGCGCATGATCAGCAGCTGCGCATCCCTGGCGCTCTCGCGCTTGTACCAGCTCTCGAAGCTGGCGGTCTGGTAGACGTCCGCCGGCAGGCGTGCGTCGTAGAAGGCGAACAGGGTTTCCTCGTCGGCGAGGATGTCGCGGCGGCGCGCCTTGGCTTCCAGCTCGTCGAGCTTGTCCAGCAACTGGCGGTTGGCGGCGAGGCACCTGGCGCGGCTGTTGATCTCGCCGCGCACCAGGCCCTCGCGGATGAACAGCTCGCGCGAGGCCGCCGGGTCGACCGGCCCGTAGTGCACCGGCCGGCGGCCGACGATGATCAGCCCGTAGAGGGTGACCTGCTCGAAGGCCACCACCTGGCCGCGCTTCTTCTCCCAGTGCGGCTCCAGATGGTTGCGCTTGAGCAGGTGCGGCGCCAAGGGTTCGATCCAGTCGGGGTCGATCTTCGCTACCATGCGCGCGAACAGCTTGGTGGTTTCCACCAGTTCGGCGGCCATCACCCACTGCGGGCGCTTGCGGCCGATGCTGCTTCCGGGGTGCAGCCAGAAGCGCCGCTGGCGGGCGCCGTTGTAGTCGCCTTCCTCGGTCTTCTGGCCGATCTGGCTGAGCAGGCCGGCGAGCAGCGCCTTGTGCACGGCGGCGTAGTTCTTCAGGGTCTGCGCGGCCTGCTGGCGCTCGTCCTGGGCGGCGACCGCTTGACGGGCGCGCTGGTCCAGCTCGCCCGTCACCACGGGCGCGGCGACCGGCTCCGGCGCCTCCAGCTGGTTGAGCGGCAGCTTGAGGTCGCGGCAGGTGAGCAGCAGCTGGCGGTGGGCGTCGCGCCATTCGCGCAGGCGCAGGTAGTTGAGGAAGTTGCGCCGGCACCAGTTGCGCAGCGCGTTGGCGCCCAGCGCCTGGCGCTGCGCCTCGAAGCCGTGCCACAGGTTGATCAGCGCGGCGAAGTCGGAGTCCGGGTTCTTCCACTGCGCATGGGCCTGGTCGGCGGCCTGCTGGCGCTCCATCGGCCGCTCGCGCGGGTCCTGCACCGACAGGGCGCTGGCGATGACCAGCACCTCGGCGAGGCTGCCCTGCTGGGCGCCTTCCAGCAGCATGCGCCCGAGGCGCGGGTCGATCGGCAGGCGCGCCAGCTGGCGGCCCAGCGGGGTCAGCTGGTTGTCGCGGCTGACCGCGGACAGTTCCTGCAGCAGGTTGAAGCCGTCGCTGATCGCCTTGCCTTCCGGCGGCTCGATGAACGGGAAGTCCTGGATGTCGCCGAGGCGCAGGTGCAGCATCTGCAGGATCACCGCGGCCAGGTTGGTGCGCAGGATCTCCGGATCGGTGAATTCCGGGCGGCCGAGGAAGTCCTCCTCGCTGTACAGGCGGATGCAGATGCCCGGCTCGACCCGGCCGCAGCGGCCCTTGCGCTGGTTGGCGCTGGCCTGCGAGACCGCCTCCACCGGCAGGCGCTGCACCTTGGCGCGGTAGCTGTAGCGGCTGATCCGCGCGGTGCCCGAGTCGATAACGTAGCGGATGCCCGGCACGGTCAGCGAGGTCTCGGCGACGTTGGTGGCAAGCACGATCTTGCGCCCGCCGGCCGGCTTGAAGATCTTCTGCTGCTCGGCCGGGGTCAGCCGCGCGTACAGCGGCAGCACCTCGGTGTGCCTGAGGTTGGCCTTGCGCAGCACCTCGGCGGCCTCGCGGATCTCGCGCTCGCCGGGCAGGAACACCAGCACGTCGCCCGGGCGCTTGCCGATCGAGCGCTCGTGCGCCTCGATCTCCTCGAGGGCGCGCAGGATGCCCTGGTCCACCGACAGGTCGTCGAACAGCGGCTCGCCGTTCTCGTCCAGCTCGGCGGCCAGCGGGCGGTACCAGGTCTCCACCGGGTAGGTGCGCCCGGACACCTCGATGATCGGCGCGTCATTGAAGTGCCTGGAGAAGCGCTCCAGGTCGATGGTCGCCGAGGTGATGATCACCTTGAGGTCGGGGCGGCGCGGCAGCAGGTTCTTCAGGTAGCCGAGCAGGAAGTCGATGTTCAGGCTGCGCTCGTGGGCCTCGTCGACGATCAGGGTGTCGTACTTCTCGAGGAAGCGGTCGTGCTGGGTCTCGGCGAGCAGGATGCCGTCGGTCATCAGCTTGACCAGCGACTGCTCGCCGCTGTGGTCCTCGAAGCGCACCTGGTAGCCGACCAGCTCGCCGAGCGGCGTGCCCAGCTCCTCGGCGACGCGGGTGGCGACGCTGCGCGCGGCCAGGCGGCGCGGCTGGGTGTGGCCAATCAGCCCGGCCACGCCGCGCCCGGCTTCCAGGCAGATCTTCGGCAGCTGGGTGGTCTTGCCCGAGCCGGTCTCGCCGGCGATCACCACCACCTGGTGCTTCTCGATGGCCGCACGGATCTCCTCGCGGCGCGCGGCGATCGGCAGGGCGTCGTCGTAACGGATGCGCGGCACGCTGGCGCGGCGCGCCGCGACCTTGGCTATGGATGCCTGGAAGCGCTCCAGCCACTGCGCCAGCCTGCCCTCGTCCCACGCCGGCGTGCCGGCCTGCTTGCGCAGTTCGAGGAGCTGGCGGCGCAGGCGGTGGCGGTCGGCGTTGAGCGCCTGGTCGAGGTTGTTCAGCAGCTGGTCGAAGGCGGGTACGGCACTCATCGGGCGGGCATCGGCAGGCAATTCGGGGCGCCGATTGTCGCAGATTTGCCCGCCAGCGGGTCAGTCCCCGGCCACCGCCGCCGGCGCAGCGCCATGCCGGCCGAGCGCCAGCCAAATGCCCAGCGCCACAACGCCCAGCGCCGCGCCGGCGGCGCACACGCCACGCCAGCCGAACGCCTCGTACAGCGCCGCCGAACTCAGCGAACCCAGCGCGCCGCCGACGAAGTAGCCGGTCATGTAGCCGGCGTTGATCCGGCTGCGCGCCTCGGGACGCAGCCGGTAGACCTGGTTCATGTTGCTGACGTGGGTCAGCTGCACCGCCAGGTCGAGCAGCACCACGCCGACCAGCAGCGCCGCCAGGGAGCCGCCGGCGAAGCCCAGCGGCAGCCAGGACAGCGCGAGCAGCGCCAGCCCCAGGGTGATGGCCTGCGCGGCGCGCCCGCGGTCGGCCAGCCGCCCGGCCAGGCTGGCGGCCAGCGCGCCGACCGCGCCGACGATGCCGAACAGGCCGATCACCCCGTCGGAGTAGCCGTAGGGCTCGGCCGAGAGCAGGAAGGCCAGCGGCGTCCAGAGCATGGCGAACAGGGCGAACGTCAGGCCACCGAGCAGGGTATACAGGCGCAGCTCCGGTTCCTCGCGGAACAGGACGAAGACCGAGGCGAGCAGCCGGGGATAGCCGAGGCGCTCCGGGTGGCGGTAGCGCGGCAGAGCGAACCACAGCGCCAGCGCGGTGACAGTCATGGCCGCCGCGGCGAGGAAGTACACGCCGCGCCAACTGCCCAGCTCGGACAGGCTGCCGGCCACGGTGCGCGCCAGCAGGATGCCGAGCAGCAGGCCGCTCATCAGGGTGCCGATCACCCGGCCGCGCTCGGCGGGCGCGGCCAGGGTCGCGGCGAAGGGCACCAGTACCTGGGCGACGGACGAAAAGGCCCCGGCCAGAGCGGTGCCCAGCAGCAGCACGGCGAAACTCGGCGCACAGGCGCTGAGCAGCAGGCCGGCGGCGACCAGCAGGGTCATGCCGACGATCAGCCCGCGGCGCTCCAGCAGATCGCCGAGCGGCACCAGCAGGATCAGGCCCAGCGCGTAGCTGACCTGGGCGGTGGTGACCAGGGTGCCGGCGCGGGCATAGGACAGGCCGAATTCGTCGGCCAGGGTCTGCAGCAGCGGCTGGTTGTAGTAGTTGCTGGCCACCGCCACGCCGGTGGCGAAAGCCATCAGCAGCACTAGCCAGCGGCTCAAGGGAGGGGTTGGGTGTTCGTGCATGGTCTCGTCCTCGCCAGGAAGGGGCACGCAGTATCCGGCCGACCAGGCGATGACAGAAATGAATTGTTAAGATTGCTGCAATCTACAAAAAGGATTGAAAGCCATGAACCTCAAGCAGCTCGAATTCGCCATCGCCCTCGCCGAGGAAGGCCACTTCACCCGCGCGGCGCAGCGCTGCAACGTGGTGCAGTCCGCGCTCAGCCACCAGATCGCCCGCCTGGAGGAGGAGCTGGGCGCGCGCCTGTTCGAGCGACGGCCGCGCCGGGTGGTGACGACCCCGGCCGGCGAGGCGTTGCTCCGCGAGGCGCGCCAGGTGGTGGAGACGACCCGGCGGATTCCCGCCCAGGTGGCCGCGGTGGCCGGCGAGGTGCGCGGCTGCCTGACCGTCGGAGCGATCTCCTCGCTCGACCTGTTCGACATAGTCGAGCTGCTGGCTGCCTTCCACCGCCGGTTCCCGCAGATCGACATCGGCCTGCGCCAGGAGCACAGCGACCTGCTGCTGGAGGAGGTGCGCAAGGGCAGCATCGATCTGGCGTTCGTCGGCGTGGCGACCAGCAAGCCGCTACCGGGCGTGGAGAAGCGCCTGCTGGTCGAGGAGGAGCTGGTCGCGGTGTTGCCCCCCGGACACCCGCTGGCCGACCGCGCGCGTCTGCGTCTGGAGGAATTGCAGGACCTGCCGCTGGTGGACTTCCCCGCCGGCAGCAGCGCGCGCCAGCAGACTGACGAGGCCTTCGCCGCCCTCGGCCTGGCACATCGGGTGAGTTTCGAGATCAGCCACCTGCTCCTGCTGGAGCGCCTGGCCCGCGGCGGCCTGGCGGTCGGTCTGGCACCGGCCAGCAGCGCCGCCACCTTCGTCGGCCTGCCGCGCATCCCGGTCGCCGACGCGCCCAAGCGCCGGGTCTACGCCATCTGGTCGAGCCATCCGACCCCAGCCACCCGCGAGCTGCTCGCAGAGCTGGACACGCTGCTCGCGGCCGGTCAGGCCGGCGCCTGACTCAGGCCACCGCGCGCTTCTTCAGCTCCTCCTCGCGCAGCTCGCGGCGCAGGATCTTGCCGACGTTGCTGGTCGGCAGCGCGTCGCGGAACTCCACGTGGTGCGGCACCTTGTAGCGGGTCAGGTTGGCGCGCATGTGCGCCAGCACCTGCTCCTCGCTCAGCTCGGCGCCGGGCTTGCGCACCACGAACAGCTTGATCGCCTCGCCGCTGCGCTCGTCCGGCACGCCGATGGCGGCGCCCATCTGCACCCCCGGCAGGCTGGCCAGCACCTCCTCCAGCTCGTTGGGGTACACGTTGAAGCCGGACACCAGGATCATGTCCTTCTTGCGGTCGACGATGCGCATGTAGCCGTCCGCCTGGATCACCGCGATGTCGCCGGTCTTCAGCCAGCCGTCGGCGCCGAGCACCTCGGCGGTGGCCTCCGGGCGCTGCCAGTAGCCCTTCATCACCTGCGGGCCCTTGACGCACAGCTCGCCGGGCACGCCGAGCCCCAGGTCGTTGCCGGCCTCGTCGATCACCTTGCACAGGGTCGAGGGCATGGGAATGCCGATGGTGCCGGGCTGGTTGTGCTGGCGCGGATTGACCGATACCACCGGGCTGGTCTCGGTCAGGCCATAGCCCTCGCAGATGGCGCAGCCGGTGACCTCCTTCCAGCGCTCGGCCACCGCCTGCTGCAGGGCCATGCCGCCGGAGATGGTCAGCTTCAGCGCGGAGAAGTCGAGGCGGCGGAAGTCCTCGCTGTTGCACAGGGCGACGAACAGGGTGTTGAGGCCGACGAAGCCGCTGAACTTCCACTTGCCCAGCTCCTTGACCATCGCCGGCAGGTCGCGCGGATTGGTGATCAGCAGGTTGTGGTTGCCGAGCAGCATCATCGCCATGCAGTGAAAGGTGAAGGCGTAGATGTGGTACAGCGGCAGCGGGGTGACCAGGGTCTCGCAGCCCTCGCCGAGGTTGGCGGCCATCAGCGCCTGGCACTGCAGCATGTTGGCGATCAGGTTGCGGTGGCTGAGCATGGCGCCCTTGGCCACTCCGGTGGTGCCGCCGGTGTACTGCAGCACCGCCACCTCGTCGGCCTTGGGCTGCGCCTCGCGCAGCGGCCGGCCGCGCCCGCGTGCCAGCACCTCGGTGAACTTCACCGCCTGCGGCAGGTGGTAGTGCGGCACCATCTTCTTCACGTAACGCACCGCGGCGTTGACCAGCCAGCGCCTGGGCACCGGCAGCAGGTCGCCGACCTCGGTGACCACCACGTGGCGGATGGCGGTGTGCGGCAGCACCTGCTCGGCCAGATGGGCGAGGTTGGCCAGGCACACCAGCGCCTTGGCGCCGGAGTCGTTGAACTGGTGCTGCATCTCCCGCGCGGTGTACAGCGGATTGGTGTTGACCACCACCAGCCCGGCGCGTAGGGCGCCGAACACCGCGACCGGGAACTGCAGCAGGTTGGGCAGCTGGATGGCGATGCGGTCGCCGGGCACCAGGTCGGTGTGCTCCTGCAGCCAGGCGGCGAAGGCGCCGGACAGCTGGTACAGCTCGCCATAGCTGAGGCTGCGGCCGAGGTTGCTGAACGCCGGCTTGTCGGCGAAGCGCTGGCAGGATTCGCGCAGCACCGCCTGGATGTTCGGGTAGCGGTCGGGATCGATCTCGCTGGCAATGCCTGCCGGGTACTTGTCCGTCCAGAAGTTCTCGCTCATCGCGCCTCTCCCCCGCGTGTGGCTGCACCGGTCGCCAGCCCCGCTGACGCGGCTGCCTGCCCTGGCGCTCTTGTTATGTATGGCCCGCAGCAGCATGCGCTGCAAGCGGACACCCCCGAGGATAACAGCAGCACTGGGCCACGGGGCTGAACAGCGTCGCGGCGACGCGGTAACCTGAAGGCTCAGGGCCGGCGTGCGCCAGCCCCCTAGCCCCTCTCGCTCAAGGAGAACGCATGAGCCTGGTAGAGAACACCCCCTACGACGAACTGCAGGTCGGCCAGAAGGCCAGCTATCCGCACCGCGTCGCGGAGCGCGACGTGCAGCTGTTCGCCGAAGTCTCCGGCGACCGCAACCCGGTGCACCTGGACGCCGAGTACGCCGCCACCACCCAGTTCAAGGAGCGCATCGCCCACGGCATGCTCACCGGCGCGTTGATCAGCGCGGCCATCGCCACCACCCTGCCCGGCCCGGGGACCATCTACCTCGGCCAGAACCTGCGCTTCACTCGTCCGGTGAAGCTGGGCGACGAGCTCAGCGTCGAGCTGGAGGTGCTGGAGAAGCTGCCGAAGAACCGCGTGCGCATCGCCACCCGCGTGCTCAACCAGCAGGGCAAGGCGGTGGTGGAAGGCGAGGCCGAGGTGATGGCGCCGCAGGACAAGCTGCGCATCGCCCTGACCGAGCTGCCGCCGATCACCGTCGGCTGAGCCCCTCGGAAACGCCAGCGCCCGCATTCGTGCGGGCGCTGTGCTTTTCTGCAGGCAAAAAAAACGGGCGACCGAAGTCGCCCCAAATGCCTTGCGTGCTCGTGAGTCGGGAAGGATCTCTACTTCTTGCTGCCTTTCTGTGCGTCCTTCCAGACGAAATATCCAAATCCACCCAGGAAGCCGGCCGTCAGTACGACGATCACGATGCCGGCGATTACTACCTCGTCCATAAACATGGCTCGTTCTCCGCTCATGTCCTGCTGTTGAAGCCAGATTACCCATACCCGGGCAGGGGAAATTGACCCGGATCAACTGGCACCAACGACCCTGCCGGTGAAGGCGGGCTAATCCTGACGCAGATCAACGGAGCGGCACCCGGGCAGGACGCCCTGCGCGAAAAACGGCGCACCAGAAACACCGCGGGCGCCATCTGTGGCGCCCGACCTGGGAAAAACGGCGCGCCCTGGCGCGCGAGGATGCGGCTTCAGCGCTTCTTCGGCTTGCCGCGGCTCTTGGCCTTCTTCTTCGCGGTCAGCGGCAGGGCCTGCTCGAACAGCTGGCGGACGTCCTGCAGGCGCTTCTCGTGCAGGTCGTGGATGCGCCGCTCGCGCTCGGCGGCGAAGTCGATCAGGGTCTCGTCACTCATGGCGTCTTCCGGCGCAGTGGATGGGGATGCCTGCATGATGCGGCAGTTGTCCGCCTGCCGCCAGCTCGCGATCGCTTTGGCCTGCCCTGCGCCCTTCCGCTAAAATGCCGCCTTTCCTCTTTCGTGTCTGGAGACATGCATGGCGCAGTATCAACCGGGGCAACGCTGGATCAGTGACAGCGAGGCGGAACTGGGGCTGGGAACCATCCTCGCGCAGGACGGCCGCCTGCTCACCGTCCTCTATCCGGCGACCGGCGATACCCGGCAGTACGCGCTGCGCAACGCGCCGCTGACCCGCGTGCGCTTCTCGCCGGGCGACGAGATCACCCACTTCGAGGGCTGGAAGCTGACCGTGCAGGAGGTCGAGGACGTCGACGGCCTGCTGGTCTACCACGGCATCAACGCCGACAACGAAAGCCGCTCGCTGCCGGAAACCCAGCTGTCCAACTTCATCCAGTTCCGCCTGGCCAGCGACCGCCTGTTCGCCGGGCAGATCGATCCGCTGCCCTGGTTCGCCCTGCGCTACCAGAGCCTGCAGCACGCCAGCCGCCTGCAGCAGTCGGCGCTGTGGGGCCTGTCCGGCGCGCGCGCCCAGCCGATCGCCCACCAGCTGCACATCGCCCGCGAGGTGGCCGACCGCGCCAGCCCGCGCGTGCTGCTGGCCGACGAGGTGGGTCTGGGCAAGACCATCGAGGCCGGCCTGATCCTGCATCGCCAGCTGCTCTCCGGCCGCGCCCGCCGCGCGCTGATCCTGGTGCCGGAGAACCTGCAGCACCAGTGGCTGGTGGAGATGCGCCGGCGCTTCAATCTGGAAGTCGCCCTGTTCGACGCCGAGCGCTTCCTCGCCAGCGACGCCGACAATCCCTTCGAGGACTGCCAGTTGGCGCTGGTCGCCCTCGACTGGCTGCGTGACGACGGTCGCGCCCAGCAGGCCGTGCGCGACGCCGGCTGGGACCTGCTGGTGGTCGACGAGGCGCACCACCTGGTCTGGCACCCGGAAGGCGCCAGCGCCGAATACCGCCTGGTCGAGGACCTGGCCAGCCAGATCCCCGGCGTGCTGCTGCTCACCGCCACCCCCGAGCAGCTCGGCCTGGAAAGCCACTTCGCCCGCCTGCGCCTGCTCGACCCGGACCGCTTCCACGACCTCGAGGCGTTCCGCGCCGAGAGCGCCCAGTACCAGCCGGTGGCTGCCGCGGTGCAGGAGCTGCTCGACCACGGCAAGCTGTCCCAGGAGGCGCGCGCCGCCATCCACGGCTTCCTCGGCAGCGAGGGCGATGCCCTGCTGGCCAGTGTCGAAGGCGGCGACGAGGAAGCCCGCGCGCGGCTGATCCGCGAGCTGCTCGACCGTCACGGCACCGGCCGCGTGCTGTTCCGTAACACCCGCGCCGCAGTGCAGGGCTTCCCCGAGCGCCAGCTGCACCCCTACCCGCTGCCGAGCCCGGCCGAGTACCTGGAGCTGCCGGTCGGCGAGCACGCCGACCTCTATCCGGAAGTCGGCTACCAGGCGCAGCTGGACGACGGCGGCGACGACAGCCAGCACTGGTGGCGCTTCGATCCGCGCGTCGAGTGGCTGATCGACACCCTGAAGATGCTGAAGAAGACCAAGGTGCTGGTGATCTGCGCCCACGCCGAGACCGCCCTCGATCTCGAGGAAGCGCTGCGCGTGCGCTCCGGCATCCCGGCCACGGTATTCCACGAGGGCATGAGCATCCTCGAGCGCGACCGCGCCGCCGCCTTCTTCGCCGACGAGGAATTCGGCGCCCAGGTGCTGATCTGCTCGGAGATCGGCAGCGAGGGCCGCAACTTCCAGTTCGCCCACCACCTGGCGCTGTTCGACCTGCCGGCCCACCCCGACCTGCTCGAGCAGCGCATCGGCCGCCTCGACCGCATCGGCCAGCAGCACACCATCCAGCTGCACGTGCCCTACCTGGAGAACAGCGCCCAGGAGCGCCTGTTCCACTGGTACCACCAGGGCCTTAACGCCTTCCTCAACACCTGCCCGACCGGCAACGCCCTGCAGCAGCAGTTCGGCGCGCGCCTGCTGCCGCTGCTGGAAGGCGGCGACGACGGCGAATGGGAGCAGTTGCTGGCCGAAGGCCGCGCCGCCCGCGAGAGCCTGGAGGCCGAGCTGCACAAGGGCCGCGACCGCCTGCTGGAGCTCAACTCCGGCGGCGCCGGCGAGGGCGAGGCCTTGGCCGCCGAGATCCTCGAACAGGACGAGGACTTCGCCCTGCCGATCTACATGGAGGAGCTGTTCAACGCCTTCGGCATCGACAGCGAGGACCACTCGGAGAACGCGCTGATCCTCAAGCCGAGCGAGAAGATGCTCGACGCCGGCTTCCCGCTCGGCGACGACGAGGGCGTGACCGTCACCTACGACCGCAACCAGGCGCTGGCCCGCGAGGACATGCAGTTCCTCACCTGGGAGCACCCGATGGTGCAGGGCGGCATGGACCTGGTGCTGTCCGGCACCATGGGCAACACCTCGGTGGCGATCATCAAGAACAAGGCGCTCAAGCCCGGCACCCTGCTGCTCGAGCTGCTCTACGTCAGCGAGGTGGTGGCGCCGCGCGCCCTGCAGCTCGGCCGCTACCTGCCGCCGGCGGCGCTGCGCTGCCTGCTCGACGCCAACGGCAACGACCTGGCCGCGCGGGTCAGCTTCGAGACCCTGCACGACCAGCTGGAAAGCGTGCCGCGGATCAGCTCCAACAAGTTCGTCCAGGCCCAGCGCGACGTGCTGGCCAAGCTGATCGCCAAGGGCGAGGCCAAGGTCGCCCCGCAGCACGCCGAGCGGGTCAGCGAGGCCGCCCGCCGCTTCGCCGCCAAGCTGGAGGAAGAGGTCGCCCGCATGGAGGCGCTGCGCGCGGTCAACCCCAGCGTGCGCGACAGCGAGCTGGACAGCCTGCGCCGGCAGCGCGAGCAGGGCATCGCCCTGTTCGACAAGGCCGCCCTGCGCCTGGAGGCGATCCGCGTGCTGGTCGCCGGCTAGACGCTACGCAGGACGAGGTGGGCAACGCTGCGCGATTGCCCACCCGCGTCTTGCACGGCTCTGCGTAGGGGCGAATTCATTCGCCTCTGCAGGGGCCTCTGGGCGAATGAATTCGCCCCTACACCGCTTGCTCGGCTCGCGGTTCCTCCCGCCACTGCCCCAGCCACTCCAGGCTGGCGGCGGTGCCCGCCTCCCCCGGCCGGTACTCGGCCGCCAGCCAGCCGTCGTAACCCGCCTCGCGCAGCGCCGCCAGCGCCGCCGCGAAATCCACCGAGCCGGAGCCCGGCGCCCCGCGTCCCGGGCAGTCGGCGAACTGCACGTGGCCGATGTGTCCGCCCAGCGCGGCGACGCTCGCCGGCAGGTCCAGGTCCTGGCGGGCCATGTGGTAGAGGTCGAGCTGGGCAGCGAAGTTGGGGTGGTCCACCGCCTCCACCAGCCGGTTCAGATCATCCGCCGTATTGATCAGGAAGCCCGGCATGTCGAGGGGGTTGATCGCCTCGGCCAGCACCCGGATGCCCAGCGGCGCAAAGGCTTCCGCGCAGCGGCGCAGGTTGCCGACCAGGCTTTCCAGCGCCGCCTCGCGGCTCACGCCCTCGGCCAGCCGGCCAGGCAGCACGTTGACGAACCGCGGACGCACGCCGGCGGCATAGACCAGCGCCTGGGCCAGCGCCGCATCGAACTCGGCCTGGCGCTCGGGCACCGCCGCCAGCCCCGGACCGCCGGTCATCAGGTCGCCGGCGGGCAGGTTGATCAGCACCAGCGGCAGCCCCGCCGCCTGAAGCGCGGCCTTGAGCTCGTGGGCGGGGACCTCGTAGGGAAACTGGACCTCCACCCCGGCGAAGCCGGCTTCGGCCGCCGCCCGGATGCGCTCCGCCAGCGGCAGCTCGGTGAACAGCATGGTCAGGTTGGCGGCGAGCTTCATGCCTCGTCCTCCCGGCGATACAGCTCGACCAGGGTCGCCGGATCGCACTCCAGATTGCCCTGGCTGCCGTGCAGGCGCATCAGCTGCGCGGCAAGGCCGCTCATCGGCGTGGACGAGCCCTGCTCGCGGGACAGCTTCACCGCGGTGTCGAGGTCCTTGAGCAGGGTGCGCACGTGCCACTTGACCGGCTCGAAGCGGCTCTCGGCCATCTGCGGGGCGAGGATCTGCAAAGGCTTCGAGTCGGCAAACCCGCCGGCCAGCGCCGGTGCCAGCAGGCTGGCGTCCACCCCGGCCTGCTCGGCCAGCGCCACCACCTCGGCGATCACCAGGGCGTTGCAGGCGACGATCATCTGGTTGCACACCTTGGTCACCTGCCCGGCGCCGACCTCGCCCATGCGCGTCACGCGCTGGCCGAGGTGGGCGAGGACCGGTCGCAGCCGCTCGATGTCGTCCGCCGCGCCGCCGGCCATGATCGCCAGGCTGCCGGCCTCGGCGCCCGGGGTGCCGCCGGACACCGGCGCATCCACCCAGCGCATGCCGCAGCGCTCCTCCAGCTCGATGGCCATCTCGCGGGTCGCCGCCGGATCGCAGCTGGAGAAGTCCACCAGCAGTTGCCCCGGCAGACCGGTCTCGACGATGCCGCCGGGGCCGAACACCACCTCGCGCACCGCGGCGGTGTCGGCCAGGCAGAGCATGACGACGTCCGCCTCGTGGCACAGGTCGCCCGGATGCACAACCACCTGCGCGCCGGCGTCCACCAGCGCCTCGCACTTGGCCGGGTTGCGGTTCCATACGCTCAGGGGAAAGCCTGCGGCCAGCAGGCGGCGGCTCATCGGCAGGCCCATCAGGCCGATGCCGGCAAAGGCCAGGGCCGGCAAGGTATCGCTCATGTCCATCTCCGCAGCGGAAAAGCTCCATCTTAGCAGTCGCGCGCCGGCCCACCGATTGGCCTTCCGGCCAACCCGGCGCGCCGGCCGGCAAAAGCCGCGCAAAAGCACGCGCGGCCTCCTATAATTCGCGCCCGAACGTTTCCGCTATTGAACCGGAGATTCATATGCTCAAGCGCACCCTGGCGCTCGCCGCCGCCATCGCCCTGTCCGTTTCCGCCCTGGCCGCCCAGGCCGCCGATGCCCTCAAGGTTTCCGCCATCCCCGACGAGGCACCCACCGAGCTGCTGCGCAAGTTCAAGCCGCTGGGCGCCTACCTGGAGAAGGAGCTGGGCATGCCGGTCGAGTTCGTCCCGGTGGCCGACTACGCCGCGGTGGTCGAGGGCATCGCCGCCGACCGCGTCGACCTGGCCTGGCTGGGCGGCTTCACCTTCGTGCAGACCCGCCTGAAGACCGGCAACGCCATCCCGCTGGTGCAGCGCGAGCAGGACGAGAAGTTCACCAGCAAGTTCATCAGCGCCGACGCCAACGTGAAGTCGCTGCAGGACCTCAAGGGCAAGACCTTCGCCTTCGGCTCGGTGTCCTCCACCTCCGGCAGCCTGATGCCGCGCTACTTCATGCAGAAGGACGGCATCGTGCCCGAGCAGTTCTTCTCCCGCGTGGCCTTCTCCGGCGCCCACGACGCCACCGTGGCCTGGGTGCAGGCCGGCAAGGTCGACGCCGGCGTGCTGAACGCCTCGGTGTGGGACAAGCTGGTCGCCGCCGGCAAGGTCGACACCGCCAAGGTACACGTGTTCGCCACCACCCCGACCTACTACGACTACAACTGGACCGTGCGCGGCACCCTCGATCCGGCACTGACCGCCAAGATCAAGCAGGCGTTCCTCGCCCTCGACCCGACCAACCCGGAGCACAAGGCGATCCTCGACCTGCAGGCCGCCAGCCGCTTCATCGAGACCAAGCCGGAAAACTACGCCGGCATCGAGGAAGCCGCCCGCGCCGCCGGCCTGCTGAAGTGACCGTGCGCCTGACCGGCGTGGGCCTGACCCACGCCAACGGTCGGCGCGCCCTGCAGGAAGTCGATCTCTCGGTCGGCCGCGGCGAGCGGCTGGCCATCATCGGCCCGTCCGGCGCCGGCAAGACCACCCTGCTGCGTCTGCTGGCCACCAGCCTGCAGCCGTCCGAAGGCCGCCTGGAACTGCTCGGCGAACAGCCGTGGCAGCTGGCCGGCGCGGCACGCAAGCGCCTGCGCGCGCGCCTCGGCCTGGTCCACCAGAGCCCGCCGCTACCGCCGCGCCAGCGCGTGGTCACCGCGGTGAGCGCCGGCCGCCTCGGCCAGTGGCCGCTGTGGAAGGGCCTGCTCAACCTCGTCCATCCGCTGGATGCCGGCGGCGTGCGCGACGCCCTCGCACGCCTCGACCTGGCCGACAAGCTGTTCGAGCGCTGCGACCAGCTCTCCGGCGGCCAGCTGCAGCGCGTCGGCATCGCCCGCGTGCTGTACCAGCAGGCCGAGCTGATCCTCGCCGACGAGCCGGTGTCGGCCATGGACCCGGTGCTGGCCAGCCATACCCTCGGCGTGCTGACCCGCGAGGCCGAAGCGCGCGGCGTCACCCTGCTGGCCAGCCTGCATGCGGTGGAGCTGGCGCTCAACCACTTCCCGCGCATCGTCGGCGTGCGCGACGGGCGCATCGCCTTCGACCTGCCGGCGCACGAGGTGACCCCGCAGGCGCTGGACGCCCTGTACGCCAACGAGCAGCTGGACCAGCCATCGCCCGCCTCGCCGCCCCCTGCGCCGCAGATCGTGACCATTCCGCGATGCTGACCAGTTCACCGCCTGCTGCCGGCGCGGCCGCCCTGCGCGACCCCGCCGCCCTGCCGCGCCTGCTGCTGACCATCCTCGCCCTGGCCCTGCTGTGGCCGGGGCTGTCGCTCAGCGAGCTGAACCTCGCCGTGCTGCTGGACTCAGGCAACGCCGCCACCATGGGCAGCTTCGTCGCCGCCTTCTGGCCACCGGCGCACGATGCCGAGTTCCTCGCCCTGCTCGGCCGCGCCACCCTGGAAACCCTGGCCATCGCCACCGCCGGCATGGCCCTGGCCTGGCTGATCGCCGTGCCCTGCGCGCTCGCCGCCACCCGCGTGCTGTCGGTATCGGCGCTGGCGCGCGGCGGCCGCCCGCGCTGGTGGAGCAGCGCGCTGCGCTGGCCGGTGCGCGCCCTGCTGATCGTGCTGCGCAGTATCCCGGAGATCGTCTGGGCGCTGCTGTTCGTGCGCGCCGTCGGCCTCGGCCCCACCGCCGGGGTGCTGGCCATCGCCATCACCTACGGCGGCATGCTCGGCAAGGTCTACGCGGAGATCTGCGAATCGGTGGACCCACGCCCGGCGCGCGCCCTGCTCGCCGCCGGCAGCCCCCGGCTGGCGGCGTTCGCCTACGGCGTGCTGCCCAACGCGGCGGCGGAGATGCTCTCCTACACCGTGTACCGCTGGGAATGCGCGATCCGCGCCTCGGTGGTGATGGGCTTCGTCGGCGCCGGCGGCCTCGGCCAGCAGATCGACCTGTCGATGCGCATGTTCGCCGGCGGCGAGGTGGCCAGCATGCTGCTGACCTTCTTCGCCCTGGTGCTGCTGGCCGACCAGCTCAGCCGCCTGCTGCGGAGCCGGCTGACATGAAGCGCGCCCTCAACTACGGCCTGCTGCTGGCGATCATGCTGGCCGTCGCCGCGTCCTTCACCGGCCTCGGCCTGGACTTCTCCGGACTTACCAGCCCGCGCAGCCTGGCGCTGATGGCCGACTACGCCACCGGTTTCTTCCCCGCCGACTTCTCCGGCGCGCACCTCGCCGCCATCGGCCGCGCCAGCCTGGAGACCCTGGCCATGTCGGCGCTCGGCACCCTGCTCGCCGCCCTGCTCGGCCTGCTGCTGGCGCTGCCCGCGGCCGGGCGCTTCGGCCGCGCCGCCGGAGCGCTGGCGCGCCTGGTGCTCAACGCGCTGCGCTCGATTCCGGAACTGGTGTGGGCGGCGCTGATGGTGCTGGCCGCCGGCCTCGGTCCTAACGCCGGCACCCTGGCACTGGCCCTGCACACCGCCGGCGTGCTCGGCCGGCTGTTCGCCGAGGCGCTGGAGAACACCCCGGCCGAGCCGGGCGAGGCGATCCGCCTGGCCGGCGGCGGGCGCGTGGCGGCCTTCGTCTACGGCACCCTGCCGGGGGTATGGCCGCAGCTGATCGCCTACATGCTGTACCGCTGGGAGAACAACATCCGCATGGCCAGCGTGCTCGGCTTCGTCGGCGCCGGCGGCCTCGGGCAGATGCTCTACGTCAGCCTCAGCCTGTTCCAGCAGGCCCAGGCCGCCACGGTGATCCTCGCCATGCTGCTGCTGGTGCTGGCAGTGGACGCGCTGAGCGGCTGGGCGCGCCAGCGCTGGGTCAGCCACTGACGGCCGTCAGCTTTCCGCGTTCGGGTCGTGGGCGCTCAGCGGCCCACCGACCGCCGCCCTGAGCTTGGTGCGCAGATCCGCGAAGGTGGCGTCGAACTCCTTGTGATGGCGCACGACCGGGCTGTGGTTGATCGGCATCCCGTGCCGGGCCGCGACCTTGCCGATGGTGCCGGCGAAGTTGAATGCGGTGTCGTGGGACATCTCGAACTCTTCCTCGAAAGGCTTCTCGGCGATCTCGCCAACCATGCGGAAGTGCACCACCGGGCCCGCCTTGGAGCCCGGGCGCACTTCGTAATAGAGGTCCACGTTGTAGGTCGGCAAGCCTAAGGCAGCCACCGGGTTGGAGACGTGCACGTGACCGGGCTCGAACATGGCAGAACTCCTGTGTCGGAACTCAGTCAGTCTAGTTCGGCTTTGCCGGCGCGCCACGCCGCACCGGATCAGTGCAGGGCCGGCGCCGCCAGGCGCTCCTGCACCAGCACCCAGGGGGCCACCACCACCGCCCACAGCTGCGGATCGCGGGCCAGGTAGTCCTCGGCATCCAGCTCGCCCAGCTTGCGCAGATCGCCCGAGGTCAGCCAGCGGGTGACCTTGTCCTTGTCGTCGCAAGCCAGCGCCTCGGCCACCGCCACCAGGTCCTGAGTGCCCTCCACGCGCAGCACCGCGCCGCGGGCGAAGAAGGGTTGCAGTTCCTGCCAGGAAATCGCCGCGGTCTCACCGAGCAGCTTGGTATAGAGAGTGCTAGGTTCTGAATTGGGTGCAGACATGGAAGGTACCTTCGATCGGGGGGCGCCATGATAGCGCCCGGAGTCCGCCAGACAAGTCCGCGCCCGGCGGCAGCGTAAAGATTACGCCACGGCCAGGACGCGGCACGGCGTGTCGCCAGACTCTCGGACACTGGCTTTTTGCTTGCCGACACGGCAACTTAGATGCGGGATCAGAAGCTTGTTGCAGATTGGCGGCTGAGCCCCGATCTGCACCACATAAAACGATGACAACAGTGGAGCACATATGAGCAAAGTCACAGGGAAGCTTTCCCGGCTGTTCGCCGCCCTCGCCCTGGCCGGGGTCGCCAGCCACAGCCTGGCCGCCGACACCATCAAGATCGCCATCGCCGGCCCGATCACCGGTCCGGTGGCGCAATACGGCGAGATGCAGTTCGTCGGTGCGGAAATGGCCATCGAGCAGATCAACAAGGCCGGCGGGGTCAACGGCCAGATGCTCGAGGGCGTGCACTACGACGATGCCTGCGATCCCAAGCAGGCCGTGGCGGTCGCCAACAAGGTCGTCAACGACGGCATCTCCTTCGTCGTCGGTCACCTCTGCTCCAGCTCCACCCAGCCGGCGTCCGACATCTACGAGGACGAAGGCATCCTGATGATCAGCCCGGCCGCCACCAGCCCGGACATCACCGCCCGCGGCTACCAGATGATCTTCCGCACCATCGGCCTGGACAGCCTGCAGGGCCCGACCGCCGGCAAGTTCATCGCCGAGACGATCAAGCCGAGCAACGTCGCAGTGATCCACGACAAGCAGCAGTACGGCGAAGGCATCGCCACCGCGGTCAAGCAGACCCTGGAGCAGGCCGGCGTCAAGGTCGCGATGTTCGAAGGCATCAACAGCGGCGACAAGGACTTCTCCTCGCTGATCGCCAAGCTCAAGCAGGCCGGCGTCGACTTCGTCTACTACGGCGGCTACCACCCGGAACTCGCCCTGCTGATGCGCCAGAGCGCCGAGAAGGGCCTGAAGGTGCGCTTCATGGGCCCGGAAGGCGTCGGCAACTCGGAAATCTCCGCCCTCGCCGGCCCGGCCTCCGAAGGCATGCTGGTGACCCTGCCCAAGTCCTTCGACCAGGATCCGAAGAACCAGGCGCTGGTCGAGGCGTTCAAGGCCAAGAAGCAGGATCCGTCCGGTCCCTTCGTGTTCCCCTCCTACGCCGCCGTGCAGGTGATCGCCGAAAGCATCGACAAGACCGACAGCACCGATCCGGTCAAGGTCGCCGAGGCCCTGCGCAGCAACACCTTCGAGACGCCCACCGGCGCCCTGGCCTTCGACGAGAAGGGTGACCTCAAGGACTTCAGCTTCGTGGTCTACGAGTGGCACGCCGACGGCACCAAGACTCTCGCCAAGTAACGCAACCGCCCGGCCGGTCATCTATCCGGCCGTGACACGACCAGGCAGCGCCGGCGGAGGATCCCGCCGGCGCTGGCGGATTCGATCCCTGCGCGCCCGGGCGACCGGCCCGTACGACACAGGTGCAGGCAAAGCTCCGGACGCATGGACCACCGGACCGGCCAGCGGCCGAGGCTTGCGCACCCGTCAGCGCCGCCGGGATCCTCAGGAGAGGCGTCATGCCCGAGCTCTACCACTACCTGCAACAGCTGGTGAACGGCCTCACGGTCGGCAGCACCTACGCGCTGATCGCCATCGGCTACACCATGGTCTACGGCATCATCGGCATGATCAACTTCGCCCACGGCGAGGTATACATGATCGGCTCCTACGTGGCCTTCATCGTCATCGCCGGTCTCGGCCTGATGGGGCTGGACAGCCTGCCGCTGGTGATGTTCGCCGCCTTCGCCGCCAGCATCGTCGTCACCAGCGCCTACGGCTACAGCATCGAGCGGGTCGCCTACCGCCCGCTGCGCGGCAGCAACCGGCTGATCCCGCTGATCTCGGCGATCGGCATGTCGATCTTCCTGCAGAACCAGGTGCTGCTGGCCCAGGACTCCAAGGACAAGGCCATCCCCAACCTGCTGCCGGGCAACTTCGTGTTCGGCGAGAGTGCCATGAACGGCGTGGTGCTCTCCTACATGCAGGTGCTGATCTTCGTGGTCACCCTGGCGACCATGCTCGGCCTGACCCTGTTCATCTCCCGCTCGCGCCTCGGCCGCGCCTGCCGCGCCTGCGCCGAGGACATCAAGATGACCAACCTGCTGGGCATCGACAGCAACCGCATCATCGCCCTGACCTTCGTCATCGGCGCCGCGCTGGCCGCCGTGGCGGCGGTGCTGCTCGGCATGCAGTACGGCGTGATCAACCCGCACATCGGCTTCCTCGCCGGCATCAAGGCGTTCACCGCCGCGGTGCTCGGCGGCATCGGCAGCATCCCCGGCGCCATGCTCGGCGGCCTGCTGCTCGGCGTCGCCGAGGCGTTCGGCGCCGACCTGTTCGGCGACCAGTACAAGGACGTGGTGGCCTTCGGCCTGCTGGTCCTGGTGCTGCTGTTCCGCCCGACCGGCATCCTCGGCCGCCCGGAGGTGGAAAAGGTATGAACAGGAACCTCAAGACCGCCTTCTTCAGCGCCCTGCTGGTGCTCGCCGTGGCCTACCCGGTGCTCGGCCTCAAGCTGACCACCGTGGGCATCCGCGTCGAGGTGCATGGCGCCAGCCCGCTCACCCTGTGGACCATCGCCGCCTGCGCGCTGGCCATGTTCGTCTGGCAACTGAGCCGCGAGCGCGTCGCCTCGGCCTGCGCCGGCCTCCCGCGCCTGCCCAGCCTGTCCGGCGGCGCCGGCAACTTCCTCACCCTGCCCTCGACCCAGCGCTGGGGCGTGCTGGCGCTGATCGTGGTCGGCCTGGTCTGGCCGTTCTTCGGCTCGCGCGGCGCGGTGGACATCGCCACCCTGATCCTGATCTACGTGATGCTCGGCCTCGGCCTGAACATCGTGGTCGGTCTGGCCGGCCTGCTCGACCTGGGCTACGTCGGCTTCTACGCGGTCGGCGCCTACAGCTACGCGCTGCTGTCGCACTACTACGGGCTGGGCTTCTGGACCTGCCTGCCGATCGCCGGGGCCATGGCCGCGCTGTTCGGCTTCCTGCTCGGCTTCCCGGTGCTGCGCCTGCGCGGCGACTACCTGGCCATCGTCACCCTCGGCTTCGGCGAGATCATCCGCATCCTGCTGCGCAACATGACCTGGCTGACCGGCGGCCCCAACGGCATCAGCGGCATCGACAAGCCGACCCTGTTCGGCCTGACCTTCGAGCGCCGCGCACCGGAGGGCATGCAGACCTTCCACGAGTTCCTCGGCATCGCCTACAACTCCAACCACAAGGTGATCTTCCTCTACCTGATCGCCCTGCTGCTGGTGCTGCTGGCCCTGTTCGTGATCAACCGCCTGCTGCGCATGCCGCTGGGCCGCGCCTGGGAAGCGCTGCGCGAGGACGAGATCGCCTGCCGCGCCCTCGGCCTCAACCCGACGCTGATCAAGCTGTCGGCCTTCACCCTCGGCGCCTGCTTCGCCGGTTTCGCCGGCAGCTTCTTCGCCGCGCGCCAGGGCCTGGTCAGCCCCGAGTCGTTCACCTTCATCGAGTCGGCGATCATCCTCGCCATCGTCGTGCTCGGCGGCATGGGCTCGCAGCTCGGCGTGATCCTCGCCGCGGTGGTGATGATCCTGCTGCCCGAGCTGGCCCGCGAATTCAACGAATACCGCATGCTGATGTTCGGCGCCCTGATGGTGCTGATGATGATCTGGCGGCCGCAAGGCCTGCTGCCGATGCAGCGCCCGCATCTGGAGGTGCGTCGATGAGCCGTCCCCTGCTCGAGGTCCGCAACCTCTCCATGCGCTTCGGCGGCCTGCTGGCGGTCAACGGCGTCCGCCTCGACGTCGAGGAGAAACAGGTGGTGTCGATGATCGGCCCAAACGGTGCCGGCAAGACCACCGTGTTCAACTGCCTGACCGGCTTCTACCAGCCCACCGGCGGCAGCATCGTCCTCAAGGGCGAGGCGATCCACGGCCTGCCCGGCCACCAGATCGCCCGCAAGGGCGTGGTGCGCACCTTCCAGAACGTCCGCCTGTTCAAGGACATGACCGCGGTGGAGAACCTGCTGGTGGCCCAGCATCGCCACCTCAACACCAACTTCCTCGGCGGCCTGCTGAAGACCCCGGCGTTCCGCCGCAGCGAGCAGGACGCCATGGAGTACGCCGCCCACTGGCTGGACCGCGTCGACCTGCTCGAGGTGGCCAACCGCCCGGCCGGCACCCTGGCCTACGGCCAGCAGCGCCGCCTGGAGATCGCCCGCTGCATGATGACCCGCCCGCGGCTGCTGATGCTCGACGAGCCGGCCGCCGGCCTCAACCCACGCGAGACCGAGGAGCTCAAGCAGCTGATCGGCATGCTGCGCACCGAGCATGGCGTCACCGTGCTGCTGATCGAGCACGACATGCACCTGGTGATGAGCATTTCCGACCACATCTACGTGATCAACCAGGGCACCCCCCTGGCGGACGGCACGCCGGAGCAGATCCGCAGCAATCCGGACGTGATCAAGGCCTACCTGGGGGAAGCCTGAACCATGCTGAGATTCGAGAATGTCTCCACCTTCTACGGCAAGATCCAGGCGCTGCACGGGGTCAGCCTCGAGGTGCAGAAGGGCGAGATCGTCACCCTGATCGGCGCCAACGGCGCCGGCAAGTCCACCCTGCTGATGACCCTGTGCGGCTCGCCGCGCGCGGCCAGCGGCAGCATCCGCTATCTGGGCGAGGAGCTGGTCGGCCAGGACTCCTGCGACATCATGCGCAAGAGCATCGCCATCGTCCCCGAGGGGCGACGGGTGTTCGCCCGCCTGACGGTGGAGGAGAACCTGGCCATGGGCGGCTTCTTCACCGCCAGGGGCGACTACCAGGAGCAGATGGACAAGGTGCTCGCGCTGTTCCCACGCCTTAAGGAGCGCTACGCCCAGCGCGCCGGCACCATGTCCGGCGGCGAGCAGCAGATGCTCGCCATCGGCCGCGCGCTGATGAGCAAGCCGCGCCTGCTGCTGCTCGACGAGCCGTCGCTGGGGCTGGCGCCGATCATCATCCAGCAGATCTTCGAGATCATCGAGCAGTTGCGCGAGGACGGCGTCACCGTGTTCCTGGTCGAGCAGAACGCCAACCAGGCGCTCAGGCTGGCCGACCGTGGCTACGTGCTGGAGAACGGCCGCATCGTCCTGCAGGACAGCGGCGCGGCGCTGCTGGCCAATCCGGAGGTGCGCAAGGCCTACCTGGGCGGCTGACGATCCAGAGGGTGCGCACGGCGCACCCTACGCCCGGGCCGCACTCGGGCCCAGCAGGATGCGCCATGCGCACCACAAGCGGCAGTCGGCGAATCGCGGACATGAAAAAGGGCGACCGAAGTCGCCCTTTTTCTCGATCAAGCAGAACTTAGTTCTGGTTGCTCATCTGAGCCTTGATCAGGTCGCCGATGGTGGTCGGACCGGCGCTCACGTCTTGCTTGCGCAGTTCCTTCATGGCTTCCTTCTCGTCATCGACGTCCTTGGACTTCACGGACAGGCTGATGACGCGGCTCTTGCGGTCGATGCTGATGATCTTGGCTTCGACTTCGTCGCCTTCCTTCAGCACGTTGCGGGCGTCTTCGACGCGGTCACGGCTGATTTCGGAAGCCTTCAGCACGCCTTCCACTTCGGTGGCCAGGGTGATGACGGCGCCCTTGGCGTCGACTTCCTTGACGGTGCCACGAACGATGGCGCCTTTCTCGTTCAGGGCGGCGTAGTTGGAGAACGGATCGTCTTCCAGCTGCTTGATGCCCAGGGAGATACGCTCGCGCTCCGGATCGACCGACAGGATCACGGTGTCCAGCTCGTCGCCCTTCTTGAAGCGACGCACGGCTTCTTCACCCGGCTCGTTCCAGGAGATGTCGGACAGGTGAACCAGACCGTCGATGCCGCCTTCCAGACCGATGAAGATACCGAAATCGGTGATCGACTTGATGGTGCCGGAGATGCGGTCGCCCTTGTTGAAGTGGCCGGAGAACTCTTCCCACGGGTTCGGCTTGCACTGCTTGATGCCGAGGGAGATACGACGACGCTCTTCGTCGATGTCCAGGACCATGACTTCCACTTCGTCGCCGACGTTGACGACCTTCGACGGGTGGATGTTCTTGTTGGTCCAGTCCATTTCGGACACGTGCACCAGACCTTCGACGCCTTCTTCCAGCTCGGCGAAGCAGCCGTAGTCGGTCAGGTTGGTGACGCGGGCCTGCACGCGGGTGCCTTCCGGGTAGCGCGCCTTGATGGCGACCCACGGATCTTCGCCCAGCTGCTTCAGACCCAGGGAGACGCGGTTGCGCTCGCGGTCGAACTTGAGGACCTTGACTTCGATCTCGTCGCCGACGTTGACGATCTCGGACGGGTGCTTGATGCGCTTCCAGGCCATGTCGGTGATGTGCAGCAGACCATCGACGCCGCCCAGGTCGACGAACGCACCGTAGTCGGTGAGGTTCTTGACGATACCCTTGACCTGCTGGCCTTCCTGCAGGGATTCCAGCAGGGCTTCGCGCTCGGCGCTGTTCTCGGCTTCCAGCACGCTGCGACGGGAAACGACAACGTTGTTGCGCTTCTGGTCGAGCTTGATGACCTTGAACTCGAGCTCTTTGTTTTCCAGGTGGGTGGTGTCACGCACCGGACGGACGTCGACCAGCGAACCCGGCAGGAACGCGCGGATGCCGTTGATGTCGACGGTGAAGCCGCCCTTGACCTTGCCGTTGATGATGCCCTTGACCACTTCTTCGGCAGCGAACGCAGCTTCCAGAACGATCCAGGACTCGGCGCGCTTGGCCTTCTCGCGGGACAGCTTGGTTTCGCCGAAGCCGTCTTCCACGGCGTCCAGCGCCACGTGGACTTCGTCACCGACCTTGATGGTCAGCTCGCCCTGCTCGTTGTAGAACTGCTCGACCGGGATGACGCCCTCGGACTTGAGGCCAGCATGCACGGTAACCCAGTCACCGTCGATGTCGACCACGATGCCGGTGATGATGGCACCCGGCTGCATGTCGAGGGATTTCAGGCTTTCTTCAAAAAGTTCTGCGAAGCTTTCGCTCATGTTCATACCTGTTGATCAAGGGCACAGGAAATGTGCCCGATCCGCACCCCAGCCGGCACGGGTTCGTTTGTCATAAAGAGGCGAAGGAATTGGACTGGGTTCCGTCCGCCTCGCTGGATCATCCGGCCAGATCGCGCGCGGCGACTTCGGCGAGGATGCGCTCCAGTACCTGCTCGATCGAGAGTTCAGTGGAATCCAGCAGGATGGCGTCAGACGCCGGCTTCAGTGGAGCCACAGCACGCTGCGTGTCGCGTTCGTCACGCGCACGGATCTCTTCCAGCAGACTGGACAGATTAGCACCAGGCACCTTGTCCTTCAACTGCAGGTAGCGCCGACGGGCGCGCTCCTCGGCGCTGGCGGTGAGGAAGATCTTCAGCGGCGCGTCGGGAAACACCACGGTGCCCATGTCACGGCCGTCGGCGATCAGCCCCGGCGCGGCGCGGAAATCGCGCTGGCGCTGCAGCAGCGCAGCGCGCACGCCGGGCAGCGCGGCGACCTGCGAGGCGCCGGCGCCGGCCTGCTCGGTGCGCAGCTCGTCGCCGACCTCCTCGCCTTCCAGCAGGATGCGCTGGCCGTGCAGGCCTTCCGCGGCGGCGACGAACTGCACGTCGAGGTTGGCGGCCAGGGTCTCCAGCGCCGCCTCGTTGTCCAGGGCGATGCCGTGGCGGCCGGCGGCCAGCGCCAGCAGGCGGTACAGCGCACCGGAGTCGAGCAGGTGCCAGCCGAGCTGGCGGGCCAGCCGGCTGCACACCGTGCCCTTGCCCGAGCCGCTCGGCCCGTCGATGGCGACGACCGGGGCCAGGCCGATCATTGCTCGCCTTCCCGGGCCACGCGCACCCCGACCTCGGCGCACAGGGCGAGGAAGTTGGGGAAGGAGGTGGCCACGTTGGCGCAGTCGTGGATGCGGATCGGCGCGCTGGCGCGCAGCGAGGCGATGCTGAACGACATGGCGATGCGGTGGTCGCCGTGCGCCCACACCTCGCCGCCGCCGATCGGGCCGCCGTCGATGACGATGCCGTCCGGGGTCGGCTCGGCCCTGACGCCGCAGGCCTGGAGGCCGTCGGCCATCACCTGGATGCGGTCGGATTCCTTGACGCGCAGCTCCTCGGCGCCGCGCAGCACGGTGCGCCCTTCGGCACAGGCGGCGGCGACGAACAGCACCGGGAACTCGTCGATGGCCAGCGGCACCAGATCCTCGGGAATCTCGATGCCCTTGAGCCTGGCCGAGCGCACGCGGATGTCGGCCACCGGCTCGCCGCCGACTTCGCGCTGGTTCTCCAGGGTGATGTCGCCGCCCATCAGCTTGAGGATGTCGATCACCCCGGTGCGGGTCGGGTTGATGCCGACGTGCTCGAGGACCAGCTCGGAGCCCTCGGCGATGCTCGCCGCGACCAGGAAGAAGGCCGCCGAGGAGATGTCTGCCGGCACCTCGATGTGGGTGGCGCTCAGCTTGTGGCCGCTCTCCACCCTGGCGGTGGCGCCCTCGACGCTCACCGGGTAGCCGAAGCCGCGCAGCATGCGCTCGGTGTGGTCGCGGGTCGGCGCCGGCTCGGTCACCGAGGTCTCGCCGGCGGCGTACAGGCCGGCCAGCAGCAGGCAGGACTTGACCTGGGCGCTGGCCATCGGCATCTCGTAGTGCATGCCGGTCAGCTTCTGGCCGCCCTTGATGCGCAGCGGCGGACGGCCTTCCGGGCCGGTCTCGATCTGCGCGCCCATCTCGCGCAGCGGCTTGGCCACGCGGTTCATCGGCCGCTTGGACAGCGACGGGTCGCCGGTCAGCTCGGTGTCGAACGGCTGGGCGGCGAGCAGGCCGGAGAGCAGGCGCATCGAGGTGCCGGAGTTGCCCATGTACAGCGGGCCGGCCGGCGCCTTGAGGCCGTGCAGGCCGACGCCGTGCACGGTGACGCGGCCGTGGTGCGGGCCCTCGATGACCACGCCCATGTCGCGGAACGCCTGGATGGTGGCCAGGGCGTCCTCGCCCTCGAGGAAGCCTTCCACCTCGGTGGTGCCCTCGGCCAGCGAGCCGAGCATGATCGAGCGGTGGGAGATGGACTTGTCGCCCGGGACGCGAATCCGTCCGCTCAGGCTGCCGCCCGGTTGGGCCAGGAAGATCAGGTCGTTGGAATGCATGGCGTCCACATAGGCCCGTTGGGCCAGGATTTTGCTGAAATGCTCGCGGGCGACGCGGGCGCGGGTGAACACGCCCAGCAGGTGATGCCCGTCCCCATGATCGATCGCCTCGCGCAGCACGTCGAGATCGCTGCGGAAGCGGTCGAGGATGCGCAACACCGCCTCGCGGTTGGCGAGGAAGATGTCGTGCCACATCAAAGGATCGCTGCCGGCGATGCGGGTGAAGTCGCGGAAGCCGCCGGCGGCGTAGCGGAAGATTTCCAGGTTCTCGCTCTGGTGGGCCAGCGAGTCGACCAGGCCGAAGGCCAAGAGGTGCGGCAGATGGCTGGTGGCGGCGAGCACCTCGTCGTGGTGCTCGACGCTCATGTGCTCGACGTCGGCGTCCAGCGCGCGCCACAGGCCATCGACCAGTGCCAGCGCCTGCGGATCGGTCTCGGCCAGCGGGGTGAGGATCACCTTGTGGCGGCGGTACAGCTTGCCGTTGGCCGCCTCCACGCCGCTCTTCTCCGAGCCGGCGATCGGGTGGCCCGGCACGAAGCGCGCCACCCGCGCACCGAAGGCGGCGCGCGCGGCGCGCACCACGTTGCCCTTGGCGCTGCCGACGTCGGTGATCACCGCATCGCCCAGCTCGAAGGTGGCCAGCTGGGCCAGCACCTTCTCCATGGCGATGATCGGCACCGCCAGCATGATCGCGTCGGCGCCGGCGCAGGCGGCGGCCAGCTCGCTCTCGCAGCGGTCGACCACGCCGAGCTGCACCGCGAGGCGGCGCGACTCGGCGTCCAGGTCGACGCCGACCACCTCGCGGCACAGCCCCTGCTGGCGCAGGCCCTTGGCGAAGGAGCCGCCGATCAGGCCGAGGCCGACCACCACCAGGCGACCGACCAGGGGCGTGGGCCGGCGATCAGCCACGGTCGAGCACCTGGGCGAGCGCCTCGAGGAAGCGGGCGTTCTCCGCCTGGGTGCCGATGGACACGCGCAGGAAGGTCGGCATGCCGTAGCCGGCCACCGGACGGACGATCACCCCGCGCTGCAGCAGGCCCTGGTTGATCGGCGCGGCGTCGGTGCCGAAGTCGACGGCGAGGAAGTTGCCCTTGCTGGGAATCCACTTGAGGCCCAGCGCGGCCAGACCGGCCTCCAGCTGGGCCATGCCGGCGGCGTTGACCCGGCGGCCTTCGGCCAGGTACTCGGCGTCGTCCAGCGCGGCGCAGGCGGCGACCAGGGCCAGGCTGTTGACGTTGAACGGCTGGCGCACGCGGTTGAGCACGTCGGCCACCTGCGGGCTGGATGCGGCGTAGCCGACGCGCAGGCCGGCCAGGCCGTAGGCCTTGCACAGGGTGCGGGTGACGATCAGGTTCGGGTAGCGCGCCAGGTACTCGAGGCCGTTGGGCAGCTCGGAGCCCTCGGCGAACTCGATGTAGGCCTCGTCGAGCACCACCAGCACGTTGGCCGGCACGCGCGCCAGGAACGACTCCAGCGCGTCCGGGCCGAACCAGGTGCCGGTCGGGTTGTTCGGGTTGGCGACGAACACCACGCGGGTGTTGGCGTCGATGGCCGCCAGCATGGCCTCCAGGTCGTGGCCATGCTCCTTCGCCGGCACGGCGCGGCCCTCGGCGCCGGTGGCCTGGGTGGAGATCGGGTAGACGGCGAAGGCGTACTGGCTGAACACCGCGTTCAGCCCCGGCGCCAGCCAGGCGCGGGCGATCAGGTCGAGCACGTCGTTGGAGCCGTTGCCCAGGGTGATCTGCTCAGGAGCCAGGCCGAAGCGCTCGCTCAGCTTGGCCTTCAGCGCGTAGCCGCTGCCGTCGGGATAGCGGGTGATGTCGCCCAGCTCGGCGCGGATCGCTTCCAGCGCCTTCGGCGAGGGGCCCAGCGGGTTCTCGTTGCTGGCCAGCTTGACGATGCCGGCCGGGTCGAGGTTCAGCTCGCGGGCCAGTTCGTCGACCGGCTTGCCCGGGACGTAGGGGGACAGTTTCTGCACACCCGGCACGGCCAGGGCGAGGAAGTCACAGCTCATCGGTTTGCCTCCGGCAAGGATCGCCGGCCACGGGGCACAGGGCGACCCGGGCCGGCGCAGACGCGTTTTACAGTACCGCCTTGGGATAGGAGCCGAGCACCTTCACGGCCACGGTGTCCTGGCTGATCTTTTCGAGCACGCCCCTGACCAGCGGGTCGTGCTGGTGGCCGACGAAGTCGATGAAGAACACGTAGGTCCACTTGCCGCTGCGCGAGGGGCGGGTCTCGATGCGGGTCAGGTCGATGCCGTTCTGCTGGAACGGCGCCAGCAGGTCGTGCAGCGCCCCCGGCTTGTTGTTGGTGGAGACGATGATCGAGGTCTTGTCGTCGCCGGTCGGCGGCACTTCCTGGTTGCCGATGATCAAAAAGCGCGTGGAGTTGTCCGGGCGGTCCTCGATCTTCTCGTACAGCTTGCTCAGGCCGTACAGCTGGGCGGCCATGTCGCCGGCGATCGCCGCGCTGTTCCACTCGCTCTTCACCCTTTTCGCGGCGTCGGCGTTGCTCGACACCGCGACGCGCTCGACGTTCGGGTAGTGGGCGTCCAGCCACTTGCGGCACTGGGCCAGCGACTGGGCGTGGGAGTAGATGCGCGAGATCTTGTCGGTCTTGGTGTTCTCGCCGACCAGCAGGTGGTGGTGGATGCGCAGCTCCACTTCGCCGCAGATCACCAGGTCGTGCTCGAGGAAGCTGTCGAGGGTGTGGTTGACCGCGCCCTCGGTGGAGTTCTCCACCGGCACCACGCCGAAGTTGACCGCACCGGCGGCCACCTCGCGGAACACCTCGTCGATCGCCGCCATCGGCTGGCTGATCACCGCATGACCGAAGTGCTTGAGCGCGGCGGCCTGGGTGAAGGTGCCTTCCGGGCCGAGGTAGGCGACCTTGAGCGGCTGCTCGAGGGCCAGGCAGGACGACATGATCTCGCGGAACAGCCGCGCCACTTCCTCGTTGTGCAGCGGGCCCTTGTTCAGCTCCATGATGTGCTTGAGCACCCAGGCCTCGCGCTCGGGGCGGTAGAACACCGGCCTCTCGCCGGCCGGCAGGGATGCCATCTTCACCCGCGCCACTTCCTCGGCGCAGCGCGCGCGCTCGCTGATCAGCTCGAGGATCTTCTCGTCGAGGCTGTCGATGCGCACGCGCAGGGCCTGCAGCTGTTCCTTCTCGCTCATCAGCCGTGCTCCTTCTCGAACTCGGCCATGTAGGCGACCAGCGCCTGCACCGCGTCGAGGCCGACGGCGTTGTAGATCGAGGCGCGCATGCCGCCCACCGAGCGGTGGCCCTTGAGGTTGAGCAGGCCGCGCGCCTCGGCGCCGGCGAGGAAGGCCTTGTCGAGCTTCTCGTCGGCCAGGCGGAACGGCACGTTCATCCACGAACGGGCGTTCTTGGCGATCGGGTTGGTGTAGAAGTCGCTGGCGTCGATGGCGCCGTACAGCAGCTCCTGCTTGGCGCGGTTGCGGCGCTCCATCTCCTCGACGCCGCCCTGCTCCTTGACCCACTCGAAGATCAGGCCGGACAGGTACCAGGAGAAGGTCGCCGGGGTGTTGTACATCGAGCCGTTGTCGGCGGCGACCTTGTAGTCGAGCATGGTCGGGCAGATCGAGCGGGCGCGACCGAGCAGGTCCTCGCGGATGATCACCACCACCAGGCCGCTGGGGCCGATGTTCTTCTGCGCGCCGGCGTAGATCATGCCGAACTGCGACACGTCGATCGGCCGGGACAGGATGTCCGAGGACATGTCCACCACCAGCGGCACGTCGCCCAGATCCGGCACCCAGTCGAACTGCAGGCCGCCGATGGTCTCGTTGCTGCAGTAGTGCAGGTAGGCGGCGTTCTGGCTCAGCTGCCAGTCGTTCTGCCCGGGGATGGCGAAGTAGTCGTAGGCCTTGGCGCTGGCGGCGACGTTGATGGCGCCGAAGCGGCGCGCTTCCTCGATGGCCTTCTTCGACCAGATGCCGGTCTCGACGTAGTCGGCGACGCCGTCCTCGGGCAGCAGGTTGAGCGGGATCTGGGCGAACTGCTGGCTGGCGCCACCCTGCAGGAACAGCACCTTGTAGTTCGACGGAATGGCCAGCAGGTCGCGCAGGTCCTGCTCGGCCTTCTCGGCGATGGCGACGTACTCGTCGCTGCGGTGGCTCATCTCCATCACCGACAGGCCCTTGCCGTGCCAGTCGAGGAGTTCGGCCTGGGCGCGCTCGAGCACCGCAGTGGGAAGCGCGGCCGGGCCGGCGCAGAAGTTATAGGCTCGCTTGCTCACGTCTTTCTCTCTCATTCACCGATGACCGCCGCCCGGGGCGACGGTGCGCTGTCAATCTTGTAAGGCCGTTCCGCCGGCGAAGCGGGCTCGCGCCCGCCCCGCCACTGCTCACTCCTCGCTGCCGGCGAGTTCGCCAACCTCGTCGCCGACCAGCTCCTCGCCATTGTCCGACGGCTCCTGCACCCGCTCCAGGCCGACCAGGGTCTCGCCCTCGACCAGCTTGATCAGGGTCACGCCCTGGGTGTTGCGGCCGAGCAGGGATACCTCGTCGACGCGGGTGCGCACCAGGGTTCCCTGGTCGGAGATCAGCATGATCTCCTCGCCTTCCTGCACCTGGATGGCGCCGATCAGCGGGCCGTTGCGCTCGTTGGTGACCATGGCGATCACCCCCTGGCCGCCGCGGCCGCGGCGCGGGAACTTGGACAGCGGGGTGCGCTTGCCGTAGCCGCGCTCGGAGGCGGTGAGGATCTGCGCGCCGGACTCGGGGATCAGCATGGAGATCAGCTGCTGGCCGCTGCCCAGCTTCATGCCGCGCACGCCGCGGGCGTTGCGGCCCATGGTGCGCACCACGCTCTCGGCGAAGCGGATCACCTTGCCGGCGCTGGAGAAGAGCATGACCTCGCGGGCGCCGTCGGTGATCGCCGCGGCGATCAGGGTGTCGCCCTCGACCAGGTCCAGGGCGATCAGGCCGGCCTTGCGCGGGCGGCTGAACTGCACCAGCGGCACCTTCTTCACGGTGCCGAAGGCAGTGGCCATGAAGATGTAGGCGCCGGTCGGCTCGGCGACCAGCTCGGCGGTCTCGCCCTCGGCCTCCTCGGCGGCCTCGGCGGCCTCGACCAGCTCGCCCTCGATCACCGCAGTCTCGTTGTCCAGGTCGTCCTCGCCGCCCGACTGCTGCAGGGCCTCCAGGTCGACCTGGAGCATGGCGGTGATGCGCTCGCCCTCGTCCAGCGGCAGCAGGTTGACCAGCGGGCGGCCGCGCGCGGTGCGCGACGCCTCGGGAATCTCGAAGGTGCGCAGCCAGTAGACCTTGCCCTTGCTGGAGAACAGCAGCAGGGTGGCGTGGCTGTTGGCGACCAAGAGGTGCTCGACGTAGTCCTCGTCCTTCACCCCGGTGGCCGACTTGCCCTTGCCGCCGCGGCGCTGCGCCTGGTAGGCGTCCAGCGGCTGGCTCTTGGCGTAGCCGCCGTGGGAAATGGTCACCACGCGCTCTTCCTCGGGGATCAGGTCGGCGATGGTCAGGTCTTCCTGGCTGGCGCGGATCTCGGTGCGGCGGGCGTCGCCGAACTCGGCCTTGACCTTCTCCAGCTCCTCGCGGATCACTTCCATCAGCCGCTCGGGGCTGGTGAGGATGCGGATCAGTTCGCCGATCTGCAGGAGGATTTCCTGGTACTCGGCCAGCAGCTTCTCATGCTCGAGCCCGGTCAGGCGGTGCAGACGCAGCTCGAGGATGGCCTGGGCCTGCTCGGGCGACAGATGGTACCTGCCGTCGCGCAGGCCGTACTGCGGATCGAGGTCGTCGGGGCGGCAGGCATCGGCACCGGCGCGCTCGACCATCGCCTCCACCGCGCTGGACTCCCAGGCGGTGGCGATCAGGCGCTCCTTGGCCTCGGCCGGGGTCGGCGAGGTCTTGATCAGCTCGATCACCGGGTCGATGTTGGACAGCGCCACCGCCTGGCCTTCGAGGATGTGGCCGCGCTCGCGGGCCTTGCGCAGCTCGAACACGGTGCGGCGGGTCACCACTTCGCGGCGGTGACGGACGAACACCTCGAGCATGTCCTTGAGGTTCAGCGTGCGCGGCTGGCCGTCGACCAGCGCCACCACGTTGATGCCGAACACGCTCTGCATCTGGGTCTGGGCGTAGAGGTTGTTGAGCACCACCTCGCCCACCTCGCCGCGGCGCAGCTCGATGACCACGCGCATGCCGTCCTTGTCGGACTCGTCGCGCAGCTCGCTGATGCCCTCGATCTTCTTTTCCTTGACCAGCTCGGCGATCTTCTCGATCAGCCGCGCCTTGTTCAGCTGGTAGGGCAGTTCGGTGATGATGATCTGCTGGCGGCCGCCGCCCTTTTCCATCTCCTCGATCTCGGCGCGGGCGCGGATGTAGACGCGTCCGCGGCCGGTGCGGTAGGCCTCGATGATGCCGGCGCGGCCGTTGATGATCCCCGCGGTGGGGAAGTCCGGGCCGGGGATGTACTGCATCAGCTCGTCGACGGTCAGCTCGGGGTTGTCGATCAGCGCCAGGCAGCCGTCGATCACCTCGCCGAGGTTGTGCGGCGGGATGTTGGTGGCCATGCCCACGGCGATGCCGCTCGATCCGTTGACCAGCAGGTTGGGGATCTTGGTCGGCATGACCGCCGGGATCTGCTCGGTGCCGTCGTAGTTGGGCACCCAGTCGATGGTTTCCTTGTCGAGGTCGGCGAGCAGCTCGTGGGCCAGCTTGGCCATGCGCACTTCGGTGTAACGCATGGCCGCGGCGTTGTCGCCGTCCACCGAGCCGAAGTTGCCCTGGCCGTCGACCAGCATGTAGCGCAGCGAGAACGGCTGGGCCATGCGCACGATGGTGTCGTACACCGCGGTGTCGCCGTGCGGGTGGTACTTACCGATGACGTCGCCGACCACACGGGCGGATTTCTTGTACGGCTTGTTCCAGTCGTTGCCCAGCTCGCTCATGGCGAACAGCACGCGCCGGTGCACCGGCTTCAGGCCGTCGCGCGCATCCGGCAGGGCACGTCCGACGATCACGCTCATCGCGTAGTCGAGGTACGACTGTTTCAGCTCGTCTTCGATATTGACCGGGAGGATTTCTTTGGCCAGTTCGCCCATGAGAAGCCGGATTCCTTTGTTCTAAGCAGGGGCCGGCGGGCCAGCCTCCTGCGCAATCTGGACAGCCCTTGCAGGCCGCTTGAAATAACGCGTGAGCTTACCACAGGCGGTGCGGCTGGCGGCACTGCAGAGGCCACCGGCGTGGCGAGCAGCCTTGGCATCCGCGGTGACGCAAACACCCCCTCGAGGACGGGTCTGCCACCCGCCTGCCCGCCAAACCGCCCAGGAATCGCCCCACTCAGTGCAGTCGCTTGCGGCACATCAGCTGGGCCATCTTGGCCGCGTCCGGCCGCTCGACCACGCCCTTCTCGGTGACGATGGCATCGATCAGATCAGCGGGGGTGACGTCGAACACCGGGTTGACCGCCTCCACCGCGGCGGCCACGCGCTTGCCGCCGACCTCGAGCAGCTCGCGGCCGTCGCGCTCCTCGATCGGGATGTCGTCGCCGCTTTCCAGGCTCATGTCGATGGTCGAGCTGGGCGCCACCACCATGAAGCGCACGCCGTGGTGCATGGCGTTGACCGCCAGCTGGTAGGTGCCGATCTTGTTGGCCACGTCGCCGTTGGCGGTGATGCGGTCGGCGCCGACGATCACCCAGCTGATGCCTTCGGTCTTCATCAGGTGCGCGGCGGCGGCGTCGGCGTTGAGGCTCACCGGCACGTGCTCGTTGGCCAGCTCCCAGGCGGTCAGGCGCGCGCCCTGCAGCCACGGGCGGGTCTCGTCGGCGAACACCCGCTCGACCAGCCCGGCCAGGTGGGCGGCGCGGATCACCCCCAGCGCGGTGCCGAAGCCGCCGGTGGCCAGCGCGCCGGTGTTGCAGTGGGTCAAGAGCTTCTGCGGCCGCGCGTCGTGGCGGCGGATCAGCTCGACGCCGAGCTGGGCCATGGTCAGGTTGGCCTCGCGGTCGCTGTCGTGGATGCCGATGGCCTCGGCCTCCAGCGCGGCGAGCACGTCCTCGCAGTCGGCCAGGCGGTTGAGGCGCTCGCGCATGCGATCCAGCGCCCAGAACAGGTTGACCGCGGTGGGGCGCGACTCGGCCAGCACGCGGAAGTCCTCCTCCAGCGCCGCCTGCCAGTCGCCGCCGGCGGCCAGCCGCGCGCGGGCACCGAGCACCACCCCGTAGGCGGCGGCGATGCCGATCGCCGGGGCGCCGCGCACCACCATCAGACGGATCGCCTCAGCCACCCCTGCGGCACTGTCGTAGGCGCGCCAGGTTTCCTCGAACGGCAGCACGCGCTGGTCGAGCAGATGCAGGACGCCGTCCCGCCAGTCGATTGCCGTGACCTTTTCCGCTGCCAGCAGTTGCTCGCGCATGGGGATTCCTCAACCAGTCATGAAAAGCCGCGCAGTATACCCGCCCGGCCGCGCGCCCGCTTCAAGACCGCCGGCACAGCCGCTACACTCGCAGGCCGTTCAACAGACGCACCGGAAGCCCTGCCCATGCCCAGCCCCACCGCCCCCCTGGACCTGCTCCTGCTCCCCGAATGGATAGTCCCGGTGGAGCCGGCCGGCGTGGTGCTGCGCGAGCATGCGCTGGGCATCCGCGACGGGCGCATCGCCCTGCTCGCCCCGCGCCAGCAGGCCCTGGCCGTGCCGGCCCGCGAGCGCCGCGAGCTGCCCGGCATGCTGCTCGCCCCCGGCCTGGTCAACGCCCACGGCCACGCGGCGATGAGCCTGTTCCGCGGCCTGGCCGACGACCTGCCGCTGATGACCTGGCTGCAGGAGCACATCTGGCCGGCCGAGGCGAAATGGGTCAGCGAGGAGTTCGTCCGCGACGGCAGCGAGCTGGCCATCGCCGAGCAACTGCAGGGCGGCGTCACCGCCTTCTCCGACATGTACTTCTTCCCCGAGGTGGCCAGCGAGGTGGTGCACCGCGCCGGCGTGCGCGCGCAGATCACCATCCCGGTGCTCAACTTCCCGGTGCCCGGCGCCCACGACACCGACGAGGCGCTGCGCCGCGGCCTCGAGCTGTTCGCCGACCTGCGCCACCACCCGCGCATCAAGGTGGCCTTCGGCCCGCACGCGCCCTACACGGTCAGCGACGACCGCCTGGAGCGGGTGCGGGTGCTCGCCGAGCAGCTCGACGCCGGCATCCACATGCACGTCCACGAGACCGCCTTCGAGGTGCAGCAGGCCCTCGAGCTGTCCGGCGAGCGGCCCATGGCCCGCCTGGCGCGCCTCGGCCTGCTCGGCCCGCGCTTCCAGGCCGTGCACATGACCCAGATCGACGACGCCGACCTCGCCCTGCTGGTGCAACACAATGCCAGCGTGATCCACTGCCCGGAGTCCAACCTCAAGCTGGCCAGCGGCTTCTGCCCGGTCGAGCGCCTGTGGCAGGCCGGCGTCAACGTCGCCGTCGGCACCGACGGCGCGGCCAGCAACAACGACCTCGACCTGCTCGGCGAGACGCGCACCGCGGCGCTGCTGGCCAAGGCGGTGGCCGGTTCGGCCACCGCGCTGGATGCCCACCGCGCCCTGCGCATGGCCACCCTCAACGGCGCCCGGGCGCTGGGCATCGACGACGAGTGCGGCTCGCTGGAGGCCGGCAAGAGCGCCGACCTGGTGGCCTTCGACCTCTCCCGCCTGGCCCAGCAGCCGGTCTACGATCCGGTGTCGCAGCTGGTCTACGCCAGCGGCCGCGACTGCGTGCGCCACGTCTGGGTCGGCGGCAAGGCGCTGCTCGAGGACGGCCGCCTGACCCGCCTCGACGAGGACGAGCTGCACGCCAAGGCGCGCGCCTGGGGCCGGCGCATCGCCGGGGAGTGAGCGCAGCGCGGCTCCTCTTGTGGTGCGCACGGCGCACCCTAAGCAAGGCCGCCCGCCCCCAATCCGCCCAAAAACTGGCAAGATAGACGGCTGAGCATCCAGCCTTGCCAACGGAACCACGTCATGAGCAACGTCGACCACGCCGAAATCGCCAAGTTCGAGGCCCTCGCCCATCGCTGGTGGGACCGCGAGAGCGAGTTCAAGCCGCTGCACGAGATCAACCCGCTGCGGGTCAACTGGATCGACGAGCGGGTCGGCCTGGCCGGCAAGCGCGTGCTCGACGTCGGCTGCGGCGGCGGCATCCTCAGCGAGTCGATGGCCCTGCGCGGCGCGACCGTCACCGCCATCGACATGGGCGAGGCGCCGCTGGCCGTGGCGCGCCTGCACCAGCTCGAATCCGGCGTGCAGGTCGACTACCGGCAGAGCACCGCCGAGGCGCTGGCCGCCGAGCTGCCCGGCCAGTTCGACGTGGTCACCTGCCTGGAGATGCTCGAGCACGTGCCCGACCCGGCCTCGGTGATCCAGGCCTGCCAGCGCCTGGTCAAGCCCGGCGGCCAAGTGTTCTTTTCCACCATCAACCGCAACCCCAAGGCCTACCTGCTGGCCATCGTCGGCGCCGAGTACCTGCTCAAGCTGCTGCCGCGCGGCACCCACGACTTCCGCAAGTTCATCCGCCCCTCGGAGCTGGGCGCCTGGTGCCGCGAGACGGGCCTGGCGGTCAAGGACATCGTCGGCCTGACCTACAACCCGCTGTCCAAGACCTACAAGCTGGGCAGCGACGTGGACGTCAACTACATGATCCAGACCCTGCGCGAGGAGTGAGCCGATGCGGTTGCGAGCGGTCCTCTTCGACATGGACGGCACGCTGGTCGACAGCGCGCCGGACTTCATCGCCGTGTGCCAGGCCATGCGCGCCGTGCGCGGCCTGCCCGCCCTGGAGCCGCAGCGCATCCGCGACCAGGTGTCCGGCGGCGCGCGGGCCATGGTCTGCGCCACCTTCGCGCTGGACCCGGAGCACCCCGAGTTCGACGCCCTGCGCCGCGAGTTCCTCGAGCGCTACCAGGAGCACTGCGCGGTGCTGACCCGCCCGTTCGACGGCATCCCCGAGCTGCTCGCCGACCTCGAGCGCGCGCGCCTGCGCTGGGGCGTGGCGACCAACAAGCCGCTGCACTACGCCGAGCCGATCATGCGCCAGCTGCAGCTGGCCGAGCGCGCCGCGGTGCTGGTCTGCCCCGAGCACGTCAAGCGCAGCAAGCCCGACCCGGAGATGCTCCTGCTGGCCTGCCAGCAGCTCGGCCTGGATCCGCGCGAAGTGCTCTACGTCGGCGACGACGCCCGCGACATCGAGGCCGGCCGCGCCGCCGGCACCCGCACGGTGGCGGTGCGCTACGGCTACATCCACCCCGACGACAACCCCGGCCACTGGGGCGCCGACCTGGTGGTCGACCATCCGCGCGAGCTGCGCGCGGCGCTCGACCGGGCGCTGTGCGGCTGCTGAACCGCCCGGCACGCGTTCGACTTCCGGCGCATAGCCGCTGCGTAGCGGCTGCGCCACACTCGAATGCAAACCCAGGGTCGGCTGGCGCAGCGTAACCCACCATTGCCGCGCCAGGCGGCACCTGCCGGTGCCGATGGCGGGTTACGCCGCAAGCGGCCAACCCACCCTGTGCCCGGCCCAGCGCGATTTCGATTCAACGAGGCTCTACCCATGTTCCAATATTCCGCCCGTCCCGACCTGCTCAAGGATCGGGTGATCCTGGTCACCGGCGCCGGCCGCGGCATCGGCGCCGCCGCCGCGCGCAGCTTCGCCGCCCACGGCGCCACCGTGATCCTGCTGGGCAAGACCATCGAACACCTCGAGGAGGTCTACGACCAGATCGAGCAGGCCGGCGGCCCGCAGCCGGCGATCTTCCCGTTCAACCTGGAAACCGCCCAGCCGCACCAGTACGACGAGCTGGCGGCGACCATCGAGCGCGAGTTCGGCCGCCTCGACGGCCTGCTGCACAACGCCGCGATCCTCGGCCCGCGCACGCCGATCGAGCAGTTCAGCGGCGACAACTTCATGCGCGTCATGCAGGTCAACGTCAACGCCACCTTCATGCTCACCAGCGTGCTGCTGCCGCTGCTCAGGCTGTCCAGCGACGCCTCGGTGGTGTTCACCTCCAGCAGCGTCGGGCGCAAGGGTCGCGCCTACTGGGGGGCCTATGCGGTGTCCAAGTTCGCCGTCGAGGGCATGATGCAGGTGCTCGCCGACGAGGTCGACGGCACCAGCGCGGTACGCGCCAACAGCGTCAACCCTGGCGCCACCCGCACCGGCATGCGCGCCCAGGCCTACCCGGGCGAGAACCCGCAGCAGAACCCGGCGCCCGAGGAGATCCTGCCGGTCTACCTGTACCTGATGGGACCGGACAGCGCCGGGGTCAACGGCCAGGCCTTCGACGCCCAGTAGCGCCTCCAGCTGCGGCCGCTGCGGCCGCAGCCTTCCCGGCGAGGCGCAGTCCGCCGCAAGCCGCGCGCCAGACGCCTCCCGCCTACCGCGACCTTGGTCGCAAGTGACTGACGGCGCAGCGCTTTGCTGCCACACTCTGGCCATCCTGCACTTTTCCGGAGCCGCCAGTTCCCATGTCGCTGTCCAGCGGGCTGATCGCCGCGGTCGCCCTCCTCTACATGGCCATCCTGTTCGCCATCGCCTTCTACGGCGACCGCCGGCAGACCAACGGGGTGACCCGCCCACGCCTGCGCGCCTGGGTCTACAGTCTGTCGCTGGCGGTTTACTGCACCAGCTGGACCTTCTTCGGCGCGGTCGGCCAGGCCACCGGCCAGCTGTGGTCGTTCGTGCCGATCTACCTCGGCCCGCTGCTGCTGCTGCTGTTCATGCCGCAGATGCTGGCCAAGATGATCCTGATCAGCAAGCAGGAGAACATCACCTCGATCGCCGACTTCATCGCCGCGCGCTACGGCAAGTCGCGCTCGCTGGCGATCATCGTCGCCCTGATCTGCCTGGTCGGCGTGCTGCCCTACATCGCCCTGCAGCTCAAGGGCATCGTCCTCGGCGTCAACCTGCTCACCGGCGCAGCGCCCAACGCCAACGGCATCGGCGCCCAGGACACCGCGCTGATCGTCTCGTTGGTGCTGGCGCTGTTCACCATCCTGTTCGGCACGCGCAACCTCGACGCCACCGAGCACCACCGCGGCATGGTGATGGCGGTGGCCTTCGAGTCGCTGGTCAAGCTGCTGGCCTTCCTCGCCGTCGGCGTGTTCGTCACCTGGGGGCTGTTCGGCGGCGTCGGCGACCTGCTGGAGCGGGCGCAGGCGGCCCCCGAGCTGGAGGAGTACTGGCGCCGCCCGGTGGACTGGACCGCCATGGTAGTGCAGACCGGGGTGGCGATGATGGCGATCATCTGCCTGCCGCGGCAGTTCCACGTCACCGTGGTGGAGAATATCGAGCCGCGCGACCTCAACCTGGCGCGCTGGGTATTTCCCCTGTACCTGGTGCTGGCGGCGCTGTTCGTGGTGCCGATCGCCCTCGCCGGGCAGCTGCTGCTGCCGGCCGGGTTCGAGCCCGACTCCTTCGTCATCAGCCTGCCGCTGGCCGAGCAGCATCCGAGCCTCGCGCTGCTGGCCTTCATCGGCGGCGCCTCGGCGGCCACCGGCATGGTGATCGTGGCCAGCGTGGCGCTGTCGACCATGATCTCCAACGACATGCTGCTGCCCTGGCTGCTGCGCCGGCACAGCGCCGAGCGGCCGTTCGAGGAGTTCCGCCACTGGCTGCTGTCGGTGCGGCGCATCGCCATCATCGTCCTGCTGCTGCTGGCCTACGTGATCTACCGGATGATGGGGCCGAAGATCAGCCTGGCCAGCATCGGCCAGATCGCCTTCGCCGCCGTCACCCAGCTCGGCCCGGCGATGTTCGGCGCGCTGTACTGGAAACAGGCCAACAGCCGCGGCGTGTTCGCCGGCCTGGCGGTCGGCGCGCTGCTGTGGTGCTACACCCTGCTGCTACCGCTGGTGGCCAGCGGCATGGGCTGGTCGCTGGATATGCTGCCCGGCCAGCGCTGGCTGGCCGGCAACCCGCTGGGCCTGCCGATGGACCCGGTGACCCAGGGCACCCTGCTGTCGCTGCTCAGCAACTTCCTGGTGTTCGTGCTGGTCTCGCTGTTCTCGCGCACCCGCGTCTCCGAACACTGGCAGGCCAGCCGTTTCGTCGGCCAGGAGGCCTCGGTGCGGCCGATCCCGCGCCTGCTGCTGGCGGTGCAGGTCCAGGACCTGTTGATGCTGGCGGCACGCTTCGTCGGCGAGGAGCGCGCGCGGCAGAGCTTCATCCGCTTCGCCTACCGCCAGGGCAAGGGCTTCAGTCCCAACCAGACCGCCAGCGGCGAATGGATCGCCCACACCGAGCGCCTGCTCGCCGGTGTGCTCGGCGCCTCCTCGGCGCGCGCGGTGGTCAAGGCGGCCATCGAAGGCCGCGAGATGCAGGTCGAGGACGTGGTGCGCATCGTCGACGAGGCCTCCGAGGTCCTGCAGTTCAACCGCGCCCTGCTGCAGGGCGCGATCGAGAACATCTCCCAGGGCATCAGCGTGGTCGACCAGTCGCTGCGTCTGGTGGCCTGGAACCGCCGCTACCTGGAACTGTTCGAGTACCCCGAGGGGCTGATCAGCATCGGCCGGCCGATCGCCGACATCATCCGCTACAACGCCGAGCGCGGCCTGTGCGGCAAGGGCGACCCGGACATCCACGTCGCCAAGCGCCTGTACTGGATGCGCCAGGGTACCGCACACACCTCCGAGCGCACCTTCCCCAACGGCCGGGTGATCGAACTGGTCGGCAACCCGATGCCCGGCGGCGGCTTCGTCATGTCGTTCACCGACATCACCGCCCACCGCCAGGCCGAGGACGCGCTCAAGGAGGCCAACGAGAGCCTCGAGCAGCGCGTCGCCGAGCGCACCCAGGAGCTGTCCGCGCTCAACGAGCAGCTGTCCGAGGCCAAGGCCCGCGCCGAGGTCGCCAACCAGTCGAAGACCCGTTTCCTCGCCGCGGTCAGCCACGACCTGATGCAGCCGCTCAACGCCGCGCGGCTGTTCTCCGCCGCGCTGTCCCACCAGGAAGCGCTGCCCGGCGAGGTGCGCGAACTGGTGCAGCACCTCGACTCCTCGCTGCGCTCGGCCGAGGACCTGATCGCCGACCTGCTGGACATCTCGCGCCTGGAGAGCGGCCGCTTCACTCCCGAGCGCAGCGCCTTCGCCCTCGACACCCTGTACGACGCCCTCGGCGTAGAGTTCCGCGCCCTGGCCCAGGAACAGGGTATCGACCTGCGCATCCGCGCCAGCAAGCAGCGCATCGACAGCGATCCGAAGCTGCTACGCCGGGTACTGCAGAACTTCCTGACCAACGCCTTCCGCTACGCCAAGGGCAAGGTGCTGCTCGGCGTGCGCCGCGACGGCCGCCACCTGCGCCTGGAGGTGTGGGACCACGGCCCCGGCATCCCGGCCGACAAGCTCAAGGTGATCTTCGAGGAGTTCAAGCGCCTCGACAGCCACCAGACCCGCGCCGAGAAGGGCCTGGGCCTGGGCCTGGCGATCGCCGACGGCTTCTGCCAGGTGCTCGAGCACCGCATCGAGGTGCGCTCCTGGGTCGGCAAGGGCAGCGTGTTCAGCGTGCGCGTGCCGCTGGCCCGCGGCCGCGCCGTGCCGCAGGCGCGGCCGGCGGCACCGGCCAGCGCGCCGCAGCCGATGAACGGCGCCCAGGTGTGGTGCATCGACAACGAGGACAGCATCCTCACCGGCATGCGCAGCCTGCTGACCCGCTGGGGCTGCCAGGTGCAGACCGCGCGCTCGCGCGCCGAGTGCGAGCATCTGCTCGGCCAGGACGGCCCGCCGGAGCTGGTGCTGGTCGACTACCACCTCGACGACGGCGAGACCGGCCAGGCGCTGATGGGCTGGCTGCGCGCGCACCTGGGCCAGCCGGTGCCCGGCGTGGTGATCAGCGCCGACGGCCGCCCCGAGCTGATCGCCGAGGTGCACGCCGCCGGCCTCGACTACCTGAGCAAGCCGGTCAAGCCGGCCGCCCTGCGCGCCCTGCTCAGCCGCCATCTCAAGCTGCACTGAGCCGCCCGCCGTGCCGCCCGCGGGTGCGGCGCGGCGGGATTTGCCGCGGGACGGCTTGCTAGACTGACCAGCCCCACCCGCCAAAGGATTGCCCATGACGCCCGAGTTCGACGTCCTGCTCGACCTGGCCAGCGCGCTGGCCATCGGCCTGCTGATCGGCACCGAGCGCGGCTGGAGCGCCCGCGCCAGCGACGACGACCGGCTGGCCGCCGGGGTGCGCACCTACGGCCTGGTCGGCCTGCTCGGCGGCCTCGCCGCCCTGCTCGCCGGCCATCTCGGCGTGCTGGTCTGGGTCGGCGTGCTGCTGGCCCTGGCCCTGCTCAGCACCACCGCCTACGTGATCGGCCTGCGCCACGACCCCGACCAGGGCCAGACCAGCGAGATCGCCCTGCTGCTGACCTTCCTGCTCGGCAGCCTGGCGCTGGCCGACGACCGCCTGCTGGCCGCCGGCTGCGCGGTGGTGGTGGCCCTGCTGCTGCGCCTCAAGGAACCGATGCATGCGGCGCTCCGGCGGCTGTCCGCCGAGGAGCTGTCCGGCGCGCTGAAGCTGCTGTTCATCTCGCTGGTGCTGCTGCCGGTGCTGCCCGACCGCGGCTACGGCCCCTGGCAGGTGTTCAACCCCTACGTCACCTGGTGGATGGTGGTGCTGATCGCCGGCCTGGGCTTTGCCGCCTACGTGGCCGTCCGCCTGATCGGCACCCGCCATGGCCTGCTGCTGACCGCCCTGCTCGGCAGCGTGGTGTCCTCCACCGCCATGACCCTCACCCTCGCCCGCCTGCATGGCCAGCGCGAGCTGCACGCCCTGCTGGCCTGCGGCCTGCTGGGCACCTCGGCGCTGGTGTTCCCCCGCGTGCTGCTCGAGGTGGCGGTGATCAACCCGCCGCTGGTGCAGGGGCTGCTGTGGCCGCTGGCCGCCGCGGCGCTGGTCTACGCCCTCGGCGCCCTGTACTGGTGGCAGCGGGCCAAGGCGACGGAACTCGGCGCCCAGGCCGAGCCGCCGCTGAAGAACCCCTTCGAGTTCGGCCCGGCCGTGCGCTTCGCCCTGCTGCTGGCGCTGATCCTGCTGCTGGTGGAAATCGCCCGCCGCGAACTGGGCGACGTCGGCGTGTACCTGGTCGCCGTGCTGTCCGGGCTCACCGACGCCGACGCCATCACCCTGTCGCTGTCGCGCAGCGCCCTGGGCGAGCTGGACCCGCAGGTGGCGGTGCGCGGCATCGCCCTGGCCGTGGTCAGCAACAGCCTGATCAAGGGCGTGCTGATCGCCATGTTCGGCGGCAGGCGCCTGGCGCTATTCACCCTGCCGGTGATGGCAGGCGGTCTGGGACTAGGGCTGGCGCTGGTATTCGCCGGCGCGACTCTGAGCTGAGCGGCGCACCCGACACCTTTGCCACACGGCCTTTCCGTCTTTGCCGCACGGCTGATTGCGCCGTCACAGCGCCCCCTGCGCGGGAAAACTTGGCAGACTGGCGATACAACCGCCCGGCCCCACCCCACTGGGCTGCGGCGGCTCCACATCAAGCAGCTACTGGCCGCCGCGTAACATCCAGCAGATGGCATCGGGTGCCTACATCCGCCCCGCACACTAGGCGTCAGACACCGCAAGCACAGGCCCCGGCCAGGCCCGCAGGAGAATCCGCATGATCGACCACCCCCCAGCGGCTTCCATCACCCCGCAGGAACTGATCCAGCGCATCGTCCAGATGGCACGCCTGCTGCACGTCAGCCTGCAAGAACTGGGACTGAACAAGGCCATCGAGCAGGCCGCGCAGGCCATCCCCGATGCTCGCGAGCGCCTGGACTACGTCGCTGCGATGACCGAACAGGCCGCCGAGCGTGTGCTCAATGCCCTGGAACGGGCCCAGCCGCGCCAGACCATGCTGATCGAGGGCGCCCGCGATCTGGAGGCACGCTGGCAGTCCTGGCTCGCCGCGCCGCAGCAGAGCGACGAAGCGCGCCGCCTAGTGGAGGAAACCCGCCGCTACATCGGAGCGGTGCCTGACCATACCCGGGCGACGCAGAGCGAGCTGCAGGAAATACTCATGACCCAAGACTTCCAGGATCTCACCGGCCAGACCCTCAAGAAGATGATCGAGGTGACCCGCGAGATCGAACAACAACTGCTCAAGGTGCTGATCGACAGCGCTCCGGCCACCGCCGAACAGCGTACGCTACAGCGTCTGGCCGGCAGCGAACGGGCCGACCGCAAAGGCCCGCAGATCAAACCGACCGACGGCGAAGCAGTGACCGACCAGGCCCAGGTCGACGCTCTGCTCGCCCAGCTCGGCCTCTGAACAGCGGCAGGCGCTCACACATATATCCCCTAAATAGGAACGCAGGATCGACGAGCACCTGCTCGCCATCGACCGCAGCCCCCGCGCAGCACGACCTCGACAAGGTGGTACGCCTGCTCCTGCGCGCCCCACCGACGAAGCTGGCAAGCTGATCGCCCACCAGGATGCTTGGACCAGAAGGGCACCGACGCGGCAAATCCTGCTCAAGTCATGACAACGCCAACCCTCTGTAGCATTATGTGCGCCAGACACAAAAACGTGATATGCATCACGTTTTTTTGACGCCACCAAGTGGTAGCACGCAGGGAGGCAGGCACAGAACCAATGACAACGAGCAACCGCCTTTTCGGCAACAACAACCTGCAAGACCGTCACATTCTGATTGTGGAAGACGCCGACGTTGACCGCATGCTGCTGGAAGCCTATCTGCGCCAGAAAGGCGCCCTCGTCCACCTGGCCACCAATGGCCTGGAAGGCATCCGCAAGGCCCTTCTGATCCGCCCGGACATGATCTTGATGGACGTACACATGCCGGTCTGCGACGGCCTGAGCGCCTGCCGGCAACTGCAGGCCGACGCCCGCACCAGCAACATTCCGGTGATTTTCCTGTCCGGCGCGGTGATGCCCGACGAACGCCTGGAAGGCCTGCTGGCCGGCGCCGTGGACTACGTCACCAAGCCGTACAACTTCGAAGAAGTACGTATCCGCCTGAGCATGCACCTGCGCGCGCAGAGCCGCGGCGCAGACGCCGGCGAGCCGGCGCCGAGCGTTTCCAACCTCGACAGCATCTTGTTCCAGTCGGCCCGCCAGCACCTGCTGCGTAACCTGGCCGAGACACCCAACCTCGAATGTCTGGCGCGCATCCTGCGCACCAACCCCAAACGCCTCAACGAGGCATTCAAGCAGTGCGTCGGGGCCACCGTGTTCAGCTACCTGCGCGAGGAGCGCATGCGCCAGGCCCGCACACTGCTCAGCGATACGGTGCTGGAAGTGCAGGCCATCGCTCTGGAGCTGGGCTTTACCAGTGGCGCCAACTTCGCCACCGCTTTCAAGGAACGCTTCGGCGTCACCCCGCGGGAGTTCCGCCAGAGGCAGGGCGAGGAGCACACAGTCGGCGGCGAGTAACAGGAATCCCATCCCAGACTTTACCTTTACCTTTACCTTTACCGCAAACGAGTGACTGCCTGTCGCTCACGAGCACTCAAGACCAAGCAAAGATAGACACCATTAATCCCGCCTTGAAAAGCTAAATACACCCTGAACGACATTGCCGATAAGCATCGACAGACGTGAGTCACCGTAAATCCTTACGAGTAGTGGCTGCTTTCGGTCGAAGGCAAGCGTAACTTCTGCAGGCACCCCTCGGTTCGCCAATTTCTGCAAGGCTGGCGAGGCGAGCACCGAACTGATCCAGGACAGGCGACAAGGGCGCGGCCTCGCGGTGGTCATCGGCGAAGTATGCAAGCTGGCCCGTCATAGTGCCGACGTGGCATGCGAGATCAAGCGCTGGTCGGTGGATCGGGGCGGCGCGACGCTGGCCAGCCGCGTCGGCAAAACCGGTCGGCGCAGCTCGCCAGCAACCGGCACAGGCCCCACGAGGCAAGGGGAGGCCTTCTGAACTGGATGCCCCACCCAGGCCTCCCGAATAGACTGCAGAGACCTGGGTTGCCGGAGGACACGCATCCGGACCGCGCCTTTGCTTCTCGGCTCTTTCGATTTTGCTGGCCGGCACACTCGCCGGCACGCAATTGACGATAAATCATCCCAACCGTAACCTTTAAACAAGCTAGAAACAATAATGCCACACAAAATAAGCGGCCATTAGAGCCTTCACCAAATAATAATTATCATCTAATCCGCCGTAAAGGCGCCAGAAATACAACGTCAAAACCTCGCATCGCGAGGCAAGCGTTGGCTTTTTATTTTCACGGTATTGGCGTACTTGCGAAAGGCAAGACTAAAAACCTTATAACAATCAAGGGTAATGAAAGCCTGCGCATAGTCTGATGCACCGTCATCTTCGCCAGCCTCTAGGCGTTCGCCAGCATGTTTCTGCCTGATGCGCAGAGGCATGCATACATCCATTGGTCTCGGGTAGATATATATCTGCCGGAAATCCCCGCTCAAAGCGCCTGAATTAGCATTCGGCTCGCGCAGGGGATTCCCATGTCTGAAAAATGAGGAAATAACCAATGCTGTTCGGAACCATTGGCTCCCATGAGTACTTGCTCAACAGTGACGACTTCCTGATTTCGCGTACCGACCTGTCCGGAAGGATCACCTACGCCAATCCGGCGTTCATCGCGGTGAGCGGCTTCTCTTGGGATGAGCTCAATGGCGCAGACCACAACATAGTCCGCCATCCGGACATGCCGAAGGCCGCCTTCGCCAACCTTTGGGAAACCCTCAAGGCTGGGCGGGAATGGAACGGACTGGTCATGAACCGGCGCAAGAACGGCGACTACTACTGGGTCGAGGCCCACGTCACCCCCTACTTCGAAGGCAACACCCTGGTCGGCTACGCCTCGGTGCGCATCAAGGCCGACGCCCAGGCCGTGGCGCAGGCCCGTGAGGTCTATGGCGACATCGCTGCCGGCAGGCGCAGCGCCTTCTACCTGAGGGATGGCGTGTTGTGCCGCAAGGGCGTGCTCGGGCAGCTCGCCCGGCTCAACCCCTCGTCCATGCAGTTCCGCCTGCCGGCCATGTCGGTCACCGCCATCCTCTGCACCGGCGCCGGCTTCGCGGTTGGCGCGCAGGCCGCGGCGGTCCCCGTCTGGGAGGCGCTGGACGGTTCCTCGCTGGCCGTGCTCGGCGGCCTGTCCGCCGTGCTCGCCTACATCGGCTATCGCACGCTGCGCTCGATCAAGGCCCCGATCGCCGCGGCTATGAAGTTCAACTCGCAGATCGCCGCCGGCAACCTGAGCGTGCAGATCCCCAACTTCGGCCGCACGGAAATCGGCCAACTGGCAGCCATGATGGACACCATGCGCAAGAGTCTGTCGAGCATTGCCCTCGATGTGAACCGCAGCATCCACAGCGTATCGTCCGCCACCCACAACATCGCCACGGGCAACGACGCCCTCGCCGCACGCACCGAGGACCAGGCCGCCGCGCTGCAGCAGACGACCAGCAGCATGGAAGAGATCACCACCACGGTCGATCAGAACGCCAGCAATGCCCAGCATGCCAACCAGTTGTCCGAGCACGCCTCCAGCCTGGTCAAGGACAGCGGCGAGGTGATGCACAAGGTTGTGCGCAAGATGTCGGCGATCTCCGAGGCCGCACAGAAAATGGGCGAGATCATCGAGTTGATCGACTCGATTGCCTTCCAGACCAACATCCTCGCGCTGAACGCCTCTATCGAGGCGGCCCGCGCCGGCGAGCATGGGCGCGGCTTTGCCGTGGTGGCCACCGAGGTGCGTCTGCTGGCCGGCCGCTCGGCAGAAGCGGCAAGGGACATCCGCCAGCTCATCGACCACTCGACCAGCGAAATCGGCGAAGGCGTCGCCCTGGTCAAGGCGGCGGAGTCGTCAATCGACGAGGTCATCGCGTCGGTCGTCAAGGTCAGCGACATCATGGGCGAAATATCTTCCGCGTCCTCGGAGCAGAGCGCCGGTATCGCCCAGGTGAGCCAGGCCATCGTTCAGCTCGACGGCGTGACGCAGAAGAACGCCGGCATGGTCAACCACGCCCAGCAGGTCTCGGGCAGCCTGCAGGCGCAGGTGCGCGAGCTGGTTCAGGCGATCTCGATCTTCAAGGTCGACAGCCGCCAGCTGCTTGAGCCCGATCTGCAGCACATGCGGGCGGCATTCGACGAGGTGCTCCCGCCACGGGGGCCGGTGAACGCGCTCGCCCCGCGGCTGCGCAACGGCAAAGCCGCCACGGCGGAGGAAAGCTGGGAGGCATTCTGAGCCCGGCCCGACAGTCGGCGGAGCCCCCGAGGGGCGTTGACGCCCATCAAGATGGGCCACCGCCCAGCGGCAGTTAATGAAGGGGACGGGGACTGCGGCAGCCACGCGGCACCTGTTCCCTCCCCCGCAGGCCCCCGCAGCGTGCCGAGGGGCGACTCCCCACGCTTTTCCCGCGCGGCTTCTTTCACCTTACCGGCAATGTTCCCCAGCCATGCTCGACCTGTTTTTCCTGCTCGCCCCCGTCGCCCCCAGCCTGTACCTGTACGGCACCTTCGATCTCTGGCTGGTCGCCCTGTCGATCCTGCTCTCGGTCGGCGCCGCGACCATGGGCCTGCAGGTGGCCGGGATCGCCCGCACCAGCAACACGGTGCTGCAACGCCAGGTGGCGCTGCTCTCTGGCGCCCTGGCGCTGGGCGGCGGCATCTGGGCGATGCATTTTCTCGGCATGCTGGCCTTCCGCCTGTGCAGCCCGGTCAGCTACGACCCGCTGACCACCCTGCTGTCGGTGCTGCCCAGCCTGGCGGCCTCGTGGGTCGCCCTGTCGCTGCTCACCCGCCCGCACCTGCGGGGGCGCCAGTTGGTGCTCGGCGGCGTGCTGGTCGGCGCCGGCATCGGCACCATGCACTACAGCGGGATGGCCGCCATGCGGATGGCACCGCTGCTGCGCTACGACCCGTGGTGGTTCGCCCTGTCGATCCTGCTCGCCGCCGGTCTGGCCATGCTGGCGCTGTGGGTCCGTTTCGGCCTGGAGCACAACGCCCGCCTGCGCCCGCTGCACAGACTGCTGCTCGGTGGCCTGGTGATGGGCTCGGCCATCGCCGCCATGCATTACGCCGGCATGGCGGCAGCACGCTTCATTGGCACCGCAAGCTCGGACAATCCGCTGCCGGCGCTGCAGAGCGGGCTGATCGCCAATGCCGTGCTGTTCGGCACCCTGCTGCTGATCGTTGCCGTACTGCTCAGCAATACCTTCCTACACTACCGGGAGCGGATGCGCTGGACCCTGCGCAGCCAGGAGCGCTTCATCCAGTCGCTGATCGGCAACCTCCCCGGCATCGTCTTCCGCTCCCGGCTGGACGACGCCTGGAGCCTGCTGTTTCTCAGCGACGGTATCGAGCAGCTCACCGGCTGGAGCAGTCGCGAACTGCTCGACAGCGGCGGCCTGCGTCCACTGATCCCCGCCGAAGACCTGCCGCGCCTGGCCGAGGCCCGCCACCGGGCCATTGCCGAGGGCGGCAGCTATTCGGCCGAATACCGCCTGCGCTGCAAGGACGGACGCCTGCTGCGGGTCTGGTCGCTCGGCCACATCGTCACCGAAACCCAGCGCTCGCTCGAGGGCGAGGGCGAGGGCGAGGGCGAGGTAGTGCTGCTCGACGGCATGATCTTCGACATCAGCGAACGCCATGCCCTGGAACAGGAACTGCGGCGCGCCCGTGACCATGCCGAACAGGCCTCGAAGGCGCGCAGCCTGTTCCTCGCCAACATGAGCCATGAAATCCGCACGCCGATGAACGGGGTGATCGGCATGCTCGACCTGGCGCTGGAAACCCCGCTCAACCCCGAGCAGCGCGAATACTTGCAGATCGCCCAGCGCTCCGGCGAGACGCTGCTGGCGCTGCTCAACGACATCCTTGACGTGTCCAAGGTCGACGCCGGGCATCTGGAGCTGGAAAGCGTCGCCTTCGACCTCAGTGAAATCGTCGAGCACACTGCCAAGCTGCTGGCCGCCCGCGCCCACCAGAAGCAGCTCGAACTGATCATCGAGATCGAGCCCAGCCTACCGCGGCAGGTGCTTGGCGATCCGCTGCGCCTGCGCCAGGTGCTGCTCAACCTGCTCAGCAACGCGATCAAGTTCACCGAGCGAGGCGAAGTCGCACTCTGCGTCGGTCGCTCACCCCGCACGCCGGGGGCGCTGTGCTTCGCCGTGCGCGACACAGGTATCGGCATCGCCCCGGAGGTGCAACCGCTGATCTTCGACTCCTTCCGCCAGGCCGACGAATCAACTACCCGCAAGTACGGCGGCACCGGTCTGGGCCTGTCGCTCAGCCGCCGCCTGGTCGAGCTGATGGGTGGCGAAATCCATCTGGAGTCGACGCCCGGCCAGGGCAGTCGCTTCTTCTTCGAGCTGCAGCTGCCATTGCAGGACAGCCCCTGCGGCGAACGCAGCGCCAGCGAACGTGCCGCCGAACAACTTGCCGGTCGCGGCCTGCTGATCGTCGACGACGTGCTGGCCAACCGGCTGATCGTCGAGCGTCATGCCATCGCCTGGGGCATGCAGCCGCACGGTTTCTGCAACCCGCTCGATGCGCTGGCCTGGGTGCAGGACCCGCAACACGCAGCCAGCGTGCAGCTGGCGGTACTCGACCGCATGATGCCCGAACTGGACGGTCTGGAGCTGGCGCACCGGCTGCGCGAGCAGCACCCACGCCTGCGTCTGGTGATGCTCTCCTCGGCCAGCGATCAACTGGAGATCGAGGCCCGCGAACACCAGGTGCTCGACCAGTGCCTGAGCAAACCGGCTGGCCCCGATGCGCTGGCCTATGCCCTGATCAGTGCGCTGCACAGCCCGCGCGCCACTGGCGCGGCGGCCGCCGACGTTGAGCCCTGCCTTAGCGGCTGCCGTGTGCTGCTGGTCGAGGACCACCCGGTCAACCGCATGCTCGCCCAGCGCCTGCTCGACAAGCATGGCGCGCTGATCGACGAGGCGGAGGACGGCGCCCAGGCAGTCGCCCGCATCGAGTCCGGCGAACGCTTCGACATCATCCTCATGGACTGCCAGATGCCGGTGATGGACGGCCCCACCGCCACCCGTGAGATCCGCCGCCTGGAACACAAGCGCGGCCAACCACGCACACCGATCCTCGCCCTCACCGCCCATGCCAACACCCCGGAAGTCGCCGAATGCCGACACGCGGGCATGGACGACATCCTCAGCAAGCCCTACAACGTGCGACAGCTGCTCGACTGCATGCTTGCCCTGCTCGCTCCCCCGCCGTCTGCACTGACGGCTCCCGCCGCCTTGCCGCCACTGCCGACGTTACTCGACGACGCCATGCTCGACACCCTGCACGAGGCGCTGGGCACCGACCTGCACACGGTCGTGAGCTTCTTCTGCACCAATCTCCCGGGACATATCGCACGTTTGCAAAGCGCTCTCGCCAAGAGCGACCACGACGAGGTTCGCAAGGAGGCTCACCGGCTCAAGGGCAGTGCCGGCAACCTCGGTGCTCTGGCGCTGGCAGCGCTGGCGTGCGACATCGAGCAGTACGCCGCGACCAGGCAGGCGGTCCCGGCAGACAGCGCCGAACGCTTGGCGCAACTGGCCGAAGCCAGCGTGCGCAGACTTCAGCAACGCTATCCCGACCCGGAGCACGGCGCCGCGCCCCCCCCCCAGCAACAGAACGCCCACTGACGATCCGGCAAGGAGCGGCACTACGACCATGCATACCGAGCAATCCATCCTCGTCATCGAGGACGACCAGTCCACCCGAATGCTGATCAAGTCGATCCTCGGCAAGCAGGGCTATCGACTGCTGGAGGCCACCGACGGCCAAGAAGGCCTGGAGGTTTTCCTGCGCGACAGCCCCGATCTAGTGCTGATGGACGTGATGATGCCGCGTCTCGATGGCTTCGCCGCCTGCCGGGCGATGCGCGAGTCCGAGGCCGTGCCGGGCACGCCGGTGATCATGCTCACCGCCGCCGATGCCACCACTGACGTGGAGCGGGCCTTCGAGTCCGGCGCCACCGACTTCATCACCAAGCCGATCAACTGGCCGCTGCTCGCCTCGCGGCTGCGCTATGCCCTGCGCGCCCGGCGCACCAGCCTGGAACTGCAGCGCACCCGGCTGCGCCAGAGCCACGCCCAGAAGATCGCCCGCCTCGGCTTCTGGGCCTGGCACACCGACAGCGACTGCCTAGAGTGGTCGGTGGATCTGGCCGAGATGGCCGGGATCGCCGCCGCGGAGGTCGATCATCTCGACAAGCTGCTCACCCGTGTCCATCCCGACGACCGGACGCGTCTCGCCCAGGCCATGAATGTCTCGCGCACGGCGCTGAGCCGGCTCGACCAAGAGGTCCGCTTGCCGCAGGCTGGAGGCGGCATGCGCGTGCTGCATCTGGTCGCCGAGCACAGCCCGACGCAAGGTCCCGCGCGGTTGTTCGAGGGCGCCTGGCAGGACGTCACCCAGACACGCGAAGCCGAGCGGATGGTCCAGCATCTGGCCCTGCATGACACGCTCACCGGCCTGCCCAACAGCAAGCTGTTCCTGCGCCTGCTGGAAACCGCGATAGAGGGCGCCCGCCGCGCGGGGTACGGCATCGCCATGGTGCTGTTCGACATCAGTCGCCTGGGACGCATCAACGATGCCCTCGGCATGAAAGTCGGCGACCTGGTGCTGGCGCGCGTCGCCCATGCCCTGCAACAGGGGATGCCCAGTGAGGTGCATGCCGCCCGCCTGGCCGGCGACGAGTTCGCCCTGCTGGTCCCGCACAACGACCTGTCCCGCCTGCGCGCCAAGACCGAGGCGGCGCTGGCGCGCACCAGCCAGCCACTCGACGTCGACGGCCAAGCGCTGTTCGTGTCGCTGACCGCCGGCATCGCCTTGTTTCCCGACCACGCCGGCGATGCAGAGGAGATGATCCAGGCCGCCCGGGATGCCCGCAAGCTCGCCCGCCTGCAAGGCAGACCACTGGGCATCGCCCGTCCGTCCGACACCGACAGGGGCACCGAGCTGAAACTGGAGCTTGCCCTGCGCACTGCGCTCGAGGAGAACTTCCGTCAATTCCATCTGGTCTACCAGCCGCAGCTGCAGCTGCGCGACAACCGCATCGTCGGCGTCGAGGCGCTGATACGCTGGGAGCATCCGGAGGTCGGTCCGGTGCCGCCGCCGCGCTTCATCCCGATCATGGAGGAGCTGGGCCTGATCAATGCCTTGGGCGAATGGATCCTGCGCAGCGCCTGCCGACAGCTACGCGCCTGGCAGAACCTCGGCATCCAGCTGCAGATGAGCATCAACCTGTCGCCGCGCCAGTTCCAAGACAACCGGCTGACGGAAGTGCTCGTCGCGGCGGTGCGCGATGCTGGCGTGCCACCGACGCAGATCAAGCTGGAGATCACCGAGAGCATCGCCATGCAGGACCCACAGGGCACCATCGAGCAGTTGCGCGGCTGGCGCGCCCAGGGCTTCCAGATAGCCATCGACGACTTCGGTATCGGCTACTCGTCGCTGGAATACCTGCTGCGCTTCCCGCTCGACACCATCAAGATCGACCGCGCCTTCATCAAGGACATCGTCGCCTCGCCCAGCGACCGCGCCATCGTCCGCGCAGTCACCGTCATGGCCCAGAGCATGGGCCTGAGCACAGTCGCCGAAGGCGTCGAAACCCAACGCCAGCAGGACTACCTGGATGCCATCGGCATCAGCCAAATCCAGGGCTACTTGTTCGGCAAGCCAATGCGCGCCGACGATTTAGCACGCTTCTACCTGACCCATCAGGGGCGCTCGACCACTACCGGCGCCGCGACACGACTGGCGCAGGCGCTCTAGTCCTAGGCTCCGTCGTCATCGGCCGCCACCAGCGGCGGCGCCCCGGCACGTACCAGCCAGTCGGCCGGCAGGCTCTTGCTGGCGCGGGCGCCGAGCGCCTTGAGCTGCTCGGCGCGGCCGATCAGGTTGCCGCGCCCCTCGCCGAGCTTGTTGCGCGCATTGGCGTAGGCCTTGTCGAGCTGCTGCAGGCGGCTGCCGATCTCGTCGAGGTCCTGGACGAACAGCACGAACTTGTCATACAGCCAGCCGGCGCGCTCGGCGATCTCGCGGGCGTTGAGGTTCTGCCGCTCCTGGCGCCACAGGCTGTCGATCAGGCGCAGGGTGGCCAGCAGGGTGGTCGGCCCGACGATCACGATGTTCTGCGCGAAGGACTCCTCGAACAGCCCGGGTTCGGCCTGCAGCGCGGCGGCGAAGGCGCCTTCCAGCGGCACGAACAGCAGCACGAAATCGAGGCTGTGCAGGCCCTCCAGGCGCTGGTAGTCCTTGGCCGACAGGCCCTTGAGATGGCTGCGCAGCGACTGCACGTGCAGCTTCAGGGCCTGCGACCGGGCGCCCTCGTCCTCGGCGGCGACGTACTGCTGGTACGCGGTCAGGCTGACCTTGGCGTCGACCACCACCTGGCGCTCGCCGGGCAGGCGCACCAGCACGTCGGGCTGGTAGCGCTGGCCGCCTTCGCCACGCAGGCTGACCTGGGTGTCGTACTCGCGGCCCTTCTCCAGGCCGGCGTGCTCGAGCACCCGCTCCAGCACCAGCTCGCCCCAGTTGCCTTGGGTCTTCTGACCCTTGAGCGCGCGAGTCAGGTTGTGCGCCTCCTCGCCCAGGCGCTGGTTGAGCTGCTGCAGGCGCTCCAGCTCCTTGCCCAGCGAGAAGCGCTCGCGCGCCTCCTGCTGGTAGCTCTGTTCGACGCGCTGCTCGAAGCTGTGGATGCGCTCGCGCAGCGGATCGAGCAGCTGGCTCAGCCGCTGCTGGCTGTTCTCGGCGAAGCGCTGCTCGCGCTCCTCGAAGATCCGCCCGGCCAGCTCGGCGAACTGCGCGCGCAGCTCGTCGCGCGCCGCCTGCACCTCCTCGAGGCGCTGGCGATGGCCCTGCTGCTGCTCGCGCAGGGCGCTGGCCAGCGCGGCGCGCTCGGCGGCGAGGTCGCGCAGCTCCTCCTCGCGCTGCTGGCGCTCATCCTGCCACTGGCGGGCCGCCTCGGCGGCCTGCTGGCGCTCGGCGCCGAGCAGCTGGACCTCGCGGCGCAGGGCGGCGTTCTCGCCCTGCAGGGTCGCCAGCAGGCGCTGCTGGCCCTGCGCCTCGCCACGGACCTGGGCCAGTTGCCCGGCCAGCGCCTCGCGCGCCTGTTCGCCGGCGGCCAGACGCTCCTCCAGCAGGCCGGCCTGCTGGCGCGCCTCGCCGCGCTGCTGCTGCAGGCGCCAGAGCAGCCCCGCTAGAGGGAGGGCGGCAGCGACGATACCGAGCAACAGGCTGGACAGATCGAAAGGCATGAACGGACTCCCTGGCTGATAGCACCGAGTATAACGGTCAGGCGCTGCGGGCAGCGTCGCGCCGCCCCGGTTCAATCCACAATTGCTGTGGATAACTGGGTGGACAAATACCGGACAGATCGCCCCGCCCCCGGCGCGGCAGGGCCTGCAGACAGATTGGCTGTTTTTTGTTCAGAAGTTTTTCTGCTTGATTTTCAAAGAATTAGTTATTAGGGCAGCAGCCGTCCCGGCCCTGCTCCCGGATGCGACGGCGCGTCGCAGGCCTCGGGTTTTGTGCACAGGCGCACTTGACGATGGCGGCAGAGCACGCAGCGGCAGCGAGCGGGCAGAACCCCGGCGGGCGCCCAAACGAAAGGGCCGGCTGCTCGCGCAGCCGGCCCTTGTGTGGACAACCCGCAGCGTCGCCTTACAGCGGCTTGCCGCGGTTGCCGTGCTGGCTGACGAAGTCCTGCACCGCCTTCAGGTCGTTGGGCAGCACGCTGCAGCGCTCCTCGCGCTGGAACAGGTCGGCCAGGTGCGGCGGCAGTTGCGGTACGGCAGCGATGCCGGCCTTCTCCACCGCTTCCGGGAACTTGACCGGATGCGCAGTGCCGAGCACCACCATCGGCAGCGCCAGGCTGCGGCGGCACTCGCGGGCGGCCTTGACGCCGATCGCGGTGTGCGGGTCGAGCAGGTAGCCGGTCTGGCCATGCACCTCGGCGATGGTGGCGCAGGTCTGCTCGTCGTCCACCGCCAGCGAGTCGAACAGGCGGCGGGCCTCGGTCCAGCGGTCGTCCTCGACCGACAGCTTGCCGGTGGCCTTGAACTCGTCCATCAGCGCGCTGACGGCGGCGCCGTTGCGGCCGTGCAGGTCGAACAGCAGGCGCTCGAAGTTGGAGGAGACCATGATGTCCATCGACGGCGACAGCGACGGATGCAGGGTGTCCTTGTCGTAGCGGTTGCCGGACATGAAGCGGTGCAGGATGTCGTTGCGGTTGGTGGCGACGATCAGCTGGTTGATCGGCAGGCCCATGTTGCGCGCCAGGTAGCCGGCGAAGATGTCGCCGAAGTTGCCGGTCGGCACCGAGAAGGCCACCGAGCGGTGCGGCGCGCCGAGCTGCAGGGCGGCGTGGAAGTAGTAGACGATCTGGGCCATGATCCGCGCCCAGTTGATCGAGTTGACCGCCACCAGGCGAGTGCCCTTGAGGAAGCCCTGGTCGGCGAAGCTGGCCTTGACCATCTCCTGGCAGTCGTCGAAGTTGCCTTCGATGGCGATGTTGTGGATGTTGTCGCCGAGGATGGTGGTCATCTGCCGGCGCTGCACCTCGGACACGCGGTTGTGCGGGTGCATGATGAAGATGTCGACGTTGTCGCAGGCCTTGCAGCCCTCGATGGCGGCCGAGCCGGTGTCGCCGGAGGTGGCGCCCATGATCACCACGCGCTCGTTGCGCTTGGCCAGCACGTGGTCGAGCAGGCGGCCGAGCAGCTGCAGGGCGAAGTCCTTGAACGCCAGGGTCGGGCCCTGGAACAGCTCGAGCACCCACTCGTTGGCGCCCAGCTGGGTCAGCGGCGCCACCGCCTGGTGGGCGAACACGCCGTAGGTCTCTTCCAGGATCCGCTTGAAGTCGGCGTCGGCGATGGAGCCGGCGACGAACGGGCGCATCACCCGGAAGGCCAGCTCGTGGTACGGCAGGCCAGCCCAGGAGGCGATCTCCTCGACGGTGAAGCGCGGCAGGTTTTCCGGCACGTAGAGGCCGCCGTCGCTGGCCAGGCCGGCGAGCAGCACGTCTTCGAAGTTGAGGGCCGGCGCCTGGCCGCGGGTACTGATGTAGCGCATGGGGAAAAACCTTCGGTGCGGGCTGCCGGCGCGCGGCCGGCAGCCGTTGACGGATTAGTTGAGCTGCTCGACGCGGATGCGCACGACCTTGCCGGCCACGCCCTCGAGGGCCTCCAGGGCGGCGATGGCGTCGTCGATCTGCGCCTCGCGCACGCGGTGGGTGACCAGGATCATCGGCACCAGGCCGTCGTGCTCCTCGGCTTCCTTCTGCATGATCGACTCGATGTTGATGCCGCGCGCGGAGAGGATGCTCGCCACCTGGGCCAGCACGCCCGGATGGTCCTTGGCCTGGATGCGCAGGTAGTAGGCGCTCTCGCAGGCCTCGATCGGCAGGATCGGGTGGTCGGACAGCGCGTCCGGCTGGAACGCCAGGTGCGGCACGCGGTTCTCCGGGTCGGTGGTCAGCGCGCGGACCACGTCGACCACGTCGGCCACCACCGCCGAGGCGGTCGGCTCCATGCCGGCGCCGGCGCCGTAGTACAGGGTGCTGCCGACGGCGTCGCCGTTGACCATCACCGCGTTCATCACGCCGTTGACGTTGGCGATCAGGCGGTCGGCGGGGATCAGGGTCGGGTGCACGCGCAGCTCGATGCCGGCCTCGGTGCGGCGGGCCACGCCGAGGTGCTTGATGCGGTAGCCCAGCGCCTCGGCGTAGTTGACGTCGGCGGTGGTCAGCGCGGTGATGCCTTCGGTGTAGGCCTTGTCGAACTGCAGCGGAATGCCGAAGGCGATGGAGGCGAGGATGGTCAGCTTGTGCGCGGCGTCGATGCCCTCGACGTCGAAGGTCGGATCGGCCTCGGCGTAGCCCAGCGCCTGGGCTTCCTTGAGCACGTCGTCGAAGGTGCGGCCCTTCTCGCGCATCTCGGTGAGGATGAAGTTGCCGGTGCCGTTGATGATGCCGGCCAGCCAGTTGATGCGGTTGCCGGCCAGGCCCTCGCGGATCGCCTTGATCACCGGGATGCCGCCTGCCACGGCGGCCTCGAAGGCGACGATGACGCCCTTCTCGCGCGCCTTGGCGAAGATCTCGTTGCCGTGCACGGCGATCAGCGCCTTGTTGGCGGTGACCACGTGCTTGCCGTTGTCGATGGCCTTGAGCACCAGCTCGCGGGCCACGGTGTAGCCGCCGATCAGCTCGATGACGATGTCGATTTCCGGGTTGTCGACCAGCTCGAACACGTCACCGGTGATGGGGGTACCGGTGGTATCGCATTGCGGGTTGGCGTCACGCGCGGCAATCTGCGCCACTTCGATGCCGCGCCCGGCACGGCGGGCGATCTCCTCGGCATTGCGTTTGAGCACATTGAAGGTACCGCCACCGACGGTCCCCAACCCACAGATACCTACTTTCACCGGTTTCACTATCAGTTCCCCATCTTTACGACGCAGTACGGCCGGGAATCCCGGCCGATGAAAAGATCCGCACATTACGAAGCGGTGGATTGTTAGTCAATCGGCAGCTGAACGCCGATCACTTCGCCGCCAGCGCCGCCTCGGCCAGCTGCGGCGCCGGCTGGTAGCCGGGGATCAGCTGGCCGTTGGCCAGCACGATGGCCGGAGTGCCCTGCACGCCGATCATCTGGCCCAGTGCGTACTGCTTGCTCACCGGGTTGTCGCACTCGGCCTGCGGCACGTCCTTGCGCGCCTTGGCCAGGTTCATCGCCTCGCGCGGGTCCTTGGCGCACCACACGCTGACCAGGGTGTTGTAGCCGTGGCTGCCGACGCCCTGGCGCGGGAAGGCCACATAGCGCACCTCGACGCCGCGGCGGTTGAGCTCGGCCACCTCGCTGTGCAGCTTCTGGCAGTAGCCGCAGTCGGTGTCGGTGAACACGGTGATGTGGGTCTTCTGCGCTGCCTTGGCGTCGGCCGGGAACACCACCATCTCCTTGACCGGGATGGCATTGATCTCCTTGGCCACCGCCTTGCTTTCGGCCTGCTCGGTGAGGTTGACGGCCTTGCCGTCCTTGACCTGGTACAGGAAGCCCTGCATGACGAACTGGGCGTCGGCGCTGGTGTAGAGCAGGCGGCCGCCCTTGAGCTGCACCTGGTACAGGCCGGGCATCGGGCTCTCGCTGATCGCCTCGATCGGCAGGTCCGGCTGCAGCGCCTTGAGGGACTGGCGGATCGTCTGATCGGGGTCGGCAGCCTGGGCGATGGCGCTGGCCAGGCCGAGAGTGACGGCAGCGAGGAAGCGGAACGGACGCATGAAGACTCCTTGAAGCGGCGAAGCGGCTTGGTTGATGGCCAAGCCTACCACAGCCACCCGGGCCGGCCGCGGCAACGGCGCACGCTGCCGACGATCAAGCGGACGAGCTGCCCTGCAGGGCCTGCAGGCGCGCGTCGGCGATGTGGATGTAGATCTGCGTGGTCGACAGGTCGCGATGCCCGAGCAGCATCTGCACCACCCGCAGGTCGGCGCCGTGGTTGAGCAGGTGGGTAGCGAAGGCGTGGCGCAGGGTGTGCGGCGACAGCGGCTGATCGATGCCGGCGCTGCGCGCGTGGCGCTTGATGCGGTGCCAGAAGGTCTGCCGGGTCATCTGCTCGCCGCGCAGGCTGGGAAACAGCACCTCGCTGGGCCGTCCGAGCAGCAGCTCGCCGCGCGCCGCGCGCAGGTAGCGCAGCAGCCAGTCGATGGCTTCCTCGCCGAGCGGCACCAGGCGCTCGCGCCCCCCAGGGCCGTTCACCCGTACCACGCCCTGGCGCAGATCGACCTGCTCGAGGGTCAGCGCCACCAGTTCGCTGACCCGCAGGCCGCAGGCATACAGCACCTCAAGCATGGCGCGGTCGCGCAGGCCGAGCGCCGCGCCGGTGTCCGGCGCGGCCAGCAGCGCCTCGACCTCGGCCTCGCCGAGGCTGTGCGGCACGGCGCGCGACTGGCTCGGCAGGACCACCTGCAGGGTGGGGTCCTCGGCGATCAGCCCGGTGAACTGGCAGTAGTGGTAGAAGCCGCGCAGGCAGGACAGCAGGCGCGCCGTGGAGCGCGCGTGGTAGCCGCGCTCCTGGCGCCAGCCGAGGTACTCGCGGACCAGATCGCGGTCGACCCGCAGCAGGTCGAAACCGCGCTCGGCCAGCCAGGCACGGAACAGCGCCAGGTCGGTGCCGTAGGCTTCCCGGGTGTGGCGCGACAGGCCCTTCTCCAGCCAGAGGGCATCGAGAAAGCGATCGATCAGGGGATGGGCGTGCTCGGACATGGGCGGGGCGCGATGACGACGGGAGCGCCAGTCTGGCACGCCCGCCCGGCCAGCGGCCAGCCCGCCCCGCCAGGGCGGGCCGGGGGCAGTCAGGACGCCGAGCGCAGGCCGTCGGTGGCGGGCCGGAAATACAGGCGGTCGCCGCGCGCCAGACCGACCAGGCTGGCATGGCTCTTCACCACCTCGGCCTCGACCAGCTCGCCCTGCCCCTCGACCCTGAGGGTCACCCGGGTGATGGCGCCGAGCGGGCGGATGTCGCGCACCTCGGCGGCCAGATGGCCGGCCAGCGCCTCGCGCGCCAGCGACACCTCGTGCGGACGGAACAGGATGTGCCCCTCCTCGCCCAGCTGCAGGCGGTTGGAGTCGCCGAGGAAGTGGTAGACGAAGTCGCTGGCCGGCTGCTCGTAGACCTCGCCGGGCGCGCCGATCTGCTCGATGACGCCCTTGTTCATCACCACGATGCGGTCGGCGACCTCCATGGCCTCCTCCTGGTCATGGGTGACGAACACCGAGGTCAGGTTGATCTCCTCGTGCAGGCGCGCCAGCCAGCGGCGCAGCTCCTTGCGCACCTTGGCGTCCAGCGCGCCGAACGGCTCGTCGAGCAGGAGGATCTTCGGCTCCACCGCCAGGGCGCGGGCCAGGGCGATGCGCTGGCGCTGGCCGCCGGAGAGCTGCTCGGGGTAGCGGTCGGCCAGCCAGTCGAGCTGCACCATGTTCAGCAGTTCGTGGACCTTGTCCCTGATCTGCGCCTCGCTCGGCCGTTCGCGCTTGGGTTTCATGCGCAGGCCGAAGGCGACGTTGTCGAACACCGTCATGTGGCGGAACAGCGCGTAGTGCTGGAACACGAAGCCGACGTTGCGGTCGCGCACGTCGTGGCCGGAGACGTCCTCGCCGTGGAAGGCGATGCTGCCGACGTCCGGGGTTTCCAGGCCGGCGATGATGCGCAGCAGGGTGGTCTTGCCGCAGCCGGACGGGCCGAGCAGTGCCACCAGCTCGCCGCTGTGGATGTCCAGGTCGATGGCGTCGAGGGCCTGGAAGGCGCCGAAGCGCTTGCTGACGGTGCGGATCTCGATACTCATGGCTTATTCCTCGGCAGCATTCGACTTGAGGCGGGTCAGACGGCTTTCGCTCCACTGCTTGAGCAGCAGGATGCACAGCGCCAGGGCCAGCAGCAGGCTGGCGACGCTGAAGGCGGCGACGTGGTTGTACTCGTTGTAGAGGATCTCGACATGCAGCGGCAGGGTGTTGGTGACGCCGCGGATATGCCCCGACACCACCGACACCGCGCCGAACTCGCCCATCGCCCGCGCGGTGCACAGCACCACGCCGTAGATCAGGCCCCACTTGATGTTGGGCAGGGTGACGTGCCGGAACATCTGCCAGCCGTTGGCGCCGAGCAGCCGCGCGGCCTCCTCCTCCTGGATGCCCTGCTCCTGCATCAGCGGAATCAGCTCGCGGGCGACGAAGGGCACGGTGACGAACACGGTGGCCAGGACGATGCCGGGCACGGCGAAGATGATCTGGATGTCGCGCTCCTGCAGCCACGGGCCGAAGAAACCCTGGGCGCCGAACAGCAGCACATAGATCAGGCCGGCGATCACCGGCGACACCGAGAACGGCAGGTCGATCAGGGTGACCAGCAGGCTCTTGCCGCGGAACTCGTACTTGCTCACGCACCAGGCGGCGGCGACGCCGAACAGCAGGTTCAGGGGCACGGCGATGGCCACGGCGGTGAGGGTCAGCTGCAACGCGGCGAGGGCGTCCGGCTCGAGGATGGCGGTGACGAAGGTGCCCAGGCCCTGCTTGAGCGCCTCGCCGAGCACCACGTACAGCGGCAGCAGCAGGAACAGGGCGAACACCAGCCAGGCGCCGGCGATCAGCAGGGAGCGGCCCAGCGCATGGCCGCGGCGGGCGGCATTGCCCTGTGCGGCGCCGTAGGCGACGGTTACGGATGACATGGCGGCCTCCTCACGGCGTTTCGATGCGGCGCTGCAGCAGGTTGATCAGCAGCAGCAGGACGAAGGACACCACCAGCATCAGCACGCCGATGGCGGTGGCGCCGGTGTAGTCGTACTGGTCGAGCTTGACCATGATCAGCAGCGGCAGGATCTCGGTCTTCATCGGCATGTTGCCGGCGATGAAGATCACCGAACCGTACTCGCCGATGCCGCGGGCGAAGGCCAGGGCGAAGCCGGTCAGCCAGGCCGGCAGCAGCGCCGGCAGCAGCACGTGGCGGAACACCTGCCAGGGTTTGGCGCCCAGACAGGCAGCGGCCTCCTCCACCTCGCGCGGAATGTCCTCCAGCACCGGCTGCAGGGTGCGCACCACGAACGGCAGGGTGACGAAGGTCAGTGCCAGGGTGATGCCCAGCGGGGTGTAGGCGATCTTGAAACCGAGATCGGCGGCCAGGCTGCCGATCAGCCCCCTGGGCGCGTAGAGCGCGGTCAGGGCGATGCCGGCCACCGCGGTGGGCAGGGCGAACGGCAGGTCGATCATCGCGTCGATGACCTTGCGCCCGGGGAAGCGGTAGCGCACCAGCACCCAGGCCAGCAGGGTGCCGATCACGCCGTTGAGCAGCGCCGCAGCCAGGGCGACCCCGAAGCTCAGCTTGAGCGCAGCGAGCACCCGCGGCGCGCTGACGATGGCCCAGAACTGCTCCCAGGTGAGCTGGGCCGCATGGACGAACATGGCACCCAGGGGGATCAGCACCAGGAGGCTGAGATACACCAGGGTGTAGCCCAGCGTCAGCCCGAAGCCGGGTATGACGGGGGAAATGCGGCGGGACATGGGTTCCTCGCAAGTTTCTTGGCCCGGAGGCCATCCGGGTTGTGGTCAAGCAACAACCCCCGGTGGCGGACACCGGGGGCTCGATCGGCAGGCGGAGATCACTGCACCTGGTAGATCTGGTCGAATACGCCGCCATCGTTGAAGAACTTCGGCTGCGCGCTCTTCCAGCCGCCGAAGTCTCCATCGATGGTGACCAGCTTGAGCGCCGGGAACTGCTGGGCGAACTCGGCGGCGACCTTCTCGTTGCGCGGGCGGTAGAAGTGCTTGGCGGCGATGCGCTGGCCTTCCTCGCTGTACAGGTACTCGAGGTAGGCGGTGGCCACTTCGCGGGTGCCCTTCCGGTCGACGTTCTTGTCGACCACCGCCACCGGCGGCTCGGCGAGGATCGACAGGCTGGGCGCGACGATCTCGAAGTTCTCGCCGCCCTCCTCCTTGAGCGCCAGGAACGCCTCGTTCTCCCAGGCCAGCAGCACGTCGCCGATGTCGTTGTTGACGAAGGTGATGGTCGAGCCGCGGGCGCCGGTGTCCAGCACCGGGACGTTCTTGTACAGCTGCTCGACGAAGGCCTTGGCCTTGTCCTCGCTGCCGTACTGCTGCTGGGCGTAGGCCCAGGCGGCGAGGAAGTTCCAGCGCGCGCCGCCGGAGGTCTTCGGGTTGGGGGTGATCACCTCGACGCCCGGCTTGACCAGGTCGTCCCAGTCCTTGATCTGCTTGGGGTTGCCCTTGCGCACCAGGAACACGATGGTCGAGGTGTAGGGGGTGCTGGCCTGCGGCAGGCGCGACTGCCAGTCCTCCGGGATCAGCTTGCCGAGCCTGTGCAGCTCGTCGATGTCGCCGGCCAGAGCCAGGGTCACCACATCGGCCTTGAGGCCGTCGATCACCGCACGGGCCTGCTTGCCCGAACCGCCGTGGGACTGCTGGATGCTCACGGCCTCGTGGCCCTGGGCCTGCCAGTGCTGGTTGAAGGCCGCGTTGTACTCCTGGTACAGCTCGCGGGTCGGGTCGTAGGACACGTTGAGCAGGGTCTGCGCCTGTGCGGCGGCGCTGAGGGACAGGCCGACGATGGCGGCCAGAGCGAAACGACGAATGGACATGCTGGTGCTCCTTGGGCGTGCTCGACAGCACGCCGGATAACGGCGGAATGTGGCAATCGGGTCGGGAACGACGGTTGGCGTCACATTCGCCAGCAACAGCGGCGGAGGGCTCGGATGCTCATGTGCGTGCTCATGGTCTGGTCGATGTCAGGTTGCATGCTCACGCCCTCCGGTGGTCCAGTCGGGCCTGTGCGAAATCAGGGTTGCTTGCTGCCGCTCGGCGGCTGCAGGCGGAACTTTTCCTTGCGCTCGATCTGCACCACCTGGCCGTTGTGCACAGTGATTTCCACCGCGCCGTAGCGCAGGCCGTGCAGGGCATTGTGGATCTCGCGCAACAGACCGGCTTCGTCCTGGCCGGCGACACTGCGTAGGTTGGCGCTCATGGGGATGCTCCTTGGCTATGGATCGCCCGCGGGCCGTGCCCCGGCGATGGAGCGCATATTAGGCACACCATTTATATTCTTAAAAATATTGTTTAAGAATTTTTATATATCTAAATGACATAAAAGCCAGGCAGCCCAGGCGCCGCCGGCGCGACTCGAATCGCCGCCCGCCGCCGCAGCGCAGCCTGGCTCCCGGCTGCGCCGCCTGGCCGCCTATACTGCAGGACACATGCGCAGCGGGCTCCATGCGCCGCTGCCGCTACCCCGATCCACCGGGCGCCCTCGCCCGGCCTGCCGAACAGCCCGCGCACGAGGTGCGCAGGCCGGCGTCCGAGCGCACGACGAGGTAGGCATGCTCATTCTGGCGGCAGACATCGGCGGTACCCGGGCGCGCCTGCTGCTGAGCGAGAGCCGCGGCGACGCCTGGCAGCCCCTGCGTCAGCAGACCCTGGCCAGCCAGGAACATGCCGACGGCCTGAGCCTGCTGCGCGCCTTCCTGCGCCCGGGCGAACAGCCGCAGGTCGCCTGCCTGGCCGTGGCCGGGCCGGTCGATGGCCAGCAGGTGCGACTGACCAACCTGCCCTGGGACCTGGACGCCGACGAACTGGCCGGGCAACTCGCTCTGCGCCGGATCGAGCTGGTCAACGACCTGGCCGCCCAGGTCCAGGGCTTGCCCCTGCTGCACGACGAGCAACTGTGCCCCCTGCAGAGCGGCAGGCCGCAGCCCGGCGGCGTGCGCGCCCTGCTCGCCGTCGGCACCGGCCTGGGCATGGCGCTGCTCGCCGGCACGCCGGCGCAGCCGCTGGTCCTGCCCAGCGAGGGCGGCCATGCCGACTTCGCCGCGCAGGACGAGCAGCAGCTCGCCCTGCTGCACCACCTGTTGCCACGCCACGGCCGGGTCAGCCTCGAGCTGCTGCTGTCCGGTGCGGGGCTGGTCCGCCTCTTCGCCTTTCTCGCCGGCCGCGATGAGGATGCCGACGGCCTGCCCGGTCCCGCGCAGATCGGCGCCGCCGCCGCGGCCGGCGACGCCCGGGCGACGGCGACCCTCGAGCTGTTCGCCCGCCTGCTGGCCGGCGCCGCCGGCAACCTGGCGCTGACCGGCCTGGCCCGCGGCGGCGTGTACCTGGGCGGCGGCATCGCGCCGAAGATCCTGCCCTGCCTGCGCCTGCCGGCGGTGCGCGAGGCGTTCGTCGCCAGGCCGCCGATGCGTGCGCTGCTGGAAGGCATCCCGCTGCAGGTGGTGCTCGACGAGCAGTTGGGCCTGCGCGGCGCCGCGCAGATCGCCGCGCGCCTGGCGCTGCAGGCGGAGTGACGCCATGGCACCGGCCAGCCCGCCCCCGCCCCGGCTGACCTGGCAGTTCCTGCGCCTGGCCGGCGCCTACTGGAACTGCGAGCGCCGCTGGACGGTGCGCGCGGCGGTGCTGCTGCTGGTGGCGCTGACCCAGGCGCAGGTGGGCCTGGCGATCTGGATCAGCTACTGGCATCGCGAGCTGTTCGACGTCCTCGAGGCGCGCTCGCTGCGCGATCTGGTCTGGCTGATCGCCACCTTCCTGCTGATCTTCGTGCTGACCATGCTGGTCACCGCCCTGCACCTGCACGTCAAGCGCTGGCTGCAACTGGACTGGCGGCGCTGGCTGACCGACCGCCTGCTCGACCAGTGGATGGCCCACGCCCGCCACTACCAGCTGCAGTTCACCAGCGGCGAGCACGACAACCCCGACGGGCGCATCGCCGAGGACATCCGCATCGCCACCGAGACGGCCATCGCCCTGGCGCTGTCGCTGCTCTATTCGCTGCTGATCCTCGGCAGCTTCATCGACATCCTCCTCGACGTCTCCGGCAGCCTGCCGATCCCCGGCACCTCCCTGGTGGTGCCCGGCTATCTGGTGCTGCTGGCCTTCCTGTATGCCGGCGGCGGCACCGTGTTCGGCCTGCTGCTGGGCCGGCCGCTGATCCGCGCTACCAACCGCCTGCAGACGGTGGAGGCCAACCTGCGCTTCGGCCTGGCCCGTGCCCGCGAGAACTCCGAGGCGATCGCCCTGATGCACGGCGAGGAGATCGAGCACCGCCAGGCCGATCGGCTGTTCGCCGACGTCGGCCAGGGCTGGAACCGCCAGACGCTCGGCTACCTGGGCATCGTCTCCTTCTCCACCGGCTACGGCACCCTGCTGCCGGTGTTCCCGATCCTGGTCGCCGCGCCGCAGTTCATCGCCGGGGGCATGACCCTGGGCGTGCTGATGCAGGCGGCGCAGGCCTTCCAGCGCCTGACCTCGGCGCTGTCCTGGCCGATCGACAACCTCGGCGAGCTGGCCAAGTGCCGCGCCTCGGTCGACCGGGTGGTGAGCCTGTACAACGACATGCTGCTGCTCGAGGAGCGCGCCGACAATCCGGTGGAGCACCGCATCGACCTGCGCCGCAGCCAGGGCGACACACTGACCCTGCGCAACCTCAGCCTGGCCAATCCGGACGGACGGGTGCTGCTGGAGCCTCTGGACCTGAGCATCCAGCGTGGCGAACGGGTGCTGATCAGCGGCGACCCGACGGTGACCATCGCCCTGTTCAAGGCGGTCGCCGGGCTGTGGCCCTGGGGCCATGGCGAAATCGAGCTGCCCGCCGGACAGAGCATCGTGTTCCTGCCGCAGCGGCCGTTCCTCCCCGACGGCACCCTGCAGGCGGCGCTCAGCTACCCGCATCCCGCCGGCCACTTCGGCCACGCGCAGATTCTCCACGCCCTGGACTGCGCCGGCATCCCCTGGCTGGCGCCGCGCCTGGAGGACAGCGACGACTGGGACCGCGTGCTGCCGCTGCGCGCCCAGCAGCGCATCGGCATCGCCCGCCTGCTGCTGCACCATCCGGCCTGGGTGTTCATCGAGGAGGCCACCGACGCCTTCGACGTGCAGGGCGAGGAATGCATGACCGAGGTGCTGCACCGCGAACTGCTCGGCTCGACGCTGCTGACCATCAGCTTCCACCGCACCCTGGAACACTTCTACACGCGCCGGCTGGTGCTCGACCGGCTGTGCGAAGACAAGTACCTGAACTGCTCGCCGGAGCCGGCCCCCTGCGCCCTACGCGAACCCTGACGGCAGCCAGCCGCGCTCGACGCAGTCGCGGAAACACCAGGCCGGAGTGGTCTCGGTCTTGTAGCTCCAGAAGAACCAGCCCAGGTACTTCTCCCAGGTAGCCAGCTGGGCGGCGGCGTAGCCGCGGTAGGCCACATCCTCCTGGAAGGCGTCCATGTACTCCAGCGCGTGATTGAACGGCCCCTCGGCCCACAGCGAGACCACCCGGAGGTCCAGGCCCAGACTCCACTCGCCGCAGAAGGTCGGCAGGCCCAGCTCGGTGATGACGGCATCGGCCTCCTGCTTCCACTCGCCGGCGGCCTTGCGCAGGTGGCCGTAGATGTCCATGTCGATGTCGCCGCGCTCGAAGCACTGGTAGCGGTGGATGTCGAAGATCACGTTGCGGAACTCCGGCCCCTGCATGAAGCCCAGATACTCGCGGAAATCGCGGAAACCGTCATGGAACACCACCGCCACCCGCTCGGCCGGGCAATGCTTGCGGATGCGCGCGTAGGCGGCCAGGTAGTAGGCCTTGAGGTAGTCGGTAGGCACGTCCCAGCGCGGTTCGTTGAGTGCTTCGATGGCGTGCAGCGCCGGATGGTCGCGATAGCGCTCGGCCAGGCGCTCCAGCACCGCCAGCGAATGCTCGAGGTATTCCGGGCGGGTGTGCCATTCGCAGACGTCCTTGATTCCGCCGTTGTCGAAACCGTTCTGGCAGCCCGGGGCGGCATGCAGGTCGAGCACCACGCGCAGACCGAACTCCTGCGCCCAGTCCATGGCGCGGTCGAGCACCTCGATGCCGCCTTCGACGAAGGGATGGCGGTGCACGCCGTAGCTCGGGTGCCAGGGATAGTCGGGGCCGAAGATCCAGTGGCCCAGCGGGATGCGCACGGCGTTCAGGCCATGGCCGGCGATCCAGGCGAAGTCGTCGCGGGTGACGAAGCTGTCCCAGTGCCGGCGCAGGCGCTCGCCCGCAGCCTCGCCCAGTTCGGCGCACCAGGTGGTCTCGTCGGTGGCCGCCAGCCCTTCGAACAGACTCGGCACCATCCATTTCTCCAGCACCAGCCAGCTGCCCAGATTGACCCCGCGCAGCTTCATGCCTGCCTGCTTCATCGCCGTCTCCCCCGCGCCTGGCGCGTCCAGCCCACCTGACTGTCAGGCTAGCAGACGCCAGACGCAGCCGAGGCCGCGCACCACCGACCCAAATCGCGGACACAAAAAAAGCAGCCCGAGGGCTGCTTTTTTTGCTGCAGGGAAGCGGGTCTCAGACCAGCTTCTCCTTGATGCGAGCGGCCTTGCCGGACAGGTCGCGGAGGTAGTACAGCTTGGCCTTGCGCACGTCGCCGCGACGCTTGACGGTGATGCTGTCGACCAGCGGGCTGTAGGTCTGGAAGGTACGCTCGACGCCGAAGCCGCTGGAGATCTTGCGCACGGTGAAGGCGCTGTTCAGGCCGCGGTTACGCTTGCCGATCACCACGCCTTCGAAGGCCTGCAGACGCTGACGGTCGCCTTCCTTCACCTTCACTTGCACGATCACGGTGTCGCCGGGGGCGAACGCCGGGATCTCTTTGTTCATCTGTTCAGCTTCGATCTGCTGAATGATCGGGTTCTTGTTGCTCATGCTGTGCTCCATAGACAAGCCTGCGGCCTGCCATCGATACGTTAACTATCGTTCTGCTGGCGGATATATTCGTCCAGCAGCTTTTTCTCTTCTCCAGAAAGCGAGCGACTATCCAGAAGATCGGCACGTCGTTCCCAGGTACGTCCCAGGGACTGCTGCAAACGCCAGCGCCGGATGTGTTCGTGGTTGCCGCTGAGCAGCACCGGCGGAACACTTTTGCCCTCGTACACCTCGGGTCGGGTGTAGTGCGGACAGTCGAGCAGGCCGTCGGTAAACGAGTCCTCCTCGGCGGAATCGGCGTGTCCCAATGCTCCGGGCAACAGCCGCGTCACCGCATCGATCAGCACCATGGCCGGCAGCTCACCGCCGGACAGGACATAATCGCCGATCGACCATTCTTCATCCACGTGCGTCTCGATGAAACGCTCGTCGATGCCTTCGTAACGCCCGGCGATGAGGATCAGACGCTCCTCGTTCGCCAGTTCGCGGACCGCCGCCTGATCGAGACGACGCCCCTGCGGCGACAGGTAGATCACCTTGGCCGCACCGCCTGCAGCTTGCCTGGCATCGGCCAGGGCCCGCTCCAGCGGCTTGATCTTCATCACCATCCCCGGGCCACCGCCGAAGGGCCGATCGTCCACCGTCTGGTGGCGGTCCTCGGTGTAATCCCGCGGATTCCAGCATTGCAGCTGCAGGAGACCCTGCTTCACCGCACGGCTGGTGATGCCGTACTCGCTGATGGCGACGAACATCTCGGGGAACAGGCTGAGAACGTCTACCCGCATGGGTCAGAAATCCGCATCCCAGTCCACCCGCAGCTCACCGGCAGCCAGATCGACCTTCTGCACGCATTGCTCCGTGTAGGGCAACAGGCGCTCGCGATCATCCAGACTGCCCGCACAGGGCTTCACCACCAGCACGTCGTTGGCGCCGGTTTCCAGCAAGTGGTCGACCTTTCCGAGCAGCTGCCCGTCCTGGTTGATGACCTTCAGACCTTCCAGCTGATACCAGTAGAACTCGTCCTCTTCCAGCGCCGGCAGCAAGCTGCGCGGTACACAGATGAGGAATCCGGCATAGCCGCGGGCCTCTTCGCGATCGTCGAGTCCCTTGATCTTGGCGGTCAGCACCTTGTTGTGCAGGCGCCCACTGGCCAGTTCGACCTGACGGACCTCGCCATCACGCTTGAGCGTCCAGTGGCGGTAGTCCAGCAGGTTATCCAGCGGATCGGTGTAGGAGTAGATCTTGACCTCACCGCGGATGCCGTACACCGAGACGATTTTGCCAAGGACGACCAGATCCTCGGCGGGTGCCGGCGAATTTTGCATCATCGAGCACTCAGGCCTGAGCAGCCGCTTCCTTGAGCAGCTGGGCAGCGCGCTCGGACGGCTGGGCGCCCTGGCTCAGCCAGTACTGGGCACGCTCGGCGTTCACGGAGAGACGCACTTCACCACCGGTGGCGACCGGGTTGAAGAAACCGATGCGCTCGACGAAACGGCCGTCACGGGCGGAGCGGCTGTTGGTCACGGTCAGGTGGTAGAAAGGGCGCTTCTTGGAGCCGCCACGAGCAAGACGGATGGTTACCATTGAACTTCGTTCCTGTAGTAGGTGCTTGCAAAAGCTGTATGCACACTAGGGCCCACGGCCCGAAAGGCCGCACATTTTAAGGATTATCCGGAGAAATGCAAAGCCATTTTGCGGCGCCCGCCATGGCGGGCACCGTTCCCGGGGTCTTCCTCATTGTCGCGCGCGGTCTTCGCCGCGCACTACGTCCGGCGGCATCGCCTGCGCGACGCCGCCGATCGATCCTCACATCTTCGGCATGCCGCCGCCCATCAGGCCGCTCATGCCGCGCATCATCTTGGCCATGCCGCCCTTGGCGGTGACCTTCTTCATCATCTTCTGCATCTGCTTGTGCTGCTTGATCAGCCGCCCGACATCCTGCACCTGGGTGCCGGAACCCAGGGCGATGCGGCGCTTGCGCGAGCCGCTGATCATTTCCGGGTCGCGCCGCTCGGCGGGGGTCATCGAGTTGATGATCGCCTCCATCTGGCGGAACTGCTTCTCCGCCGCCTGCTGGGCATTGCCCATCTGGCCGAGGTTGACGCCGCCGAGCATCGGCAGCTTGTCCATCAGGCTGCCGAGGCCGCCCATGTTCTTCATCTGCTGCAGCTGGTCGCGGAAGTCCTCGAGGTCGAAGCCCTTGCCCTTCTTCAGCTTCTGGGTGAGCTTGGCCGCCTTCTCGCGGTCCATGGTCTGCTCGGCCTGCTCGATCAGGCTGAGCACGTCGCCCATGCCGAGGATGCGCGAGGCCACGCGGTCGGGATGGAACGGATCGAGCGCCTCGCTCTTCTCGCCCATGCCGAGGAACTTGATCGGCTTGCCGGTGATCGCGCGCACCGACAGCGCGGCGCCGCCGCGGGCATCGCCGTCGACCTTGGTCAGCACCACGCCGGTCAGCGGCAGGGCGTCGTTGAAGGCCTTGGCGGTGTTGGCCGCATCCTGACCGGTCATGGCGTCGACCACGAACAGGGTCTCGACCGGATTGATCGCGGCGTGGACCTGCTGGATCTCCGCCATCATCTCGGCGTCGACGTGCAGACGGCCGGCGGTGTCGACGATCACCACGTCGATGAACTTCAGCCGGCCCTCGGCGATGGCCGCGCGGGCGATGTCCACCGGCTTCTGGCTCAGGTCGGAGGGGAAGAAGGTCACCCCCACCTCATTGGCCAGGGTCTCCAGCTGCTTGATCGCCGCCGGGCGGTAGACGTCGGCGGACACCACCAGCACCGACTTCTTCTTGCGCTCCTTGAGAAAGCGCGCGAGCTTGCCGACCGTGGTGGTCTTGCCCGCGCCCTGCAGGCCGGCCATCAGGATCACCGCCGGCGGCGCGGCGTTCAGCGCCAGGTCCTCGTTGGCCGCGCCCATCAGCGCTTCCAGCTCGGCGCGGACAATCTTCACGAACGCCTGGCCCGGGGTCAGACTCTTCGACACCTCGGTGCCGACCGCACGCTCCTTGACCTTGTTGACGAAGTCCTTGACCACCGGCAGGGCGACGTCGGCCTCGAGCAGGGCCATGCGCACCTCGCGCAGGGTGTCCTTGATGTTGTCCTCGGTCAGCTTGGCGCGGCCGGTGACATTGCGCAGCGTCTGCGAGAGGCGGTCGGTCAAATTCTCGAACATGCACGTTCCTTTGAAGAGGGAGCTTGCGGCAGGCGGCGGATTATAGCCGAGTGCGACGACCACCGACACCGTCCCCCAGGCTTTCGTGGATAGCCGGTTCTGTGCCAAACTCGGCAACTTCGAGGCTTTCCCCACAAGGACTTATGACGCCTTTGCTGCCCAGCCTGGCGGCGGCCGGCCTGTATGCCGGCGCGGCCCTGTACCAGGCCCTGCTGCTCTCCCGCCGCGCGGTGCCGGACAAGCGCCTGCTCGGCCTGCTCGGTGCGCTGGCCCTGCTGGCCCACGCATTCGGCCTGCGCCTGCTGCTGCTCGACAACGGCGCCCTGCTGCTCGATTTCTTCAACGCCGCCAGCCTGCTGGCCGCCGCGGTGATCGCCCTGACCCTGCTGGCCAGCCTGCGCATCCCGGTGGAGAACCTGCTGGTGCTGCTGTTCCCGCTCGGCAGCCTGACCGCCCTGCTGGCCCTGCTGCCCGGCGGCACCACCCGGCCGATCGTCGAGGCGCCCGGCATCCTCGCCCACATCCTGCTGTCGATCCTCGCCTACGGCCTGTTCACCATCGCCGTGGTGCAGGCCCTGCTCCTGCTGCTGCAGAACCACCAGCTCAAGCACAAGCACCCCTCGGGGATCATCCGCAACTTCCCGCCGCTGCAGACCATGGAGAGCCTGCTGTTCGGCTTCCTGTGGGGCGGCTGGAGCCTGCTGTCGCTGTCGCTGCTGTCCGGCTGGCTGTTCCTCGACGACCTGTTCGCCCAGCACCTGGTACACAAGACCCTGCTCGCCTGCCTGGCCTGGGTGGTGTTCGGCGTACTGCTGTGGGGCCGCCACCAGCTCGGCTGGCGCGGCGGCAAGGCGATCCGCTGGACCCTGGCCGGCTTCCTGCTGCTGATGCTGGCCTACTTCGGCAGCAAGCTGGTCCGCGAATTCATCCTGCACATCTAGGACAGCCGACGCCGTGGGCGATCTCCATTCGGGTTTGTTGTTCGGACTGCTGGTATTCCTGATCGCCTGCTCGGCGTTCTTCTCCAGCTCCGAGACCGGCATGCTCAGCCTCAACCGCTACCGCCTGCGCCACCTGGCGCGCGAGGGGCACAAGGGCGCCCGGCGCGCCAGCGAGCTGCTCAGCCGCCCCGACCGCCTGCTCGGCACCATCCTGGTCGGCAACAACGTGGTCAACATCCTCGCCGCCTCCATCGCCACGGTGATCGCCGTGGACCTGTGGGGCGAGGCCGGCATCGCCATCTCCACCGTGGTGCTGACCATCGTCATCCTGATCTTCGGCGAGATCACCCCCAAGACCCTGGCCGCCCTGCGCCCGGAACAGGTCGCCTACCCGGCCAGCCGCGTGCTCCTGCTGCTGATGCGCCTGCTCCACCCGCTGGTGTGGGTCACCGGCGCGATCAGCAACGGCCTGCTGCGCCTGCTCGGCATCGACCCGGCACAGCACCGCCAGGAAGGCCTGTCCGCCGAGGAGCTGCGCAGCGTGGTGCGCGAGGCCGGCGGCGGCCTGCCGCTCGACCGGCAGAACATGCTGCTGGGCATCCTCGACCTGGAGCGGGTCTCGGTCAACGACATCATGATCCCGCGCAACGAGGTCATCGGCATCGATCTCGAGGAGGACATCGGACAGATCGTCGCCCAGCTGCGCAGCACCAGCCACACCCGCCTGCCGGTGTACCGCCACGACCTCAACCAGGTCGAGGGGGTGATCCACATGCGCCGCATCGCCCGCCTGCTGACCCACAGCCAGCTGACCCACGAGGCGCTGCGCAGCGCCTGCGTGGAGCCCTACTTCGTGCCGGAAAACACCCCGCTGTCGACCCAGCTGATCAACTTCCAGAAGTTCAAGCGGCGCATGGGCATGGTGGTCGACGAGTACGGCGAGGTGATCGGCCTGGTCACCCTCGAGGACATCCTCGAGGAGATCGTCGGTGAGTTCACCACCCAGCCCGGCCTGCGCGAGCCGTCCGTCCACCCCCAGGACGACGGCAGCTTCGTGGTCGACGGCAGCGCCAACATCCGCGAGGTCAACCGCGAACTGGGCTGGCACCTGCCCTGCGATGGGCCGCGCACCATCAACGGCCTGGTCACCGAGGCGCTGGAAACCATCCCCGACAGCAGCGTATGCCTGAAGATCGGCCCCTATCGCCTGGAGATCCTCCAGGCCGAGGAAAACCGCGTGAAGCGCGTACGCGCCTGGCGGGCCGAGCCCGGCCGGCACGAGGACGAATGAGCCGTCGCCGCCCCACAGATCAAAAGAAAGGCCGGCACCCGCGAGGGTGGCCGGCCTTTTCGCTGCCCGGGCCGCTTACAGCTCGACAGTGACCGCCTGCGCCGCGCGCAGCGCCTTGGCGTGCGCCGCCTCGATCGACTCGTCGCGCGCCAGCGCCACGCCCATGCGCCGCTGGCCGCTGACTTCCGGCTTGCCGAACAGGCGCAGCGCGGTATCCGCCTCGGCCAGCGCGGCGCCGAGGTTGCCGAAGGCGACCTGCTGCGACTCGCCCTCGACCAGGATCACCGCCGAGGCCGAAGGGCCGAACTGGCGGATCGCCGGGATCGGCAGGCCGAGGATGGCCCGCGCGTGCAGGGCGAACTCGGAGAGGTCCTGGGAGATCAGCGTCACCAGGCCGGTGTCGTGCGGGCGCGGCGACACCTCGCTGAACCACACCTGGTCGCCCTTGATGAACAGCTCGACGCCGAACAGGCCGCGGCCGCCGAGGGCCTCGGTCACCGCACGGGCGATGCGTTCGGACTCGGCCAGCGCAGCAGGACTCATCGCCTGCGGCTGCCAGGACTCCTGGTAGTCGCCCTTCTCCTGGCGGTGGCCGACCGGCGCGCAGAAGGTGGTGCCGCCGATGTGGCGCACGGTGAGCAGGGTGATCTCGTAGTCGAAGTCGATGAAGCCCTCGACGATCACCCGGCCCTTGCCGGCGCGGCCGCCTTCCTGGGCGTAGTCCCAGGCCTTGCGCACGTCGTCCGCACCGCGCAGCAGGCTCTGACCCTTGCCGGAAGAGCTCATGATCGGCTTGACCACGCAGGGGAAGCCCAGCTCGGCGACCGCCGCGGCATAGTCCTCGAAGCTGCCGGCGAAGCGGTACGGCGAGGTCGGCAGGCCCAGCTCCTCGGCGGCCAGGCGGCGGATGCCCTCGCGGTTCATGGTCAGCTTCGCCGCGCGCGCGGTGGGCACCACGGTGAAGCCCTCGGCCTCCAGCTCGACCAGGGTATCGGTGGCGATGGCCTCGATCTCGGGGACGATGTAGTGCGGCTGCTCCTGCTCGATCACCGCGCGCAGCGCGGCGCCGTCGAGCATGCTGATCACGTGGCTGCGGTGCGCCACCTGCATGGCCGGAGCGTTGGCGTAGCGGTCGACGGCGATCACCTCGCAGCCCAGGCGCTGCAGCTCGATGACGACTTCCTTGCCCAGCTCGCCAGAGCCGCACAGCAGTACACGGGTCGCGCTCGGCGACAGCGGGGTTCCGATCATGGTCACTAAGGCTTTCCTCAGAGGGGGGTCAACAGTCCTGCGGCCAGGGCGCGCTCGCGGCAGCGCGCGAGCACGGCGCGGCGCTCGGCGTTGTCCATGCGGCCCCAGCGGGTGATTTCGTCGCCGCTGCGCTGGCAGCCGACGCAGAGGTCGTTGTCGTCCAGCGCGCAGACGTACACGCAGGGCGAGGCGACCGGCTTGTCCTGCAGCTCGACCATCAGTCGTCCTGCTCGGCCAGTTCGCGGGCGTAGCGGCGGGCGTTGTCAACGTAGTGGGCAGCGTTGGCCTGCAGTCCGCGGATCTGTTCCTCGCTCAGCTGGCGCACCACCCTGCCCGGCACGCCCATCACCAGGCTGCCGTCGGGAATCTCCTTGCCCTCAGGGATCAGCGCGCCGGCGCCGATCAGGCAGTTGCGGCCGATCCTGGCGCCGTTGAGCACCACGGCGCCGATGCCGACCAGGCTGTGGTCACCGATGGTGCAGCCATGCAGGGTGACCTTGTGGCCGATGGTCACGCCCTTGCCGATGGTCAGCGGCCAGCCCATGTCGGTGTGCAGCACGCTGCCGTCCTGCACGTTGCTGTCTTCGCCGACGTGGATCAGCTCGTTGTCGCCGCGCAGCACGGCGCCGAACCACACGCTGGCACCGGCATCCAGGCGCACCTTGCCGACCAGGCTGGCGCCGGGGGCCACCCAGCTGTCGGGATGGGCTTCAACTCGGGCATCGCCCAGGCGGTATTTCATCGGCAGCCTCCTCGGCACGCTCAACGGTAATGAATGTAGTGGGGCGGCGGCTCGCGCAGCTGGATGCCGGCGTCGTACACCAGGTTGACCAGCTCGACCACCATGATCGCGGTCAGTCCCCAGATCTTGAAGCCGGCGTAGCGGTAGCTCGGCACGTACCAGCTGTGGCCGAGATAGTCGATGCGGTGGGTGATCTCGCGCGGGTCCTCGCGGAAGAACTCCAGCGGCACGCTGAACACCGCATCGATCTCGTCGCGATTGGCCTGGAAGTCGACATGGTCGGGAATGAAGCCGACGTAGGGAACGACCTTGATGCCGTGACGGGAGATCTGAGTGCTCAGCGGGCCGACCACCTCCACCAGTCCCGGCGCCAGCCCCACCTCCTCGTGCGCCTCGCGCAGGGCGGTGAACACCAGCGACTCGTCGTCCGGGTCGCGGCGCCCGCCGGGAAAGGCCACCTCGCCGCCATGGGTCGACAAGCCGCTGGCGCGCAGGGTCAGTACCAGTTGCGGCTCGGCGCTGCGGGTGACCGGCACCAGCACCGCCGCCTCAGGAAAGTCGCGGTCACTGGGCAGGGAACCCGGCGTGTGGGCCTGTACGCGTTGGCGCAGCACGTCCAGCATGGAGCACTCTCGTCATGGGAAATGCATGAATCATGGCATGAAAGACGCGACACGCCCAAGCCCTCGCCGCCGGCGCCGACCAGCCGCCGCTGCGCACCCTTCCCCCACCCCCGCCACTGGCCTAAAATTCACCCATCGCCACAGCCGGCAGCAGTCCGGCCTCCCCGTGGTACAGCGCGACCAATCAGCCCCCGTGGCGCGCTGCATGAACAACCGGCCGCCGGGCTGACGGCCACCCTGGTTTGCACTGGAATGCCTTTCATGCGCTGGTTGATCGTACTCTGCAGTTTCCTCTTCGCCTCCCTGGCCCTGGCGATGAGCACCCCGGGCCTGGACTCCAACACCAAGGTCGACAAGGTGCTGGTGGTCAAGTCCGAGCGCAAGCTGCACCTGCTCAGCCGCGGCGAGATCCTCAAGAGCTATCGCGTCTCGCTGGGCAAGCGCCCGGATGGCCCCAAGCGCTACCAGGGCGACAAGCGCACCCCCGAAGGCTTCTACTGGATCGACTGGCGCAAGCCCAGCGACAAGTACAACCTGTCCATGCACATCTCCTACCCCAACGCACAGGATCGCCAGCACGCCGAGCAGAAGGGCCTGCCGCCGGGCGACATGATCATGATCCACGGCACGCCACTGGACGAGGAGTACCCCGAGTGGTACTTCCACACCCTCGACTGGACCGAAGGCTGCATCGCCCTGCGCAACCGCGACATGCGCGAGGTGTGGAGCCTGGTCAAGGACGGCACGCTGATCGAAATCCGCCCCTGACCCGCGGAAACGAAAAAGGCGCCGGCATCGAGGGATGCGGCGCCTTTTTCATGCCTGCCGGCGGATCAGAACACCATGTCCGACAGCCGCCAGACGTCGAAGGCCGGCGTCTCGTAGGGATGGCTCTGCTTGAGAGCCTTGACCGCGGCATGGATCAGCTCGTCCGCCACCACCATTTCCACCTTCCATTCCGCCACCCTGGCCAACTCGCCCTGGGCTCCCTCGTAGGGCTGGCTGCCCGGCAGCGGATGGAACTGCCCCTGACCGAGGGTCTGCCAGCAGCAGCTGTCGTAGCTGCCGATACGTCCGGCGCCGGTGGCGAAGATCGCGGCCTTGACCGCATCGAGGTGGGATTCGGGAACGAAGAAGCAGAGTTTGTACATCCAGAGGACTCCGGGGCGAAGAGGGTTACGGCGGTAGTGGCCCTTGGCCACCGATCGTGCCACGACCCCATGACGGCCGTGCACTTCGTCCCTGACATCTCGGCGAAATTAACGGCCCGTCCACAGCAAATCCGTGAACGGGAGCACGCTCCACGCAGAAAAAGGGCGCCCTCCGAAGGCGCCCCGATGAACTCCACCTCCCCTGCGCCTGCCAAGGCAGGCACAGGGGCGCAGCCGGATCAGTCGACCCAGACCCGCGCGTTGCGGAACATGCGCATCCAGCCGGCGTCCTCCTGCCACTCGTCCGGGCGCCAGGAGTTCTGCACGGCGCGGAACACCCGCTCCGGGTGCGGCATCATGATGGTGACGCGACCGTCGCGAGAGGTCAGGCCGGTGATGCCGCGCGGCGAACCGTTGGGGTTGGCCGGGTAGCTCTCGGTGACCTTGCCGTGGTTGTCGACGTAGCGCAGCGCCACGAAGCCGGACAGGTCGGTCTGCAGCAGGGCTTCCTCGCTGGCGAACTCGGCGTGGCCCTCGCCGTGGGCGATGGCGATCGGCAGGCGCGAGCCGGCCATGCCGCGCAGGAAGATCGACGGCGACTCCTGCACCTGGACCATGGCGACGCGCGCCTCGAACTGCTCGGAGCGGTTGCGCACGAAACGCGGCCAGTGCTCGCTGCCGGGGATCAGCTCGACCAGGTTGGAAAGCATCTGGCAGCCGTTGCACACGCCGAGGGCGAAGCTGTCCTTGCGCGCGAAGAAGGCGCTGAAGTTGTCGCGGGCGCGGGCGTTGAACAGCACCGACTTGGCCCAGCCGCCACCGGCGCCGAGCACGTCGCCGTAGGAGAAGCCGCCGCAGGCCACCAGGCCCTTGAAGTCCTCCAGGCTGACGCGGCCGGCGATGATGTCGCTCATGTGCACGTCGACCACGGCGAACCCGGCGCGGTGGAAGGCGGCCGCCATCTCGGTCTGGCCGTTGACCCCCTGCTCGCGCAGGATCGCCATGCGCGGACGCACGCCGGTGTTGATGTAGGGCGCGGCGACGTTGTCGTTGACGTCGAAGCTGAGCTTGGCCGACAGGCCCGGGTTGCTCTCGTCGAGCAGCAGGTCGTATTCCTGCTCGGCGCACTGGGCGTTGTCGCGCAGGCGCTGGATGCGGTAGCTGGTCTCGCTCCAGATGCGCTGCAGGATGCGCCGCTCGGCGTGGTAGACGATCTCGCCGCCCAGGTTCAGGCGGATGTCGCCACCGGCGACCGGACGGCCGATGACCTGTACGCAGTCGGCCAGACCGGCGGCGGCGAAGCGGGCGAGTACCTCGGCGGAATCGGCGGCACGCACCTGGACCACCGCGCCCAGCTCCTCGCTGAACAGCGCGGCGCCCAGCGCCTCGCGGCTGGCGGCGATGGCGTCGAGCTGCAGGTCGAGGCCGCAGTGGCCGGCGAAGGCCATCTCGGTGACGGTGGCCAGCAGGCCGCCGTCGGAGCGGTCGTGATAGGCCAGCAGCTTGCCGTCGGCGTTCAGCGCCTGCACGGTGTCGAAGAACGCCTTGAGGTCGGCGGCGCTGTCGACGTCCGGCGCCTGGCGACCGATCCGGCTGTACACCTGGGCGATGATCGAGCCACCGAGGCGGTTCTGGCCGCGGCCGAGGTCGACCAGCAGCAGCTCGGTCTCGCCCTTGTCCAGGCGCAGCTGCGGGGTCAGGGTCAGGCGGATGTCCTGCACCGGAGCGAAGCCGGAAACGATCAGCGACATCGGCGCGGTGACGCTCTTGTCCTCACCCGCGTCCTGCCAGCGGGTCTTCATGGACATGGAGTCCTTACCCACCGGGATGGTGATGCCCAGCGCCGGGCACAGCTCCATGCCCACCGCCTTGACGGTGTCGTACAGGCGGGCGTCCTCGCCCGGGTGGCCGGCGGCGGCCATCCAGTTGGCCGACAGCTTGACGTCGGAGATCTTGCCGATGCGCGCGGCGGCCAGATTGGTGAGGGTCTCGCCGATCGCCATGCGGCCCGAGGCCGGAGCGTCGAGCAGGGCCAGCGGGGTGCGCTCGCCCATGGCCATGGCTTCGCCGGTGTAGACGTCGAAGGCGGTGGCGGTGACGGCGCAGTCGGCCACCGGCACCTGCCACGGGCCGACGAACTGGTCGCGGGCCACCAGGCCAGTGATCGAGCGGTCGCCGATGGTGATCAGGAAGCTCTTGGAGGCGACGGCCGGGTGGCGCAGCACGCGCTCGACCGCATCATCCAGCTCGAGGCCGGCGGTGGAGAAGTCGTCGCCCAGCTCGGCCTCGCGGCTCACCGAGCGGTGCATGCGCGGCGGCTTGCCGAGCAGCACTTCCAGCGGCATGTCCACCGGGTTGTTGCCGAAATGCTCGTCGTGGACGGTCAGCTGGCGCTCCTCGGTGGCCTCGCCGACCACCGCGAACGGGCAGCGCTCGCGCTCGCAGATGGCCTTGAAGGTTTCCAGGTCGGCGGCGTCGACCGACAGCACGTAGCGTTCCTGCGACTCGTTGCACCAGATTTCCAGCGGGCTCATGCCCGGCTCGTCGTTGGGCACGTTGCGCAGCTCGAAGCGGCCGCCGCGGCCGGCGTCGTTGATCAGCTCCGGCAGGGCGTTGGACAAGCCGCCGGCGCCGACGTCGTGGATGAACTTGATCGGGTTGTTGTCGCCCATCTGCCAGCAGCGGTCGATGACCTCCTGGCAGCGGCGCTCCATTTCCGGGTTCTCGCGCTGCACCGAGGCGAAGTCGAGGTCGGCCGAGCTGGCGCCGGTGGCCATCGACGAAGCGGCGCCGCCGCCCAGGCCGATCAGCATGGCCGGGCCGCCGAGCACGATCAGCTTGCCACCGACCGAGATCTCGCCCTTCTGCACGTGCTCCTCGCGGATGTTGCCGAGGCCGCCGGCCAGCATGATCGGCTTGTGGTAGCCGCGCACCTCTTCACCGCGCGGGGTGTCGATGCTCTGCTCGAAGGTGCGGAAATAGCCGGTCAGGTTGGGACGGCCGAACTCGTTGTTGAACGCGGCGCCGCCCAGCGGGCCCTCGATCATGATGTCCAGCGCGCTGACGATGCGCTCGGGCTTGCCGTAGGGCTTCTCCCAGGGCTGCTCGAAGCCGGGGATCTGCAGGTTGGAGACGGTGAAGCCGACCAGGCCGGCCTTGGGCTTGGAACCGCGACCGGTGGCGCCCTCGTCGCGGATCTCGCCGCCGGAGCCGGTGGAGGCGCCGGGGAACGGGGCAATGGCGGTCGGGTGGTTGTGGGTCTCCACCTTCATCAGGATGTGCACCGGCTCCTGATGGGCGGCGTACTCGTGGCTGCCCGGCTGCGGGAAGAAGCGCCCGGCGGTGAAGCCCTCGATCACCGAGGCGTTGTCCTTGTAGGCGGACAGCACGCCTTCGCGGTGCATCTCGTAGGTGTTCTTGATCATGCCGAACAGCGACTTCTCCTGGCTCTCGCCGTCGATGTCCCAGCTGGCGTTGAAGATCTTGTGGCGGCAGTGCTCGGAGTTGGCCTGGGCGAACATCATCAGCTCGATGTCGTGGGGGTTGCGCCCCAGATCATTGAAGCTCTTCACTAGGTAGTCGATCTCGTCCTCGGCCAGGGCCAGGCCCAGCTGGACGTTGGCGGCCTCGAGGGCGGCGCGACCGCCGCCGAGCACGTCGACCACGGTCAGCGGCTTGGGCTGGGCGTGGCTGAACAGCGCCTCGGCCTCCTCCAGGCGGCCCAGCACCAGCTGGGTCATGCGGTCGTGCAGCGCGCTGGCGACGGCCGCGGCGTCGGCCTCGCTCAGCTCGCCGGCCACGTAGTAGGCGATGCCGCGCTCCAGGCGCTGGATCTTGCCCAGGCCGCAGTTGTGGGCGATGTCGGTGGCCTTGCTCGACCACGGCGAGATGGTGCCGAAACGCGGCACCACCAGGAACAGGCGGCCGCTGGGCTCCTGCACCGGGACGCTCGGGCCGTACTGCAGCAGGCGCGCCAGTACCTGTTCCTCGTTGCCGTCCAGTGCGCTGGACACTTCGGCGAAATGGGCGAACTCGGCGTACAGGCCGGCGACCGCCGGCACTTTCTGGGTCAGTTGCTCGAGCAGTTTGCCGTGACGGAAGGCAGAAAGGGCGGGGGTGCCGCGCAGGATCAGCATTGTCGGAACAGCCTCTTGGGCAAGGAGTGCGAAAGACTGGGCATTCTAGCGCAAAGCGCCCAGCCGGGCACCCGCAGCCGTCGCCGCCCGCCCCACCATCCGACCGTCGAGGTATGGACCCCGCCACGCTTTGCGTATACTCCATCCATGTTCAGTCTCAATGCCCTTCGCCTGCGTCACAGCGCCTGGCTGCTGACGACCGTACTGATCCTGCTGCTCAGCGCGTGTGGCGAACCGCCCACCGCCCTCGAGCGGGTCCGGGAGGACGGCGTGTTGCGCGTGATCACCCGCAACAGCCCGACCACCTACTACCAGGACCGCAACGGCGAAACCGGCTTCGAGTACGAGCTGGCCGAGCAGTTCGCCAAGCGCCTGGGCGTCAGGCTGGAGCTCGAGACCGCCAACACCATCGACGAGCTGTTCGCGCGCCTCAATGCGCCGGACGGCCCCGACCTGGCCGCCGCCGGCCTGGTCGAATCCGCCGCGCGCCAGTCGCAGGCGCGCTTCAGCCGGGGCTACCTGGATGTCACCCTGCAGGTGGTCTACCGCAACGGCCAGCCGCGGCCGACCAAGCCCGAGCAGCTGGTCGGCAAGCGCATCACCGTGATCAAGGGCAGCATCCAGGCCGAGCGCCTGGCCGAACTCAAGCAGCGCCTGCCCGGGCTGAACTACAGCGAGTCCGACGAGGTCGAGATCGCCGACCTGCTGGGCATGGTCGACGAGGGGCAGATCGACCTGACCCTGGTCGGCTCCAACGAACTGGCGATGAGCCAGTTCGGCTACCCCAACGTGCGCGTGGCCTTCGATCTCGACAGCGACCGGCACCTGGCCTGGGCGGTGCCGCCGGGCAAGGACGACAGCCTGCTCAAGGAGATCAACGCCTTCCTCGCCAAAGCGCAGCAGGACAAGACCCTGCAGCAGCTCAACGAACGCTACTACGGGCACATCGAGGTGCTCGGCTACGTCGGCACCGTCACCTTCGGCAAGCACCTGCAGCAGCGCCTGCCGCGCTACGAGCAGCATTTCCGCAAGGCCGCCGAGCAGTACAAGATCGACTGGCGCCTGCTCGCCGCGATCGGCTACCAGGAGTCGATGTGGCAGCCCGACGCGGTGTCCAAGACCGGCGTGCGCGGCCTGATGATGCTGACCCAGCGCACCGCCACGGCGATGGGCGTGGCCAACCGCCTCGACGCCCGGCAGAGCATCCAGGGCGGCGCGCGCTACTTCACCGAGGTGCACGCCGCGCTGCCGGACAGCATCAAGGAGCCGGACCGCAGCTGGTTCGCCCTGGCCGCCTACAACGTCGGCGGCGGCCACCTGGAGGACGCGCGCAAGCTGGCCCAGGCCGAGGGCCTGAACCCCAACAAGTGGCTGCACGTGAAGAAGATGCTGCCGCGCCTTTCGCAGAAGCAGTGGTACCGCAAGACCCGCTACGGCTACGCCCGCGGCGGCGAGCCGGTGCACTTCGTCAACAACATCCGCCGCTACTACGACATCCTCACCTGGGTCACCCAGCCGCAGCTGGAAGGCAGCCAGGTGGCCGACCGCGGCCTGCACCGCCCCGGCGTCGACAAGACCCCGCCCAAGGTCGAGCCGCAGCTGTAGGCCGTCGCCTACCCCTTCTGCCGGCGCAGGCGGAAGAACTCGCTGAGGATGGCGCCGCACTCGGCGGCCAGCACGCCGCCCTCGACCAGCAGGCGGTGATTGAGGAAGGCCTGTTCGAAGAAACGCCCGCGACTCTCCACCACTCCGGCCTTGGGCTCGGTGGCGCCGTAGACCACACGGGCCACGCGCGAATGGATGATCAGCCCGGCGCACATGCTGCACGGCTCGAGAGTCACGTACAGGGTGCTGCCGACCAGGCGGTAGTTCTCGAGGTTGCGCGCCGCATCGCGGATCGCCACCATCTCGGCGTGGGCGCTGGGATCGTGGGTGGAGATCGGGCAGTTGAAGCCGCGGCCGACCACCTCGCCAGCGACCACCAGCACCGCGCCCACCGGCACCTCGCCGCGCACCGCGCCTTCGGCGGCGAGCGCCAGCGCCTCGCGCATGAAGCGCTCGTCCTGGCTGCGGTCGATGATCACGGGTCTTTTCATGGGAAGGCTGCAGCTGGAGGAAAGCCCGCCAGTTTGGGAAAAGCCGGCGCCGAGTCAAGCCCGCACAGCCCCGAAGGCCACCCGGACCGTAGGGTAGAAAACTCGCGCAGCGATTTTCTACCGATGAGCGCAGGCCGCGGCGCTGCATGACTGGTGGGCAATCGCTGCGCGAGTTGCACCACCCTACGCCCTACCCCGCCTTCCCCGCTCAGGCCACCGCGATCGCCGCCATCAGCCCGGTCTCCATGTGGTCGATCACGTGGCAGTGGAACATCCAGGTACCCGGATTGTCGGCCACCAGCGCGACCCGCGCCGTCTCCTGCTTGCCCAGCAGGTAGGTGTCGGTGAACCAGGGCGCCTCGATGCGCCGGCGGTTGGAGGACAGCACCTTGAAGCTCATGCCGTGCAGGTGGATCGGGTGCTGATACTGGCTGAGGTTGCGCAGCTCGAGGATGTAGCTGCGCCCCTGCTTGAGGGTGGCGATCGGCCGCTCGACGCAGCTCTTGTCGCCGATGTCCCAGGCCTGGCCGTTGACCTGCCAGAAGCTGTGCGCCGCGCCCTGCTCCAGGTTGGCCGACACCGCGCCGGTCCACTCGAAGTTGAAGCGCAGGGTCTCGGCCGCCGCCAGATCCGGCTCGGCGACCGGGTTGGCCGGCAGCGCCGGCGGCCAGTCGCCGGCCGGCTCGCTGCTGGCCACGCCCTTCAGCGTCGCCAGGCGCAGCGGGCCGTTGCGCAGGGCCAGTTCGGCACCGACCGCCGGCACGCGCAGGGCCAGCTCGATGCGCATGCCCGGCCCCAGCCAGTACTCCCTGCCCAGCGGCCGCGGCGCCACCGGGTTGCCGTCGAGGGCGTAGATGCGTGCCTCGGCGCCCGGCAGGTTGAGCCGGTAGGTCAGGGTGTTGTCGAGATTGAGGATGCGCAGGCGCACGATCTGCCCGGCCGGCAGGTCGAGGGTCGGCGCATGCGCGCCGTTGACCGTCGACAGCCGCCCCGGCGTGCCGCCGCGGGCCGCCTCGCGCGGCAGGCTGAAATCGGTGAAGGCGCCCTGTCCGTCCACGTGCCAGCTCTTCAGGCTCAGCGTGCGCTCGTGGCGGAAGCCGCTCGGCTCGCGCTCCTCGACGATCAGCGGGCCGACCAGGCCGCGGCCGAGTTGCTCGCCGCTGGCGGTGTGCGGGTGGTACCAGAAGCTGCCGGCGTCCGGCACCACGAAGTCGTAGTCGAAGTACTCGCCGGGCAGCACCGGCAGCTGCGACAGGTAGGGTACGCCGTCCATCTCCAGCGGCAGGCGGATGCCGTGCCAGTGGATGGTGCTCGGCTCGGGCAGGCGGTTGACGAAGCGCACCCGCAGGCGCTCGCCCTGGCGGGCGCGCAGCTCCAGGCCCGGCGCCTGCCCGCCGTAGGCCCAGGCACCGGTCCTGTGGCCGGGCACCAGCTCGACGTCCAGCGGCGCGGCGATCAGCTCGTAGTCGTGGCCGGAGGGGTCGGCCGGGCGGCCCAGCCAGTAGCGGGCGCCGCCGCCGGCCAGGCCGAGGGCGCCGAGACCGGCCAGGCCGGCGAGGACTTGTCGGCGGGTGAAGGACATCGGGACACCTCGCGGGCGAAAACGGAATCAGCCCTGCCCCGGCGAAGTGCCGCGAGCAGGACACGGATGACAGAGTTTCTCATTATCCATGCTGCGCCGGCGAGCCCATCCGCGACACATCGGCACAGGCCGCGCTGGGCTAGGCTTGCAGGACACGCCCACGCAGGGAATTGTGGAGTCGCCATGTCCATCGTCCAGCGCCTGCTGCTGCCGCTCCTGCTCGGACCGGCCGCCGCCCTGGCCCAGCAAGCCGTCACCTACACCGAGATCGCGCCGATCCTGCAGGCGCGCTGCGTGCTCTGCCACTCCGGAGCCAGCGCACCGCTGGGGCTGCGCCTGGACAGCCTGGAGGGACTGCGCGCCGGCAGCCAGCGCGGCCCGGTGGCGCTCGCCGGCAAGCCGCAGGACAGCGAGCTGCTGCTGCGCCTGAGCGGCGCACGCCAGCCGCGCATGCCGATGACCGGCCCGCCCTGGCTGTCCGCGGCCGAGATGTCCCTGTTCGAGCGCTGGATCGCCGACGGCCTGCCGGCCGGCGCCGAACCCGCCGCCGCAGCCCCCGCTCCGCCCGCCCAGACTGTCGACGGCCCGGTCACCTGGACCCAGGTCGCGCCGATCCTCGCCCGCCGCTGCAGCAAGTGCCACGCCACCCAGGGCCTGATGGGCCCGCCGCCGGAAGGCCTGCGCCTGACCTCCCACGCCGAGGCCCTGGCCAGCGGCGAGCGCGCACGGGTGATCCCCGGCGCGCCCGAGGCCAGCGAGCTGCTGCGCCGCATCCGCGGCCAGGCGCGACCGCGCATGCCCTACGACGGCCCGCCCTGGCTGGACGAGGCGGAGATCGCGCTGATCGCCGCCTGGATCGAACAGGGCGCGCGCGACGCCGAGGGCCGCCCAGCCGCCACGCCGGCCGGCGCCCGCCTGCGCCTGCACGGCACCCTCGGCGCCGGCTGGACGCTGGACGGCCTGCCGCTGCGGGTCGGCACCGGCACGCGGATCGACAAGAGCCCGCGCCCCGGCGACTACGTGCAGGTGCGCGGCCGCTGGTCGGGCCAGGACGTCGAGGTGGAACGCCTGCGCCGACGCTGAGCGCCTTCAGCCCGCCAGCAGGCGGGTCAGCGCATGCAGGCCGAGGCCGACCAGGCCGCCGACCAGGGTGCCGTTGATGCGGATGAACTGCAGATCGCGGCCGACGTTGCGCTCCAGCTGCTCGACCAGCTCGGCGCTGTCCCAGCGCTCGACCCGCTCGGCGATGTAGCGGCGGATGTCCTCGCGATGCCGCTCGACCAGCGCCGGCGCCACCTCGAGCAGTTGGTCGTTGATCCAGCGGCGCATCGCCGCATCCGTCGCCAGCGCCTCGCCCAGGCGCAGGCACAGGCTCTCCAGACGGCGGCGGATGGTCGAATCGGCGTCGCCCAGGTCGGCCTGCAGCCAGTCGACCAGATCGTCCCACAGCTGGCGCAGGTAGCCGGCCAGCGCCGGGTGGGCGAGCAACTGCTCGCGGATCTGCTCGCCCTTGAGGCGAAACGCCGGATCCTCCTTGAGGCGGACGACGAAACGCGCCACGCAGCCATCGAAGTGGCCGCGCAGCTCGTGCTGCGGGTCACGGCTGATCTCGCCGATCAGCTCGGAAACCCGGCGCACCACCTTGTCCGCCGACCACTGGCCGGCCTTCTCGTCGAGCGGGATGTCCTTGCCGAACAGGCGAAAGCGCAGCGCGCTGAACTCGCCGGACAGCCCGGCGGCGATGCGCCGCTGCACCGCCTCGTCCTGCAGCAGCAGGTCGAGCTGGGCCAGCAGCTCGTCGAGCATCGCCTGGTGGCGGCGCTCGTGGGTCAGCAGGTCGAGCAACTGGCCGCCGAGACGGGCCAGGTCCAGTTCGCGCAGGCGGCGGGTGGCGCTGCGCTGGACGAACTGGATCACCCGCTCGTCGCGCAGGGCATTGAGGCCGTAGCGCGCCACGCCGACCAGCTGGCGGGCCAGCGCCTCGGCGTTGCTCGGCTGGCGCAGCCAGCCAGCCAGCCGCCCGGCGGCATCGAAGGCCTCCAGCTTGGCCATCACCTGCGGGGTGGCGAGGAAGTGGGTGCAGATGAAGTCGGCCAGGTTGCGCCCGAGGCGCGCCTGCTTGCGCGGGATGATCGCCGTGTGCGGGATCGGCAGGCCCAGCGGGTGACGGAACAGCGCGGTGACCGCGAACCAGTCGGCGATCGCGCCGACCATCGCCGCCTCGGCGAAGGCCTGCAGGTAACCCCAGCCGGGATGCCCCGGCAGCAGGGCGGTGGCCAGCGCGTACAGCGCCGCCGCCAGCAGCAGCAGGCCGAGGGCGATGGCCTTCATGCGGGCCAGGGGGGAGCTCCACAGCGACATCGGGCGATTCCTTGCGACGTATTGGCTGCAGCATAGCGAGGCGGAAAAGCAAAAGGGCAGCTCACGCTGCCCTTTTGCCTGTCAGATCACCGGAGCGACCGGATCATTCCCACTCGATGGTCGCCGGCGGCTTGCTCGACACGTCGTAGGTGACGCGCGAGATGCCTTCGATCTCGTTGATGATGCGGTTGGAGACCTTCTCCAGCAGCTCGTAGGGCAGGTGCGCCCAGCGTGCGGTCATGAAGTCGATGGTTTCCACCGCACGCAGGGCCACGACCCAGGCGTAGCGGCGGCCGTCGCCGACCACGCCGACCGACTTGACCGGCTGGAACACCACGAAGGCCTGGCTGGTCTTGTGGTACCAGTCGAAGTTGCGCAGCTCCTCGATGAAGATGTGGTCGGCGCGACGCAGCAGGTCGGCGTACTCCTTCTTCACCTCGCCGAGGATGCGCACGCCCAGGCCCGGGCCCGGGAACGGGTGGCGGTAGACCATGTCGTAGGGCAGGCCGAGTTCGAGGCCGATCTTGCGCACCTCGTCCTTGAACAGCTCGCGCAGCGGCTCGACCAGCTGGAACTGCATGTCCTCCGGCAGGCCGCCGACGTTGTGGTGCGACTTGATCACGTGGGCCTTGCCGGTCTTGGCGCCGGCCGACTCGATCACGTCCGGGTAGATGGTGCCCTGGGCGAGGAAGTCGATGCCTTCGAGCTTCTTGGCCTCCTGGTCGAACACCTCGATGAAGCTGCGGCCGATGATCTTGCGCTTCTGCTCCGGGTCGCTGACCCCGGCCAGGCGGCCGAGGAACAGCTCCTCGGCGTTGGCGCGGATCACCTTGACGCCCATGTTCTCGGCGAACATGGCCATCACCTGGTCGCCCTCGTGCAGGCGCAGCAGGCCGTTGTCGACGAACACGCAGGTCAGTTGCTCGCCGATGGCGCGGTGCAGCAGCGCGGCGACCACCGAGGAATCGACGCCGCCGGACAGGCCGAGCAGCACCTTGCGGTCACCGACCTGCTTGCGCACGGTGGCGATGGCGTCCTCGACGATGTTGGCCGGGGTCCACAGCGCCTCGCAGCCGCAGATCTCCAGGATGAAGCGCGACAGGATGCGGCCGCCCTGCTTGGTGTGGGTCACTTCCGGATGGAACTGCACGCCGTAGTAGCAGCGGTTGTCGTCGGCGATGGCGGCGATCGGGCAGCTCGGGGTGCTGGCGACGATGTGGAAGCCTTCCGGCAGCGTGGTGACCTTGTCGCCGTGGCTCATCCACACGTCGAGGCTGAGCAGGCCGTCGTCGTCCATGTGGTCCTCGATGCCGTCGAGCAGACGGCTCTTGCCGACCAGGTCGACGCGGGCGTAGCCGAACTCGCGCAGGTCGGAGCCCTGCACCTTGCCGCCGAGCTGCTCGGACATGGTCTGCATGCCGTAGCAGATGCCGAACAGCGGCACGCCCAGGTCGAACACCGCCTGCGGCGCGCGCGGGCTGTTCTCCTCGTGCACCGACTCCGGACCGCCGGCGAGGATGATGCCGCGCGGGTCGAAGGCGCGGATCGCCTCGTCGTCCATGTCGAACGGATGGATCTCGCAGTACACGCCGATCTCGCGCACGCGGCGGGCGATCAGCTGGGTGTACTGGGAACCGAAGTCGAGGATCAGGATCCGGTGAGCGTGAATGTCGTGGTGGGCCATGGCCATCTCTCGTAGCGGAATGCACAAACGACACGGGGCTGAAAAGCAGCCCCGTGTCGCCAGTTCAAAAGCTCAGCAATCAACCAACGCGGTAGTTGGGAGCTTCCTTGGTGATCTGCACGTCGTGCACGTGCGACTCGGCCATGCCGGCGCCGGTGATGCGCACGAACTGCGGGCGGGTGCGCATCTCCTCGATGGTGGCGCAGCCGGTGTAACCCATGGAGGCGCGCAGGCCGCCCATCAGCTGGTGGACGATGGCGGCCAGGGCACCCTTGTACGGCACGCGGCCTTCGATGCCTTCCGGCACCAGCTTCTCGGCGCCGGCGGCGGAGTCCTGGAAGTAGCGGTCCGAGGAACCCTGGGCCTGGGCCATGGCGCCCAGCGAGCCCATGCCGCGGTAGGACTTGTAGGAGCGGCCCTGGAACAGCTCGACCTCGCCCGGCGCCTCTTCGGTGCCGGCGAACATCGAGCCCATCATCACCGCGTTGGCGCCGGCGACGATGGCCTTGGACAGGTCGCCGGAGAAGCGGATGCCGCCGTCGGCGATCATCGGCACGCCGACCGCGGCCAGGGCGGCGGAGACGTTGGCGATGGCGCTGATCTGCGGCACGCCGACGCCGGCGACGATGCGGGTGGTGCAGATCGAGCCCGGGCCGATGCCGACCTTGACGGCGTCGGCGCCAGCCTCGACCAGCGCCAGGGCGGCCTCGGCGGTGGCGATGTTGCCGCCGATCACCTGCACTTCGGGGAAGTTCTGCTTGACCCAGCGCACGCGGTCGATCACGCCCTTGGAGTGGCCGTGGGCGGTGTCGACCACCACCACGTCGACGCCCGCGGCGGCCAGCGCAGCGATGCGCTCGCCGGTGTCGGCACCGGTGCCGACGGCGGCGCCGACGCGCAGGCGGCCCTGCTCGTCCTTGGACGCCAGCGGGTAGCTCTTGGCCTTCTCGATGTCACGGAAGGTGACCAGCCCGCGCAGGTGGAACTGCTTGTCGACCACCAGCATCTTCTCGATGCGGTGCTCGTACAGCTTGGCCTTGATCTCCTCGAGACCGGTGCCTTCCTCGACGGTGATCAGGCGCTCCTTGGGCGTCATGATCGCCGCCACGGTGTCGCCGGCGTTCGGCTTCACGCGCAGGTCGCGGCCGGTGACGATGCCGACCAGCTCGTTGTTGGCCACCACCGGGAAGCCGGAGAAGCCGTACTCGCGCACGCGGGCCAGCAGGTCGATGATCTTGGTGTCCGGGGTCACGGTCACCGGATCGCGCACGATGGCGGTCTCGTGACGCTTGACCTTGCGCACCTCGGCAGCCTGCTGCTCGATGGTCATGTTCTTGTGGATGATGCCGATGCCGCCTTCCTGCGCCATGGCGATGGCCAGGCGCGATTCGGTGACGGTGTCCATGGCCGCGGAAACCAGCGGGATGTTCAGCTCGATGCCACGGGTCAGGCGGGTCTTGAGGGAAACATCCTTGGGCAGAACCTCGGAATAACCGGGGATCAGGAGAACGTCGTCGAAGGTCAGGGCTTCTTGGCTGATACGCAGCATGGCGGGGGCTCCCGGACGGGAAAAAATGGAAGCGCGGCATTATACCCGGCACGGGGCTCGGGCTCAACGCGGCTGGTCGCCTGCGCGTGCACGGCCAGCGACCAGGCTCAGTTCCGTGCCCCGCTCGCGGCGCTGGGCCAGGTAGCGGGTGCAGCTGACGCGCAGGAAGGAAGCGAAGTTGACCACCTCACCGCGGTAGTCCATGACCTCCTCGTACAGCTTGGCGATCAGCTGGTTGGTGGTCATGCCGTCGACCTCGGCGATCTCGCGCAGGATGTCCCAGAACTGATTCTCCAGGCGCAGGGTGGTGACCACGCCGCGGATGCGCAGGGAGCGCGAGCGCGACTCGTAGAGGATCGGGTCGGCCTTGACGTACAGCTCGCACATGAGTGTCTCCTCGAACCGTAGGGTGCGCCGCGCGCCCCCTACCGCTCTGGTGCATGGATCAAAGCTCGATGCGGGTACCCAGCACCTTGAGGAACGCCGCCAGCCAGGCCGGATGCGCCGGCCAGGCCGGGGCGGTGACCAGGTTGCCGTCGCTGTGCGCCTGGTCGACCGGGATTTCCACGTAGCGCCCGCCGGCTAGGGCGACCTCCGGGGCGCAGGCCGGGTAGGCGCTGCACGCGCGATCCTTGAGCACGCCGGCGGCAGCCAGCAGCTGGGCGCCGTGGCAGATCGCGGCGATCGGCTTGCCGGCCTTGGCGATGGCCTGCACCAGTTCGATCACCTCGGCGTTCAGGCGCAGGTACTCCGGCGCGCGGCCGCCCGGCACCACCAGCGCGTCGTAGTCCTCGGCGCGCACCGCGGCGAAGTCGGCGTTGAGGGCGAAGTTGTGCCCCGGCTTCTCGCTGTAGGTCTGGTCGCCCTCGAAGTCGTGGATCGCGGTGCGCACGCTCTGCCCGGCGGCCTTGCCCGGACACACCGCGTGCACGGTGTGGCCGACCATCGACAGCGCCTGGAACGGCACCATCACTTCGTAGTCCTCGACGTAATCGCCGACCAGCATGAGGATCTTCTTCGCAGCCATGGTTCTCTCCCTGTTCCGGGTGGTGAAGGAGCCAGCAGTATCGACCATGGCGCGGCGAGTGGGTAACAGCCGCCTACTACAGGGCGCGCCTCAGGGATCGACCTGCACCACGCGCACGGCAAAGCCCAGCCGCTCGGCGAAAGCGTCGAGGAAGTCCTGACGCAACCCCGCCTCCGCCCAGCCGTTGAAGATGAAGCCCAGGTCGGAGAAGCCGCACGGCTGCAGGAACAGGAAGCCGTTGATGTCGTCCTCGAAGCCGCATTCCGGGCAGGTGAAGTTGTCGGTCTCCCCCGGCCACCAGGCCTCCAGGCTGTCGAACAGCGGCTCGCCGATCTCCTGGCGGCACTGCGGGCAGCCGGCTTCCTCGCGAAAATCGCGGGTCGGCGTGTAGATGCAGCGCCGGGTGACGATCTCCAGGCCGTTGTGCGGCTGGCCGAACGGCAAGCGCTCGGGATGCAGGGCCACCCGCCGCGCGCCGGGGGCGATGGCGTAGGCCATGCCGTTGCCGCCCTGCCCGCAGGTGGTCGGCAGCGCCGCGACTATCTCGCGCCTGACCAGCCAGTTGAGCAGCTGGCGCGCCTTGGCCTCGTGGGCGGGGACGCTGGAAATCTGCGGGACGAGGATGAGCTGTGCGGTCATGGCGGCTGGCCGGCAAGAAGAAAGCCGCGCAGCTTAGGCGCTGGCGCGGACAAATCAAGTCCGCTGGACGGCCGGCGCCGCAGCCCGGCGCGCCAGCCAGCGCTCGCGCAGCACATCCCAGCCCCAGTTGAAGGCCACGGTGTAGGGCAGGAAGAACAGGATCAGGCCGATGTCGAGCAGCAGCGCCTCGAGCAGGCCGATCGACAGCCACCAGGCCGCCAGCGGCACCAGCACGACGATCAGCCCCGTCTCGAACAGCAGCGCGTGGCACAGCCGCACCCGCAGGTCGCGGCGGAAGCCCAGGCGCTGCTGGGCGCGGTCGAACAGCCAGTTGAACAGCATGTTCCAGAGCATGGCGACGGTCGAGAACATCAGGGTCAGCAGCCCCAGCTGCAGCAGCGGCTTGCCCAGCAGCCAGGCCAGCGCCGGTGCGCAGATCAGCAGGGCGATCAGCTCGAAGGCCAGCGCATGGCCGATGCGTTCGCCCAGCGAGCGTTGCAGGGGGTTGGCGTTCAGGCTCATGGCAGGGACCTCGCGATCGAAAGCAGCGGGCGCTATTCTCATCGGTCATCCAGCCACGAACAAACCAGCTGCCATCGGTGAAACCGATATGAACCTGTCTGCCGAATCACTCCAGGCCTTCGCCCAGGCGGCCGCCTGCGGCTCGCTCAGCGCCGCCGCGCGGCGGCTGGGCAAGAGCCAGTCGACCGTCAGCGAAGCGGTGGCGCGCCTGGAGCTCGACCTCGGCGTCGAGCTGTTCCGCCGCGGTCCGCGCCGCCTCGAACTGACCGAAGCCGGCGCCAGCCTGCTTGCCCACGCCGAAGCCGTGCTGGCTGCCGGCGACCGCCTGGCACTGCACGCCGCCCGCCTGGCGCAGGGCCAGGAAGCGCGCCTGACCCTGGTCCTGTCCGACGCCTACCAGCCCCGCCAGTACGAGGCGCGCCTGCTGGAGCTCGACCGGCGCTTCCCCGACCTGGAGTTCGAGTGCCTGATCGCCGAGCACGCCGACGTGCTCGACCTGATCGGTCAGGGCCGCGCCCAGCTCGGCCTGCTCGCCGCGCAGCCCGCCTACCCGCCGGACATCGCCCACGCCGGGGTGGCGGTCAGCGCCGAATTCGGCCTGTTCGTCGCCGTCGACCATCCGCTGGCCGCCCTGGCGCGGGTCGGTCCCGAAGACCTGGCGCAGTGGCGCGCGCTGCGTCTGAGCAGCGTGACCGCCAGCGAGACGCCGGCCGACGACCTGCCGGGCAGCGGCGTGCGCAGCGACGTGCGTAGCGGCGTGCATAGCGGCGCTCGCTGCTGGTCGGCGCCGGACTACCTGCTGCTGCTGGAAATGGCCGGGCTCGGCTGCGGCTGGGCGGCGCTGCCGCGCCAGCTGGTCGCCGACTACGGCAGAGGCCGCCTGCATGAGCTGGCGCTCGACGGCTGGCCCAGGCGCGTGGCGGTGGACGCGGTGTGGTCGCGCCGGCGCGAACTCGGCCCGGTCGCCGCCTGGCTGCTCGACCGTCTGCTCGCCGACGACTGAATCCCTGTCGCTCCCGCCGCACGCTCGGCTTATCATGCCGGCCATGCTCACCGATCCCTTCCAGCGGCTCGGCCTCGATCGCGAGGTCCTGACCGTCAGCCAGCTCAACCAGCGCGCCCGCCACCTGCTCGAGGACGTGTTCCCGCAGGTGTGGGTCGAGGGCGAGATCTCCAACCTGGCGCGGCCCTCCTCCGGGCACGTCTACTTCACCCTCAAGGACGCCGGCGCCCAGGTGCGCTGCGCGCTGTTCCGCTCCAGCGCCGCGCGGGTGCGCCAGGCGCTGCGCGACGGCCTGGCGGTGAAGGTGCGCGGCAAGGTCTCGCTGTTCGAGGGCCGCGGCGACTACCAGATGATCCTCGACGCGGTGGAGCCGGCCGGCGACGGCGCGCTGCGCCTGGCCTTCGAGGCGCTCAAGGACAAGCTGGCCGCCGAGGGGCTGTTCGCCGCCGCGGGCAAGCGCGCCCTGCCCGCCCATCCGCAGCGCGTCGGCATCGTCAGCTCGCCGTCAGGGGCGGTGATCCGCGACATCATCAGCGTGTTCCGCCGCCGCGCGCCGCAGGTGGAGCTGACCCTGGTGCCCACCGCGGTGCAGGGCGTCGATGCCAGCGCGCAGATCGTCCGCGCGCTGGCGCTGGCCGACCACCAGGGCTTCGACGCGCTGATCCTGGCCCGCGGTGGCGGCTCGCTGGAGGATCTGTGGTGCTTCAACGAGGAAGCGGTGGCGCGCGCCATCGCCGCCTGTGCGACACCGATCGTCAGCGCGGTCGGCCACGAGACCGACGTGACCATCGCCGACTTCGTCGCCGACGTGCGCGCACCGACGCCCTCGGCCGCCGCCGAACTGCTCGCCCCCGACTCCAGCGACCTGCAGCGCCGCCTCGACGGCCTGCAGCGCCGCCTGACCCTGCGCATGCAGCACCTGCTGGCCGCCCGCCAGCTGCAGCTCGACGGCCTGCGCCGGCGCCTGCGCCATCCCGGCGAACGGCTGCGCCAGCAGGCCCAGCGCCTCGACGACCTGGAGCTGCGCCTGCGCCGGGCGCTGGACCAGCGCCTGCGCACCGCCCATGAGCGTCTGGCGCGCCTGGACACCCGCCTGGCCGCCCAGCATCCCGAGCGCCTGCTCGAACTGCTGCGCCAGCGCCTCGACCACCTCGCCCAGCGCCTGCCGCGCGCCATGCACGCCGGCCTGCGCGAGCGCCGCCAGAAGCTCGGGGGCATCGCCCAGACCCTGCAGGTGGTCAACCCGCTGGCCACCCTCGGCCGCGGCTACAGCATCCTCCTCGACGAGCGTGGCCGCGCCGTGCGCCGCGCCGCCGGCACCGTTCCCGGCCAGCGCCTGACCGCCCGGCTGCACGAGGGTGAGCTGGCGCTGCGCGTCGAGGACAGCCCGGCGATGTCTGGCACGCTGGAACTGCCGTTGTAGGGTGCGCTGCGCGCCCCACAAACCGCATGGTGCGCACGGCGCACCCTACGTCACTCAGCCGCCAGGCCCGGGGCAGCCCCGCCATTCATCACCTCAGTACAGGTCGCGCCGGTAGCGCCCGCTCTCCTGCAGCTCGGCCAGCGCCGCCGCGCCGAGCAGCTCGCGCAGCACCGCATCGACCCCCTCGCCCATGCCCTCGAGGCTGCCGCAGACATAGATGGCCGCGCCGTCGGCCAGCCAGGCGCGCAGCTCGGCGGCCGCCGCGCGCAGGCGGTCCTGCACGTAGACCTTGTCCGCCTGGTCGCGGGAGAACGCCAGGTCGAGGCGCTGCAGATGGCCCTCGGCCTGCCAGGCCAGCAGCTCGTCGCGGCACAGGAAGTCGTGCGCCGCCGTACGCTCGCCGAACAGCAGCCAGTTGCGCGGCTGCCCGCGCCAGGCGCGCTCACGCAGCAGGGCGCGCAGGCTGGCCAGGCCGGTGCCGTTGCCGATCAGCAGCAGCGGACGGTCGTCCTCGGGCAGGTGGAAGCCGGTGTTGCGGCGCAGCCGCAGCGGCACCGTGGCGCCCTCTACCAGCTGCACGCACAGCCAGCCGGAGCACAGCCCCGGCGTACCATCGGCGTGCAGGTGCAGGCGGACGATCAGCTCCAGCGACCCGTCGTCGGCCAGCGAGGCGATCGAATAGCTGCGCGGCCGCGCGCCGGCCTGCGGCGGCAGGATCTCCACCAGGTCGCCGGCCTGCCAGCGCTGCCCGGCCGGCACCTCGAACGCCAGGCGCCAGACCGGCGCGGCACTGCTGCCGGGGTTGAGCCACTGCTTCTCGCGCAGCGTCCATTCGGCGAAGCCGTCACGGGCGGCCGGCTCGGCCTCGCTCGGCGGCGCACTGCCGGTCAGCTCGCCGAGCAGGGCGCGCCAGCGCTGCAGCGCCGAGTGGTCGCCGTTGTCCACTTCCACCGGGGCGAACAGGCTGCGTGCGCCCTGGCCCTGCAGCCAGTCGTGCAGCTGGCGGGCGAAGCCGCAGAAGCGCTGGTACTGGCGGTCGCCGAGACCGAGCAGGGCGTATTCGAGGTGGCCGAGGTCGAACTCGCCGCCCAGCACCCGGCGCACGAAGCCGCGGGCACTGTCCGGCGCCTCGCCGTCGCCGAAGGTGCTGACCACGAACAGCGCCCGCCCGGCGCCGCGCAGGGCCTGCGCGTCGAGCTGGGCCAGCGGGCGCACCTGGACGGTAGCGCCGGCCGCCTGCAGCTGGCCGGCGGTCTGCCAGGCCAGCTGTTCGGCGAAGCCGTTCTGGCTGGCGAAACCGATCAGCCAGGGCTGGCCATCGCCACGCGCGGCCTCCAGCGCCTGGCGCCCGGCGCGGGCGGCGTGACGCTGACGACGACGGCCGAGGTAGAGCTGCCAGCCGGTGACGAAGAACAGCGGCATGGCCAGGCTGGCCAGCAGCATGAGGATGCGCCCGGGCTGGCCGAAGTAGTCGCCGGTGTGCAGCGGATAGACGCTGGCCAGTAGCTGCTGCACGCCGCTCTTGTCGGTGTAGCGCTCGTGCTGCAGCACCTTGCCGCCGGCATCGAGGCTGATACGGTTGAAGGCGCGGTTGTGCCCGGCGGCCTCCGGCAGGTACATCACCTGCAGCGGCTGGCCGGCGCGCTCGGGCAGGCGCAGGTTGGCCAGCCGGTAGTCGTCCTGCACTGTGTGGCGGAAGGCATCCCACTGGGCGTCGATGCTCACCGGCGCACGCGGCGCCTCGGCCTGCGCCTGGCCCTGCGGCGGGCCGCGGCGCTTGCCCGGCCCGCCGTGCTGCGGGGCCGGCTCGCCGGCCAGCGCGTGCACGCCGTTGCGGTACCACTCGTAGGACCAGTACAGGCCGGTCAGCGAGGCCAGCAGGTAGGCCAGCAGCACCCAGGTGCCGGCCACCGCGTGCAGGTCCCAGAGGAAGCCGCGCCCTGTGCGCCGCCAGTCGAGGGTCAGCCAGGCGCGCCAGCTGCCGGGCCGGCGCGGCCAGCGCAGGTACAGGCCGGACAGGCAGAGGAACACCAGCGCCAGGGTGGCCGCGCCGGTGACCGGCTTGCCGGCGTCGCCCATGGCCAGCCAGCGGTGCAGCTGCATCATGAACTGGAAGAAACCGGCGCCGCGCGCCGCGCCGAGCACCTCGCCGCTGTAGGGATCGGCGTACAGCGTCTCGCCGCGCGGCCCGCCGCCGCTGACGTTGACCTTGGTCGCGTCCAGGGCGTCGGCGGAGAAGGTCAGGCCGAGCACCGCGCGCCCGGGCAGTTGCTCGCCGACGCGGACCACCAGCTCGTCCGGGCTCAGCGGCCGTGCGCCGACGGCCGGCTCGACGCTCATCACGCCGGGGTTGAGGAGGCGCAGCAGCTCGTCCTGGTAGGACAGGCTGGCGCCGGTCACGCCCATCAGCGCCAGCACCAGGCCAGCGCTGATGCCCAGCAGCCAGTGCAGCTGGAAGAGGATTTTCTTGACCACCTGGGATCACCTGATCGCTATGCCGCGGCTGCGGCGAAGTTGAACTCGGAGGCGGCAGGAAGCCGCAGCGCACCGCCGGCGGATGCAGCGGTGCGAAACGATTTTATTCGAGAATAATTTGCAACAAATCGGCTTTACCCAACCTTTACCCGCCCGCGGCACCGGCCGTCACAGCGCCCAGCGGCGCAGCAGGTTGTGGTACACGCCGGTGAGCTGCACGCTGGCCGCGTGATCGGCCCCCAGCTCCTGGTTGATGCGCTGGATGCCGGTGTCCAGGTCGAACAGCAGGCTGCGCTGGCCGTCGTCGCGCACCATGCTCTGGATCCAGAAGAACGAGCAGACCCGCGCGCCGCGGGTGACCGGGGTGACCCGGTGCAGGCTGGTGGAGGGATAGAGGAGCAGATCGCCGGCCGGCAGCCTGACGCTGTGCGCGCCGTAGGTGTCCTCCACCACCAGCTCGCCGCCGTCGTACTCGTCGGGGCCGGTGAAGAACAGGGTGGCCGACAGGTCGGTGCGCACCCGCCCGCCAGTCGAGCGGTCCAGGCGCACCGCGTTGTCCACATGCAGGCCGAAGTCCTGACCGCCCTGGTAGCAGTTGAACAGCGGCGGATACACCTTGTCCGGCAACGCCGCAGCAATGAACAGCGGGTTGCGCTCCAGCGCCTGCAGGATCAGCGCACCGATCTGCCGCGCTTCGGCGCAGTCCTCCGGCAGCTGCAGGTTGTTCTTGGCCATCGCCGACTGGAATCCGGCGGTGGTCTTGCCATCCACCCACGGCGCCTGCTGCAGCAGGCGCCGGCAGTCGAGAACCTGTTCGGGGCTGAGCACCCCGGGAATGTGCAGCATCATGGCGTCGCTCTCCTGATGCGGCGAAGCCCCGCGGAGCGGGGCTTGCCTGGACGGTTACGGTCAGAAGGAATAGTTGGCCGAGAGGATCGCCGAGCGGCCGTCGCCGTACTCGATGGCAGCCGAACGGGCAGCGGTACCCGGGGTCTGCCGCACTTGGGCCACGTAGTCCTCGTCGAACAGGTTGTTGAGATTCAGCTGCAGGTCGAGGCTCCTGTTGACCTGATAGCCGACCATGGCGTTGTGCAGCCAGTAGTCGTCCAGCTTGGCGGTGCCGCTGGTAGCGACATTGCGCTCGCTGACGTAGCGGGCGCCGTAGCCCAGGGTCCAGCCGGCCGGCAGCTCGTAGGAGGTCCACAGGTTGAACGAGCGCGGCGGGGTGTTGGCCAGCGCCTGGCCTTCCCGGGCGCGACCGGCGGCGGTGTCAGCCGCCTTGAGGGTCTCGCTGTCAAGGAAGGTGTAGTTGGCGAAGACGTCCCACTGCTCGGTGATGTGGCCGGTCACGCCCAGCTCGACACCCTGCACGCGCTGCTCGCCGGCCAGCTGGGTGCTGCCGTCAGCCATGGTTTCGCGGGCATTGGTCTTCTCGACGCGGAACACCGCGGCGTCCAGCTCCAGGCGACGGTCGAACAGCTCCCACTTGGTGCCCAGCTCCCAGGTCTCGTTCTCCTCCGGCTCGAGGTCGGTGGTTGCAGCGCTCACGCCAGTACCGCTGGAGGCGAGGAACTCTGCCGAGGGGTTGAACGAGGTGCCGTAGGCGACGTAGATGCGCCCGTTGTCGGCCGGCTTGTAGACCAGGCCGGCACGGCCGCTGAGCATCTCGTCGCTGGTGTCCAGCTTGGTGAGGGTGCCGGCCGGCAGCGCGACGTTCTTGTACTCGCCGTCGACCCAGTCGTAGCGCAGGCCCAGGTTCAGATCCCACTGGGGGGCGAGGGCGATGGTGTCGAAGACGTAGACCGCCTGATTGGTCAGCTCGGTCGAGGTATCCGCCGAGTCCGCCTTGTTGATCGGGCCGGTGTAGTGGCCCGGCGGGTTGGCCAGGTCGAAGCTGCGACCGGTGAAATCCAGCCCATAGCTGTAGGTGGTGCGATCGTAGGTCTCGCGGGACACCTCGACGCCGGTCGCCAGGCTGTGAACTAGGCCGAAGGTGTCGAAGTCGGCGCGCAGGTTGGTCTGGTTGATCCACAGGTCGCTGCTGACGTCGCGGCCGTAGCCCTGCGGACCGGCCGGCACGTAGCTGCCCGCCGGCACGCCGGTGGTGTTGACGTGGGAGGCGGAAATCACCACGTCGCGGTCGATGCGGCTGTAGCGGGTCAGGTTCTGCAGGCTGAGGCTGTCGTTGAAGGCATGCTCCAGCTTGACGGTGAAGGAGTCGGTCTCGATCTCGTCCTTGTCGATGTTGCTGAAGCCGAAGTAGGCCTCGCGGTCGACGCCGGCGAGCTTCTTGCCGTCGAGGGCCGGCACGCCGTAGTCGGGCAGGATGTCGTCGGTCTGGTGGAAGTAGCTCAGGGTCAGGCGGGTGTCCTCGCTCAGGCCCAGGGCCAGGGACGGGGCGATGCCCCAGCGCTCGCGGTCGACCTCGTCGCGGCCCGGCACGTCGTTCTCGTGGGCCATCAGGTTGAGACGGAAGGCGCTGTCGGTGCCGACCCCGTCGAGGGTCTGGTTGGTGTCCAGGGTCAGGCGGTGGTAGTTGTCGGTGCCCAGGCTGCCGCCGAGGCGGGTGAAGTCGCGACCGACCGGCTGCTTGGTGACCTGGTTGATGCTGCCGCCGGTGGTGCCGCTGCCGCCGAACACCGAGTTGGGGCCCTTGATGACCTCGACCGCCTCGATGTTGAAGGTGTCGGTGCGGTTGGTCTGCGCGCTGTCGCGCAGGCCGTCGATCTGCATGTTGGCGTTGGCGCCGAAGCCACGGATGTTGATGCTGTCGCCGGAGCCGCCGCCGCCTTCGCCGGCGCTGAAGGTGATGCCGGAGACGTTGGCCAGCACCTGGCGCAGGCTCAGCGCCTGCTGCTCCTCGATCACCTTCTGCGGCACCACGCTGATGGTCTGCGGAGTGTCCAGCAGCGGCGCGGTGTATTTCGGCGAGGAGACCGACTCGGTCTTGGAGCTGCTGGCCTCCTGCTCACCCTGCACGGTGACGTTGTCGAGCTGCAGGGCGCCCTGCTCCGCAGCCAGGGCCGGAACGGCCAGGGAGGCCACGGCCAGGCCGACGGCCGAGGCCAGCAGTCGCTGGGGTTGACGGGATGAGGCTTTGACGAAGGCACGCATGAGAATCACTCCCTGGGTTTAATGGGATGCGATTCTATTTGAGAAGAATTATCAGTAAAGACCGCCAGCGTCATCTTTACATTAACTTTACAAAAACGGCGGAACTCCTCTGCCCGCCGCCTCAATCCCGGGCCGTCTCGCCGCCGTCAACGCGGGTACCACAGCACCTCGGGACCGATGCCGGCCAGGTCGCTGCAGCCGGTCAGTGCCATGGCGACCTCCAGTTCGGCGCGCAGCAGCTGCAGCACATGGGCCACGCCGACCGCACCGGCAGTGGCCAGGCCGAAGATGTAGGGACGGCCGATCAGCACCGCCCGCGCGCCCAGCGCCAGCGCCTTGAGCACGTCGCTGCCACGACGGATACCGCCATCGAGCAGCAGCGGCAGGCGCCCCTCTACCGCGGCGGCCACCTCGGCGAGCACATCGATGGTCGCCGGCAGGCCATCCAGGGTGCGCCCGCCATGGTTGGAGACGATCAGCCCGTCGACGCCGGCGGCCAGCGCCCGGCCGGCGTCCGCGCCGCTCATCACTCCCTTGAGCAGGATCGGCAGGCGGGTCAGGCCGCGCAGCCAGTCCAGGTCCGCCCAGGTCGGCGCCGCCGCCAGCAGCGGGCTGCCGAGCAGCAGGCTGCCGGCGGCGGGATCGGCGCTGGCCTGCAGCGGGCGCATGCCGCGCAGGTTGACCGCCTCGACACCCGGCGGCAGCACGAAGCCGGCGCGCTGCTCGCGGTTGCGCATGCCGCCGACCGGGGCGTCCACAGTCAGCACCAGTGCCTGGTAGCCGGCCGCCTCGGCGCGCTGTACCAGTTCGCGGGTGAAGCCGCGGTCGGGCTGGATGTACAGCTGGAACCACAGCGGCGTCTGCGCCTGGCGGGCTATTTCCTCCAGCGCGACGCTGGCCTGGGTACTGACCACCATGCCGGCACGCAGCGCCGAGGCCCCCAGCACGGTGGCCAACTCGCCCTCGGGATGGGCGAGCCTGTGGTAGGCGACCGGCGCGAGGAAGATCGGGTGATCGAAGGTCTGGCCGAACAGCGTGACCCGGGTGTCGCCGCCGCGCAGGTCGGCCAGCACCCGGTTGCGCAGGCGCAGGCGCTGGAAAGCCGCGCAGTTGTCGCGCAGGGTGAGTTCGTCCGCCGCGCCGCCGGCCATGTAGGCCCAGGCCTGCTCGCTCATGCGGGCGCGGGCGAAGGGCTCGTAGTCGGCCAGCGCGGCGATCTCGGCAGGAATCTGCGGCAACTTGGGCAGGGGCTGGTGCATCGGCGGGTTCCTCGAACGCAGGGCGGGACGCGGGACAACGAAGCTGCACCCGCGCATTCGAGAATGATTCTAAGTTGGCGCCAGCCCCCGCGACAGGCCAATCGGCCGCTTCCTTGATCCAGCACAAGCCATGGCAATGCCGGGGGTCGGCAGGTGCGCCACAAACGAAAACGCCGCGACAGGTCGCGGCGTTTCCATGCGGGCTACAGCACCCGGCTCACGCCAGGTAGAAGGCCTTCAGCGGCGGGAAGCCGTTGAACTCCACCGCGCTGTAGCTGGTGGTGTAGGCACCGGTGGACAGCCAGTACAGGCGGTCACCGCTGGCAAGGTTCAGCGGCAGGCCGTACTTGTAGTGCTCGTACATGATGTCGGCGCTGTCGCAGGTCGGGCCGGCGATCACCACCTCTTCCATCTCGCCCTTCTTCTCGGTCCAGATCGGGAACTTGATGGACTCGTCCATGGTTTCGATCAGGCCGGAGAACTTGCCCACGTCGGTGAACACCCAGCGCTCCACGGCGGTGCGCGACTTGCGCGCCACCAGCACCACTTCGCTGACCAGGATGCCGGCGTTGGCGATCAGCGAGCGGCCCGGCTCGAGGATGATTTCCGGCAGGTCGTCGCCGAAGTCTTCCTTGAGGAAGCGGATAATCTCTTCCGCGTAGGTTTCCAGGCTGTTGGTCTTGGCGATGTAGTTGGCCGGGAAGCCGCCGCCCATGTTGATCATCTTCAGCTCGATGCCGTCCTCTTCCTTGAGGCGCTCGAAGATCACCTTGACCTTGGCGATGGCGGCGTCCCACACGGAGATGTCGCGCTGCTGGCTGCCGACGTGGAAGGACACGCCGTAGGGCACCAGGCCGAGGTCACGGGCGAGGATCAGCAGGTCCATGGCCATGTCGCTCTGGCAGCCGAACTTGCGCGACAGCGGCCAGTCGGCGGTGGTGGAGCCTTCGGTGAGGATGCGCACGTAGACCTTGGCGCCCGGCGCGGCCTTGGCGATGTTGCGCAGGTCGGCTTCCGAGTCGGTGGCGAACAGGCGCACGCCCTTCTCGTAGAAGTAGCGCACGTCGCGCGCCTTCTTGATGGTGTTGCCGTAGCTGATGCGCTCCGGGCCGACGCCCTGGGCCAGGACCTTGTCCAGCTCGTAGATCGAGGCGATGTCGAAGTTGGAGCCCTTTTCCTTCAGCAGGTCGATGATCTCCACCGCCGGGTTGGCCTTGACCGCGTAGTAGGTCTTGGCGAACGGGAAGCAGCTGCCCAACTGGTCGTAGGCACGGGAGATGGTGGGCAGATCGATCACCACGAAGGGAGTTTCCTTCTGGTCAGCGAGTGCCTTCATCTTCTTGAAGGTGTCGCGATCGAAATAGTCTTCAACCTTGATGGACATGCATGGGCTCCAAAATGGCAAAACAAACGACAAATGAATGTGGTGGAGTGGCCCAGCTAGGGCCGCGAACGCCTGATCAGTTTCCCCACTTTGGTTCGCCTACTTCCCAAGGCATGTCGCCGAAAGCAAAAAGGTCAACCGCGCGTCGTGCTCGATGGCGGGTTGACCTTGCTGTCTCGTCGTCAGTACTTGAGCCGGATGGATCGTTTCCAGCATGGACGTTCGGGCGCGAACTTTAGGACCATGGGGGGTCAAGATCAACCAGAAATTTCCCCAAACCGCCCCCATTCATCACTCACCGGTCAGCGGGGGGGCTCATCCGCTATAATCGCCGCCTTTTCTGACAGACCGACTATCCGTCGACGGGTTCCCTTTCCGATGACCACTCAGGCCGCCGAAGTCGCGAAGCGCCGCACCTTCGCCATCATTTCCCACCCCGATGCGGGCAAGACCACCATCACCGAGAAGCTGCTGCTGATGGGCAAGGCGATCGCCGTCGCCGGCACGGTGAAATCGCGCAAGTCCGACCGCCACGCCACCTCCGACTGGATGGAGATGGAGAAGCAGCGCGGCATCTCGATCACCACCTCGGTGATGCAGTTCCCCTACCGCGAGCACATGATCAACCTGCTCGACACCCCCGGCCACGAGGACTTCTCGGAAGACACCTACCGCACCCTGACCGCGGTGGACTCGGCGCTGATGGTCCTCGACGGCGGCAAGGGCGTCGAGCCGCGCACCATCGCCCTGATGGAAGTCTGCCGGCTGCGCGACACCCCGATCGTCAGCTTCATCAACAAGCTCGACCGCGACATCCGCGACCCGATCGAGCTGCTCGACGAGATCGAGGCGGTGCTGAAGATCAAGGCGGCGCCGATCACCTGGCCGATCGGCTGCTACAAGGACTTCAAGGGCGTCTACCACCTCAGCGCAGACAAGGTCATCGTCTACCAGCCGGGCCACGGCCACGAGCGCATCGAGCAGATCGTCATCGACGGCCTCGACTCGGCCGAGGCGCGCGCGCACCTCGGCGACCAGTACGACGACTTCGTCGAGCAGCTGGAGCTGGTGCAGGGCGCCTGCCACGAATTCGACCAGGACGCCTTCCTGCGCGGCCAGATGACCCCGGTGTTCTTCGGCACCGCGCTGGGCAACTTCGGCGTCGACCAGGTGCTCGACGCGGTGGTCGACTGGGCGCCGCAGCCGCTGTCGCGCGCCACCCACGAGCGCGTGGTGGAGCCGACCGAGGAGAAGTTCTCCGGCTTCGTGTTCAAGATCCAGGCGAACATGGATCCCAAGCACCGCGACCGCATCGCCTTCATGCGCATCTGCTCGGGCAAGTACGAGAAGGGCATGAAGATGCGCCACGTGCGGATCAAGAAGGACCTGAAGATCGCCGACGCGCTGACCTTCTTCTCCAGCGAGCGCGAGATGCTCGAGGAAGCCTATGCCGGCGACATCATCGGCCTGCACAACCACGGCACCATCCAGATCGGCGACACCTTCAGCGAAGGCGAGGTGCTCGGCTTCACCGGCATTCCGCACTTCGCCCCGGAGCTGTTCCGCCGCGTGCGCCTCAAGGACCCGCTGAAGTCCAAGCAGCTGCGCCAGGGCCTGCAGGAGCTGGCCGAGGAAGGCGCCACCCAGGTGTTCTTCCCCGAGCGCAACAACGACATCATCCTCGGCGCGGTCGGCGTGCTGCAGTTCGACGTGGTGGCCAGCCGCCTCAAGGAGGAATACAAGGTCGAGTGCGCCTACGAGGCGATCAACGTCTGGTCGGCGCGCTGGATCGAGTGCAGCGACGAGAAGAAGCTCAAGGAGTTCAAGGACAAGGCCTACGAGAACCTCGCCATCGACGGCGGCGGCCACCTCACCTACCTGGCGCCGACCCGCGTCAACCTCAGCCTGATGGAAGAGCGCTGGCCGGACGTGAAGTTCCGCGCCACCCGCGAGCATCACTGAGCCCCGGGCGGGCGCCCTCACGGCGCCCGCTACACTTGCGACAGATGCCTGGAGATCCCCATGCAGCTGATCGACACCCACACCCACCTCGACTTCCCCGACTTCGACGCCGACCGCGACGCCGTGCTGGAGCGCTGCCGCGCGCTGGGCGTGGAGAAGCTGGTGGTGCTCGGCGTCTACCAGGCCAACTGGCAGCGCCTGTGGGATCTGGTACAGAAAGAGGACGGCCTGCATGCCGCCTTCGGCCTGCATCCGATCTATCTGCAGCAGCACCGCCCGGAGCATCTGACCGAGCTGCGCGGCTGGCTGGAACGCCTGGCCGGCCACCCCAAGCTGTGCGCCCTCGGCGAATTCGGCCTCGACTGGTACCTCGAGGAACTCGACCGCGAAGGCCAGCAGGCGCTGTTCGAGGCCCAGCTCGCGCTGGCGGCGGAGTTCGCGCTGCCGGCGCTGCTGCACGTGCGCCGCGCCCACGCCGCCACCATCGCCACCCTCAAACGCTACCGGCTGCCGCGCGGCGGCATCGTGCACGCCTTCGCCGGCAGCGCCGAGGAGGCCAGGGAGTACCTGAAGCTCGGCTTCCGGCTGGGCCTCGGCGGCGCCGCCACCTGGCCGCAGGCCAACCGCCTGCGCAAGGTGGTGGCGCAGCTGCCACTGGAGGCCATAGTGCTGGAGACCGACGCACCGGACATGGCGCCGAGCATGCACGCCGGTCGACGCAACAGCCCGGAATACCTGCCCGAGATCTGCGCCACGCTGGCCGGGCTGCGCGGCATCGCCGCGGAGGAACTGGCCGCTGCCAGCAGCCGCAACGCGCGCGAGCTGTTCGGCTGGTGCTGAGCCCTCAGGGCAGCAGGATTGCCAGCGCCAGGGCGCTGTACCAGAGCAGGCCGGTTCGGCGCAGCAGCTGCCACAGCTCGTCGAGGGTTTCCACGCCGCCCCGCCCCGGCAGGGCATCGGCCGCGGCCCGTCCGGCCTCGGCCACCAGTTGCGTGGCGCTCGCGCGCAGGTCGAACAGGTACGCCCAGAACACCCGGTTGGCCGCGATGAAGTTGCCGGCCAGCGCCAGACTCAGCACCAGCAGGCGAGCCGGCAGCCAGTCCAGGCCATGGCGCAGGCGCGCCGCCCAGCGGCGCAGCCCGGCGTCGCCGGCATGCTCGACCAGCAGCGCCAGCAGGCGATAGGCCAGCGCCGCCAGCGGACCGAGCACGGCATACCAGAACACCACCGCGAAGAACCCCTGATACGCCTGCCAGAGCAGGAAACCCTGCGCCTCGGCCAGCAGCTTCGACGCATCCTCGGCCTGCACGCCGAGGTCGCGACGGGCATCCAGATAGGCCGCCTCGACATCGCCGCGCTGCCAGCTGTCGCGGAACGGTGCCAGGCTGAGCTGCGGATCGCCACGACCGAGACTCCACAGCAGCACCAGCACATGCACCGGCAGCAGCAGGATGCCGTAGGCCTGCGGCGCCAGCATCCACAGCAGCAGGCCGAGCAGCAGCAACGGCATGCCGAACAGCAGCGCCAGCTGGCGCAGCGGACGCCCGGCCAGCCGGGGCTCGGCCTCGACGCGCGCCAGGGCGGCGCGCAACGGCCCATCCTGCTGCACCCGCTCGCGCCAGTGGCCGATCCGCTCCAGCAGCACGACCAGCAGCAACACCAGAAAGCTCATGCCTGCCGCTCCGTGGCCAGGGAATCCAGGTAGCGCGGCCAGTCGAAGGCCGGGCCGGGGTCGCTCTTGCGTCCCGGCGCGATGTCGCTGTGGCCGCAGATGCGCTCGCGGGTGATGTCCGGATAGACGCGCATCAGCGCGCGGGTCAAGTCACGCAGGGTGGCGTACTGGGCGTCGCTGTAGGGCAGTTCGTCGGTGCCCTCCAGCTCGATGCCGAGGGAGAAGTCATTGCACTGCTCGCGGCCGGCGAAGCAGGACACCCCGGCATGCCAGGCGCGCTCGTTGCAGGAGACGAACTGGATCAGGCTGCCGTCGCGCTCGATGAGGAAGTGCGCCGACACCTGCAGGTGAGCGATGCCGGCGAAATAGGGATGGGCCTGCGGATCCAGCTCGTTGCGGAACAGCGCATGCACCTGGCCGGTGCCGAACTGCCCCGGCGGCAGGCTGATGTTGTGGATGACCAGCAGCGACACCTCGCCGCTCGGTCGCATGTTGAAGTTGGGCGATGGACAGTGCTGGGCGCTGGCGCACCAGCCGGTCCGGGGGTCGATCTGCATGGGCGGCTCCTTGGTTGCCGCCACTCTAGAGCAGCCCGCCGCCCCCGCCAAGCCGGCGCGCCGTCAGGCTTCGCGCATCTCGCGCAGGTTGCCGATGATCGCCTGCAGCGCGCGATCGAAGGGCTGGGCGTTGTCCATCAGCCGCGCCGCGCCGCAGGCGAAGACCCGGGCCAGGCCGGCACGATCGTAGGTGGCGACCTTGGCGCCGCCGCGATTGACGAAGATGTACTCCCCGCTGACGCGGATGAAGGCCGCCAGCTTGCAGCGCTGCCGGCTGCCATCGTCGGCGCAGAACTCGACCCAACTGCCGGCTCCCAGGCCATCGACCAGCGCCCAGTGCGCCTCGTCTATCACCACGGCCTCGACCGCCGCCGGAGCTTCCGCCTGCGCCGACGCCTCTGCCTGAGCGGGCGGATCGACTTCGACCACGTCGAGCGCCTGGCCCGGAAGCTCCGCGACCGCGGCAACCGCTTCCTCGCGGACAGGCTCCGGCAGCCTCTCGACCACCTCGGCTACCGCACGCTCCCAGCAGTCGAACTGCGCGTCGTCGTGCGCGCCCTGACGCAGGGCAACCACAACCGTTTCCCGCAGCGCCTCGCCGGCGTCCAGCAGCGGAATCTCGGGCATGGTCGCCGACGCAACCGGCTCCTCGGCCGCGAGTTCGACCGCCACGCCCGGCACGAGCGGCTCGCCGCCCGGCACAAGTTCGGCAGCCGACTCGACCGACTCGACCGAAGGCTCCCGCAGCGGCTCGGGCGAATCCAGCACTGCCGGCGGCGCCACGGGCTCGACCAGGCCATCGCGGAAATCGGCGAGCAGCTTGCGCTGCCACTGGGTCAGCTCCTGGAAGAAGCGCTGCTGCTCGAAGGGCTCGTAGGCCACCCGCTCCAGACCGCGCCTCAGCTCGGCGAGCAACTCGCTGCGCCGCGGCTCCTGCAGCAGGCGGGCATCCTCGCGGCTGCGCAGCGGCGCCACCCGGGCCAGCAGCTCGTCGAGCGTGGCCAGCGCCCCGCACCACCCTGCAGAAGCATCGCCCTCGCGCAGCAGGATCAGCTGCAGCAAGCCGCCCCAGCCACGTTCCAGCCCCTGGACGATGGCGGCCGGCAGGGTCAGCCCGTGCAGACGCTCGCTGAGCAGCCGGTCGACCTGCTGACGGGCATTTTCCCGCAGCGCCCGCGCTTCCTCCGCCTCCAGCAGACGCTGTTCGAGCAGTACCGCACGCTTGCGCTCGCTGGCGCTGAAGCGGCTGAAATCCTCGAGCAGCCTGGCGAATACCCCCGGATCATCGGTGAAGTCCTCGCGCAGCCGTTGCGACACTTGCTCGATCTTGCTGCGCAGGCGGTCGCGGTGGATATCGGCCAGATCCTCGCTGTCGCGCGCGGCGACGGTCACCTCGTTGAGCAGCTGGCGCGCCGGATGGCTCTGCTCGGCAAACACGCCCTGGTCGAGGATCGCCGCCTTGAGCAGCGGAACCTGCATGTCGCCGATGGGGCCACGCAGCGGCTCGGGCAACTCCGCATCGCCGAGCACCTGCTCGAACAGCATGGAGACCAGGGTGATCACGTCCTCGTCCAGCTTGCCGATCACCCGCGGACGCGGGCTGTTGGCGCTGGCGCGCGCGAGCAGGCCATCCAGCTGCTGGCGCAGGTTCGCAGCGCCCCCCGACGGCTGGCGCTGGAGGACCGACAGCAGGCGGGTCAGATCGCCCTGGGTGATCGGCACCGCATCGGCCGGCGCGGTCGACGCCGCGCCCCGCACCTGGCCCAGCAGCTCGCGCAGCTCGCCGAGCGCCACCTGCGCCCCGGCCTCCCGGCCTTCGGCCACCGCCGCCCGCTCGCCAGCGGCTGCACGCGACGGACGCGGGGTGTGCAGCTGCAGGTCGGGCAGGACTCCGGCGGCGATCAGTTGATCGTTGACGGCGGCATACAGCTCGCCGACGGACTTGAGCAGGTGTTTCTCGAACAGCTTGAGCAACAGCAGGCGCACCTGGATCTTCAGTTCCAGCGGGCGCAGGGCGTCGAGCATCAGGGTGCACAGGGTGCGGGCCGACAGCGGATTGTTGTCCTCGGTGACCGGTACGCCGACCAGGGCCTGCAGGCGCTGCTGCAACGGATTGAACTCGGCACCATGCTCGCTCAGCGAGCGCATCACCATCGTCTTGATGGCGACCGACTCCTCGAGTTCGTCATGACTCACCAGCGACAGCAGGCCAGCCGGCAGGACGTCCATGACGGCCTGGTGGTGCTGGGCGCCGACCTCGCGAAATGCCTTGTCCAGCCCGTCCAGCACGGACTTTTCCATGCTTTCGCGCTTGAGGCGCAGCGTGCGCATGGCATCGAACAGCTCCTGCTGATCGGCGTTGCTGGCGACCCGCCCGCACATCTCGAACAGGCTGTCGTCCGCCGCATCGAGTACGCGCTGCAAGCCCTGCTTGAGAAACTGCCGCGCCTGCTCGCGCAGCGGCTGTAGACCGGCAGGCATAGAACGCTCCGCTGTCGGCGAGCGCATGGCGGCCCCGACTTGCAGCGGGACGACTTTCGCTCCAATGGACATGGTACTTCCCTCGGGCCGGCGACCCGGGCAGGGCCGACGCGACTATTCGTAGCTTGGGCCTGCACAACGTCCCGCGTTGCGACAGGCGATGGCCCGATTATAGGGAGGGCAAGGTGCCAGCAGAGCAGGCCGATTGCAGGATCCTGCGGCAGATCACACAAGCACCATGACCGTCTTTGCCTTTCGCGAAAAAGCCGGCCTGCGGCGAAAAGCCTATAATCCGCCGAAAATGCACAGGGAGCCCGTCATGCCCAACCTTCGCCTTGCCGATCTCGGCGCCGAAATCACCGCCAACGTGCGCGCCGCGCTTGCCGAGGACGTCGGCAGCGGCGACATCACCGCCCAGCTGATCCCCGCCGAACGCCAGGCGCGGGCGCGCATCATCACCCGCGAGGCGGCCACCATCTGCGGCACCGCCTGGGTCGACGAGGTGTTCCGCCAGCTCGACCCGCGGGTGCAGGTGCAGTGGAACATCGCCGACGGCGAGCGGGCCATGCAGGACCAGACCCTGTTCACCCTCGAAGGCCCGGCGCGCGCCCTGCTCAGCGGCGAGCGCAGCGCACTGAACTTCCTGCAGCTGCTCTCCGGCGTGGCCACGCGCTGCCGCGAGTACGCCGACCTGGTCGAGGGCACCGCGGTCAAGCTGCTCGACACCCGCAAGACCCTGCCCGGCCTGCGCCTGGCACAGAAGTACGCGGTCACCTGCGGCGGCTGCCACAACCACCGCATCGGCCTGTACGACGCCTTCCTGATCAAGGAGAACCACATCGCCGCCTGCGGCGGCATCGCCCAGGCCGTCGCCGCCGCCCATCGGATCGCCCCGGGCCGCCCGGTGGAGGTGGAAGTGGAGAACCTCGAGGAACTGCGCGAGGCCCTGGAGGCCGGCGCCGACATCATCATGCTCGACGAACTCGACCACGACGACATGCGCACCGCCGTCGCCCTCACCGCCGGCCGCGCCAAGCTGGAGGCTTCCGGCGGCATCAATCGAGACAACCTGCGCAGCTACGCGGAAACCGGCGTCGACTACATCTCCATCGGCACCCTGACCAAGGACGTCAAGGCCATCGACCTGTCGATGCGTCTGAGCCTGTAAGCGCTTTGCGACCGCGCAAAGCAAAACAGCCCGTTGCGCATCGAAGCGCAACGGGCTGTCTGGTCTGAAGCAGTGGTGCCGGTGAAAGGAATCGAACCCTCGACCTTCTCATTACGAATGAGCCGCTCTACCGACTGAGCTACACCGGCGAAAAACGTGGCGCGAAGGCTATCACTGAGCCCGGCGCAGGCGCAAGGCGGGCGCGTAGGGCGCCGGGTCGACAATCGGCGCCTGGCCCAGCAGCAGGTTGCTCAGCAGCTGACAGGAGGCCGGCGCCAGCACCAGACCGTTGCGGAAGTGCCCGCAGTTCAGCCACAGCCCGTCGTGCTCCGGCACCGGACCGATGAACGGGATACCGTCCGGCGAGCCCGGACGCAGGCCAGCCCAGTGCCTGACCACCTCGGCGTCGGCCAGCGCCGGCAGCAGCTCGATGGCCGAGGCGCGCAGGCTGCCCAGCGCCTCATCGGTCGGCGTCTTGTCGAAGCCCTCGTACTCCAGGGTACTGCCGACCAGGATATGGCCGTCGCGGCGCGGGATCGCGTAGCGCCCATTGGCCATCACCATGCTCGGCAGGAAATCCGCCGCGCACTTGAACAGGATCATCTGCCCCTTGACCGGCTCCACCGGCAGCGCGAGGCCGAGACTCTTGAGCAGCTCGCCGCTCCAGGCGCCAGCGGCGACCACCACGGCATCGGCAAGCAGCTCGCCCTGCCTGGTCTGCACACCGACCACCCGACCATCCTCGCGCAGGAAGCCCTCGACGGCACAGTGCTCGCGGATCTCGACGTTGGGCAGCTGCGCCAGCGCCGCACGCAGCGACCTGAGCAGGCGCGGATTGCGCACGTTGGCCACCCCGGCCATGTGGATCGCGTGCCGGTAGCCGTGGCGCAGCACCGGCACCGCCGCCTCGACCTCGGCCATCGGCACCGAGCGCAGCGGCCGCCCCTCGCGCGCGGCCCAGGCCAGCGCCTCGGCCTCGTCCTCCAGATCCAGCCAGTACAGCCCGGTGACGTGCACCTCGGGATCGACCCCGCCCTCCTCGATCAGCCTGTCGGCCAGGCGCGGATAGAAGTCCTGCGACCAGTGCGCCAGCGCCGTCACCGCCGGGCTGTAACGCCACGGATAGAGCGGCGAGACGATGCCGCCACCGGCCCAGGAAGCCTCGCCGCCCACGGCGGACTGATCGAGCAGGGTGACGGAACAGCCGGCTTGGGCCAGCAGACGCGCCGACTGCAGGCCGATAGCCCCGGCGCCGATGATGAGGATGTTGTGCATGAAGATTCCAGGCAGACAGATTGTGAGGGTACTCGGGAAAAGGCTGGTCCAGCACGCTACCGATCTGCTTGCAGAGTCTACGCTTCGCAGCCGGGCACAGCCATGCCAGCAAAAATCCGATCCACCACCGGTACAGGCTTCACAACCGGCTGGCGATCACAATCTGCCGCGCGGAATCCCCCTAGAATCCGTTGCAGCCTCATCCAGGTTCCGACACGGACGTCGAATCCATGAAAGCGATGCGTGGACAAACATTGCTCGAACTCATGGCATGCCTGCTCATCGCAGGCATCCTGCTGGGCATTGCAGCTCCCTCCTTTAGCGAGATGCTGCGCAAAAACCGCCAGACCCAAGCCGTCAACCAGCTCTTGGGAGAGCTAAACCATGCCCGCGCCTCAGCCGTTCTGGAACGAACGACCATCGGCATCTGCTCCGGCAGCTCCGCTTGCGATGGCTCCCGAACCTGGGGCCGCAACCTGCTGGTGTTCGAGGACAGCAACCGGAATGGCCGATTCGAGACAGGCGAACGCCTGATCCGCCAGATCAGGCTACCCGACGATGTCACATGGCGCTGGTCCCGCTTCGGGCAACAGGCGCACCTGCACTTCGAGGCCAATGGAACCACTCGTGCAGCCAATGGGACTCTGACACTGTGCATGAACAACCAACCCCAACACCAACTGGTCATCAGCCTTTCCGGCCGCATACGCAGCCAGCGCATCGGCGAAATCACCACTTGCGAATAGGCCATCGACCGCTCGTCGCCCATTCGATGCGCCTGTCCCGAGCGACTGGCCTCCAGCCAGCCCAATCAGGATGCTTCAACTGCAAAAGCCACTTTCAGGAAATACACGAGAGCGCACAGCATGCAGTCACGCAACGGCTTTTCTCTGATCGAACTGATGGTGGTCATCGCCATCATCGCGATCATCGCCGGCATCGGCATTCCCAGCTTTCGCAGCATCACTCTGGATAGCCGCCTGAACAGTACCGCCAACCAGTTTCTGGGGGCATTGCTGCTTGCTCGCAGCGAGGCAATCACCCAGCGCACCAGCATCAGGGTCTGCGCGGCCAACGCAGACAATAAAACCTGCGCAACCCAAACCGACTGGACGAACGGCACCCTGCTGGTGCGCGAAAGCGACAGCGAGGTCATACGCGTCATCCCCGCTGCGACAGGACTGACCATTCAAAGCACGCAGAGCTCCGTGCTATTCCGCCCGAATGGCACCATCACACCAACCCCGCTAACCCTGACCCTGACTGAGGCCGAGCGCAGCAAGAGCCACCAGGTAAGGGTAAACGCCATCGGTCAAGCCTGCAGCGGGAGTGCCTGCCCATGAGAGTACGCGCATCGCACAAGGGCTTCACCTTGGTGGAAGTACTGGTTGCCCTTCTCGTGTTAGCCATCGGCCTGCTGGGCATGGCGACCCTGATGATGACCAGCCTGCAGTCGAGTCAGAATGCCTACCTGCGCAGTCAGGTCAGCGTGCTGGCTCAGGATCTGGTCGAACGCATGCGCACCAATCGCGCTCAAGCGATCACCAGCGACAACTACGAGTTGACGACGAGCGCCCCCGCCACCACGAAACCAAACTGCAGCGCTGCTGGCTGCTCGCCCATCGAGCAGGCCCAGCTGGACCTGCATGACTGGCGCGCAGCCCTCGAAGCAGGTATTCCCGGCGCCATCGCCAGCATCGCCCGCAACGATCCGAACCAATACACCATAACCATCACGTGGGAAGGCAACGCCACCGAGGACAGCGACGACGACCCCGCAACGCCCAACTCCCCAGCCATGTCTACCTTCGTACTGAGGGTGAATCTATGAAGCAGCAGCGCGGATTTTCGCTTGTCGAGCTGATGGTTGCCCTCCTGATCAGCTCACTGCTATTGCTCGGCATCCTCCAGTTGTTCAACAACACCAGCGAATCCGATCGCACGGCAAACGCCTTGGCACGCGTCCAAGAGGGCGGCAGGGTAGCCTTGGAAATCATCGGGACCGATGCTCGTCGTACCGGTTACCAGGGATGCAGTTCGATTGCCAACGAAACGACGGTGGGCAGCTACACCTTTCCCGAGGATGCTTTGGCTGTAGCCGCCAACAGCGTGACCTTCCGTTATGCGAGCACCGAAAAAACTGGAAACACGCCCGAGCCCGTGTTCAGCGCCAGCAGGGCCTGCGACGGCACCGAGCTGTACCTGCGAACCGTCACCTATGCACAGTGCAACAACGGCACATCCCTCTGCATGACCCTGAACGGCGGCAGTGCCGACCCTATCCTCGACAACGCCGTAATCGACAGCATCTTCTTCGCCATTCCCGGCGGCGGCACTACCCGATGGGTCGAAAGCGCGGCGCTCAGCGAGAGCGAGCGGGACAGCGCCCTAGCCATGCGCATCCAGCTCACCATCAGTGATCCGCGCAGCGACGTGACCCGCACATTCAGCGGCACCTACGAACTCAGGAACCGTATCTGATGAAAGCCAAGAACCGACAAGGCGGAATTGCCCTGCTGGTCAGCCTGGTACTGCTGCTGGTGCTCACTACCATCGCCATCACCGCTGCCAGCACCTCCTCCCTGCAAATGCGCATGGCCGCCAACAGCCAGCAGCAGAATGTAGCCTTCCAGGCTGCCGAAAGTGGCATCCGCCAGTGGCTGGATGAATTCGAGAAGGAGTTCAGGATCGCGGCCATGACAGCGGAGGGAACACTCTCCGAAACCGTGCAGTACACCGCCACGGCTGGGGCCCCGGGGCCCTGCTGGGACGTGATCCCCGCCTACTCGCTGGATGCCTCCGACGACAACACCAGCTTCCAATACGCCTGTTTCAACATCCAGAGCACCGGCGAATCCTTTGCCGATCCAGCTTGCGCAGATGGCGATGGCAAGACTGCCTGCACCGACGATCACCCGGCACAGGCCCTGCATCTGCAGGGCCATCTGGTCCGCTACTGACAGGACAAGGAATGAATGTCATGAAACCCCACCACACCTTCAAACCGTTCCTGGCCTCCACCCTGCTTTCCAGCCTGGTCCTGCAGGCCGGCATCAGCCATGCCGACGACACGGAAATCTTCTTCGGCGGCCCGACCATCGACCAAGGGATTCGCCCCAACGTGCTGTTCATCCTCGACGACTCCGGCTCGATGAGCGGAACTCGAATGACGCAGCTCAAGAGTGCCTTCAGCACCATCATCAACAATGCCGGCAATATCAATGTCGGGATCATGGCGCTCAACACCAAAAATGGCGGATCCCGGCTGCTGTCGCCAGTCAAGAACATCAACGAAACCGTCAACGCCAAGCTCGCCACTCCGGCGATCATGGAAGGCGGTGATGACGCCACCTACATTGACAACGGAACCACCAACATCAGCGATCCGACGCTGGTAATGGGCTATACCGCAAACAGCGCAAACAGCGTTACCCGCTCGCTCGGCAGCAGCTCCAGCTACTCGGCGGACTACGCCTCGTATTATGTGGTTCGGAAAGACAGCAAAGACTATGCCTGCTCGGCAAAAATCGCCGATGCCGGATATGCGTGCCCGGCGGGGGTAAAACTCTCGATCAACGCCCGCTCGGGAAGCAGCGGCAACGACGGCATCCTCCTGTTCCGCAACCTCAACATACCCGCCGGCGTGAGCATCCAGAGCGCCAAACTGATACTGACCCCCACCAGCACCACCGCCACGCTGCGCAACTTCAGCATCAAGATTGAGAACACCAAGACCGCAGAGGCCTTCAACAACGACAGCACCATCGATGCCGGACGCAGCTTCGGCAATAGCGATCTCAATACCTCGGCCACGCCCGTGCGCAGTGCGGACAGCAAGGAAATCGTCTTCGATCTCACGTCCAAGTTCGCGAAGCTGCAAGATCTGAGTCCGGCGACCAACCCGATTGCCGATGTCGCCCTGCGCCTGCGGGGTACCACTGACAATTCCTATTCCTGGTATCTGGGCGATGGGGCGGAGAACTCCCCGCGCCTGGAGATCACCTGGACAGGGAGCGAAAACCGCACCCGCACCACCGGCCTGCGCTTCCAGAACGTCGCCATCCCCAAAGGCGCCAAGGTCACTTCCGCCCGAATCGACTTCGTCCCTGCTGCCTCCGATGATCGCCCGGTGACCTTTGACGTCACGGCGCAGAACATTGCCGATGCGCCGGCCTTCACGGCCAACGCCAGCAACTTCACCGGACGGATCAAGACCGCCAGCAGCGTGACCTGGACCCCGGAAGAGTGGCGCACGGCAAGCCCACAGGTCTACGTGGAAGGCCCCACGGTTACCTCCCTGGTGCAAAGCGTCATCGACAACAACAGCGACTGGTGCGGCAACAACTCCATGGCCTTTTTCCTGTCGCCCACCTCGGGCAGCGGCAGCCGCACGGCGTTCAGCCTCGATGCTGCCAAGAACCTGCAGCCGGTGCTGAACGTCACCTACACCGGTGGAGAAGACGGATGCCTCAATCCGGTCCTGGACATCTCCGTGGTCACCTCGAAAGACGACGGGTACCAGACAACCGGCACCGACAAGAAAGGCAAAACGACCTACCCGGTCGATCTGACCTCGAGCACAGCCCCACTCTCGGCCACGCACATTGCCAGTCGGTACAGAAAGCTCCCCATCAAGCAGGGCGCCACCGTTCTTGACGCCCAGGTGATAGTCACCCCCGACGACACCAACACCGGCACGGCGACCCTGAGCTTTGAAAAAACCGGCAACTCCAGCGAGCTTTCGACAAACGCCAAGAACCTGAGCGACCGCTCACTCACCAGCGGTACGAGCTGCACCATTACCCCGGTCGCCGCCGGCGAGCCGGTCAAACTCAACTGCCCGGAAAACGGCATCAAGAACGAACTGCAGAGCATCTTTTCCCGCAGCGACTGGAGCGACGGCAACTCGCTCACCCTGATGCTGAAGCCCAGTTCCAGCGATCTCGAACTGAGGACCTATGAAAGCAGCTTCGAAAGCGCCATAAAGCTGCGCATCAAGATCGCTTCCGGTGGACTAGGCGAAAGCAGCTATACCATTCGCGAATATACCAATGGCATAGTGCAAAGCCTCAATGCCAGTGGATCGACCCCCATCGTCCCCACACTCTATGAAGCAGCGGGCTATCTGACCCAGCAGCCAGGAAAACATATCGGCAGCGACCGCAGCCCGATAACCAGCTCATGCCAGGCCAGCTATCTGGTTCTGCTGACCGACGGTGCCGCGAACGGATACACGACTGCATCACGAACCGGCATCGCAAGCCTGACGGGGACCACCTGTACAGATGACGCCACCGATAGCGATGAAAAATGCGGACGCAGTGCCGTGGAATGGCTTGCCCAAGAAGACCAGGCCACCTTCGACGGACTCAACACCGTCACCACCCATACCATCGGCTTCAATACCAGCTCGGATGCGACGGCCACCAAGTTCCTCAACGATCTGGCCCAGCGGGGAGGTGGCAAGGCCTACCAAGCAGAAAATGCCGGCGAACTTGCCAATGCCTTCAACGAAATTGTCCAGGCAGCCCTGGCCACCAACACCACCTATGTGAACGCCAGCGCCCCGGTGAGCAGCTTCAACCGTGCCGACAACCTGGACGAACTGTACTTTGCCCTGTTCCGTCCCTCGGAAAGCGACCGCTGGCTCGGCAACCTCAAGCGCTATCGCATGAAGATCGACAACGGCGTAGCCACTATCGTCGACGCCGATGATGCCCCAGCCATCGACCTGAACAGCGGCTTCTTCAAAACCAGTGCCCGCAGTTTCTGGAGCGCCACCCAGGATGGCGACGACATAGCCCGAGGCGGCGCGGCAAGCATGCTGCCTGCGCCAGCGTCGCGCCAGCTGTTCACCTACCTCGGCGCTTCGCCGGCCGGCAAAGCTACCGACCTTGAAAAGCTGCTCACCACCAATACCAACATCACCGCCACAAAGCTTGGCAACAGCAGTATGTCGAGCACCGAGCGAACCAACCTGCTCAACTACATCCGCGGACTGGATATCGACGAGGATGGCAACACCGTGGCTCGACAGGCGCTGGGCGACCCCATCCATTCCTCTCCGCGCCTGATCACCTATGCCTGCAAGGACTACAACACTGACGGTACCTGCGCAAAAGCCGACATGAGCGCCATCATCGGCAGCAACGAGGGCTTCCTCCATCTGTTCGACGCCGCTACCGGGGTAGAGCAGTCCGCCTTCATGCCCGAAGCGCTGCTGCCGAACATCAAGCAACTGCAGGCGAACGCCAAGTCCACCTCGCAGAAACCGCGCCTGTACGGGATGGACAACACGGTCACGCTCTGGGTCAACGATGCCAACAACAATGGAGTGATCTATGGCGGCAAGGCCCCGGACGGCAAGCCGATTACAGGCAAGAACAGCGGCGAATTCGTCTACGCCTACGCCACCATGGGCCGCGGCGGACGAAATATCTATGCCCTCGACATCAGCGATCCCAAGACCCCCAAGATGCTGTGGCAAATCCTCGGCGGCAGCACGGGCTTCGAGAAACTGGGCCAGACTTGGTCCGCACCGGTCAAGACCCGGATCAAGGTGGGCAGCGAAATCAAGGATGTGCTGATCTTCGGCGGTGGCTATGACACCAAGCAGGACACCCTCAACCAGGCGGACAGCATCCGCAGCGCGGACGGAGTGGGCAATGCCCTCTACATCGTCGACGCCAAGACCGGAGCAAAGATCTGGTCTGCTGGCAATGACGACACGCACGACCTGACGCTGCCCCAGATGAAGTACGGCATCCCCAGCAAGGTGCGAGTGATCGACATCCAGGCCAAATCGGATGTCCAGGTGGACAAAAGTACCGGCCAGCTCAAGGACGGCGGCGCGCTGATTATCGACACGGAAAAGACAGCCGACCAGATTTTCGTCGGCGACATGGGCGGCCAGGTCTGGCGCTTCTTCATCAACCATGGCAAAAGTGGCAAAGACTTGGTCACTCCCGGAGGCAGCAAGGGCGATGGCATATTCGCCAGCGTCGGGGGCAATACCCCGGCCTCGGCGCGGCGCTTCTACCACGAGCCCGACGTGTCGCTGCTGAAAGTTGGCTATCAGCCGGTCCTGACAGTCAATATCGGCAGCGGCTACCGCGGCCATCCGCTCAACAAGACCATCGAAGACCGCTTCTACTCCTTCCGCACCGACACCCTGTTCAGGAGCGACGACGAAGGCACGCTGGGCGAAGACGACATGTACGATGCGACCAATAACCTGATCCAGAGCGGTAGCACTGCTGATAAGACTGCCGCCAAAACGGCTTTCGGGAAACGCCGTGGTGGCTGGTATATCACCCTCAAGGGCGCCGGCGAAAAGGTACTGTCTCGCGCGCTGACCGCCGGCGACGCCATCTACTTCAACACCTACGAGCCCAGCAGTAGCAAGGCCGCTTGCAGTGCCTCGGTCGGCCAGAACCGCTCTTATGCGGTACGCCTACTCAATGCCACGCCGGCCAGGTTAGCGACGGATGCGGCAGGAACCTACGAGGATCGCTACCAGGAGAGCAACAGCGGCGGTATTTCCAGCGATCCCCAGTTGTTCTGCCAGGGTAACGATTGCTACGTTCTTCCCGACCCCTCCGTCGCGCCGACTCAGGTAAGGACGCCACCACTCGGCAAGACCTACTGGATAGACGAGACTACCGACTGATCATCGATCCGGGCCACCTGCGGTGGCCCGCACCGCCATCGAGACACCATATGAAGAAACAGCAAGGCTTTACCCTGATCGAGTTGATGATTGTCGTGGCCATTCTCGGCATTCTCGCCACCATCGCCATTCCCAACTATCAAAGCTATCTGCAGCGCACAGCATGCGAGGATGCCAAGGCGACCCTGGTGGGTGCAGCGAATGTGATGGAGCAGCACCGTGCAAGACAAAACAGCTATACCGGTGCAGTCCTGGGCGTCTATTCCGCCAGCCCTGTGGATGGAAGCAGCAAACAAACCAACATTGCGATCAGCGCATCGACCGCAACCTCATTCACCTTGACCGCAACTCCAATAGCCGGTGGACGCCTAGCAGGCAAAGGCACACTGACCTTGGCCTCGACAGGGTTACGTGGCGGTACCGGAGACCTGGTCAACGCCGACGGTTCCTGGAAGAGCTGCAACGGCATCTGAAAGAAAAACGGGGCGCATGGCGCCCCGTTCTGCATTGAGCTGATCCCCTACAGCTCGTGCACCCGCAACTCCTTCGGCATGGCGAAGGTCACGTTCTCCGGCTCCCCGTCCAGCTCGAGCACCTCGTCAGCGCCCCATTCGCGCAGGCGGGCGATGACGCCCTGGACCAGCACCTCCGGCGCCGAGGCGCCGGCGGTGATGCCGATCTTCTGTTTGCCGTCGAACCAGTCGCGCCGGAGGTCGTCGGCGCCGTCGATCAGGTAGGCCGGGGTGCCCATGCGTTCGGCCAGTTCGCGCAGGCGGTTGGAGTTGGAGCTGTTGGGGCTGCCGACCACCAGCAGCAGGTCGCAGTCCTCGGCGAGCTGCTTGACCGCATCCTGGCGGTTTTGGGTGGCGTAGCAGATGTCGCTCTTGCGCGGCCCCTGGATGGCCGGGAAGCGCTCGCGCAGGGCGTCGATGACCTTCGAGGTGTCGTCCATCGACAGGGTGGTCTGGGTGACGTAGGCCAGCGCCGCGGGGTTGCGCACCTCGAGACGGGCGACGTCGTCCTCGTCCTCGACCAGGTAGATGGCGCCGCCGTTGCGGTTGTCGTACTGGCCCATGGTGCCCTCTACCTCGGGGTGGCCGGCGTGGCCGATGAGGATGCACTCCTGGCCGTCGCGGCTGTAGCGGGCGACTTCCAGGTGCACCTTGGTGACCAGCGGGCAGGTGGCGTCGAACACGCGCAGGCCGCGGCGGGCCGCCTCGTCGCGCACCGCCTGGGAGACGCCGTGGGCACTGAAGATGACGATGACATCGTCGGGCACCTGGTCGAGCTCCTCGACGAAGACGGCGCCGCGCGCGCGCAGGCCCTCGACGACGAACTTGTTGTGCACCACTTCGTGGCGCACGTAGATCGGCGGGCCGAACACGTCGAGGGCGCGGTTGACGATCTCGATGGCGCGGTCGACACCGGCGCAGAAGCCGCGGGGGTTGGCGAGGGTGATTTGCATGGCAGTTCTCGGCACGCGGGGATTCAGGGGAGTCGCAGGGTGGGCTGGCGGCGCAGCAGCACAACCCACCATCGCGAACGCCGGGCCGCCTATCGCCAAAACACTTGGCCTGCGGCGCTCGGTTGGGCGAATGAATTCGCCCCTACAGGAGTCAGAGCGGCTGCACGTCGACGATTTCCACGTCGAAGGTCAGGCGCTTGCCGGCCAGCGGGTGGTTGAAGTCGATGGTCACCTGGGCATCGTCGAACTGCCTGACCACGCCCGGCAGCTCGGCGTTGGCGGCATCGTTGAAGATGATCAGCAGCCCTTCGGACAGCTCCATGCCCTCGAAGTTGCCGCGCGGCATGACCTGCACGTTCTGCGGGTTGGGCTGACCGAAGCCGTGCTCCGGCTCGATGGCGATCGAGCGCTTGTCGCCGGCCTTGAGGCCGTAGAGGGCCTGCTCGAAGCCGGGCAGCAGGTTACCGTCGCCGACCTTGAACACGGCCGGGCTCTTGTCGAAGGTGCTGTCGACCACGTCGCCCGACTCGAGCTTGATGGCGAAGTGCAGGGTTACCTGGCGCTCGGGGCCGATGCGCTGTTCAGTCATTGCGGTCTCCGCTTTTCTCGGATTTGAACATGTCCAGGGCCAGCAGCACGGCGCCGACGCTGATGGCGCAGTCGGCGATGTTGAAGGCCGGGAAATACCAGCGGTTCTGCCAGTGGACCAGGATGAAGTCGATCACGTGGCCGTAGGCCACGCGATCGAACAGGTTGCCCAGCGCACCGCCCAGTACCAGCGCCAGGCCCAGCGCCAGCCAGCCCTGGCCGCGGCGCGGCAGGCGCCTGAGCCAGACCACCAGCACGGCGCTGACGCCGATGGCGATGACGGCGAACAGCCAGCGCTGCCAGCCGCCGTGGTCGGCGAGGAAGCTGAAGGCGGCGCCGGTGTTGTAGGCCAGGGTCCAGCTGAAGTAGTCGGGAATGACCACGATCTGCTGGTACATCTGCAGGCTGCCCTCGAAGTACAGCTTGGTGACCTGGTCGAGCACGAAGACGATCGCGCTCAGCCACAGCCACGGCAGGGCGCCGAAGCGCCCGGCGGTCTCAGGCATGCAGGCGCACCTCGCCGCTGCCGCTGACGTTGTCCACGCAGCGGCCGCACAGCTCCGGATGCTCGGCATGCTGGCCGACGTCCGCGCGGAAGTGCCAGCAGCGGGAGCACTTGGCATGCCCCGACTTGAGCACCTGCAGCTTCAGACCGGCGACCTCGCTGTCGACCGCCTCGGCCGGAGCCTCGGCCAGCGGCGCCAGGCTGGCGTACGAGGTGATCAGCACGAAGCGCAGCTCGTCGCCCAGCTTGGCCAGCTTGGCGGCCAGCGCCTCCTCGGCGTACAGGGTGACCTCGGCCTGCAGGTTGCCGCCGATGGTCTTGGCGTTGCGCTGGTTCTCCAGCTCCTTGTTCACCGCGGCCTTGACCGCCATCACCTCGGTCCAGAACTCGCGCCCCAGCGCGGCGTCGGCGTCCAGCTCGAACAGGCCGTCGTACCAGGTATTGAGGAATACCGACTGATTGCGCTCGCCCGGCAGGTACTGCCAGATCTCCTCGGCGGTGAAGGCGAGGATCGGCGCGATCCAGCGCACCAGCGCCTCGGCGATGTGGAACAGCGCGGTCTGGCAGGAGCGACGCGCCTGGCTGTCGGCGCCGGTGGTGTACTGGCGGTCCTTGATGATGTCCAGGTAGAAGCCGCCCAGCTCCTGCACGCAGAAGTTGTGCACGCGCGAGTAGACGTTCCAGAAACGGTACTGCTCGTAGGCCTCGGTCAGCTCGGCCTGCAGGCGCGCGGCGGCGTCCACCGCCCAGCGGTCCAGCGCCAGCATCTGCGACGGCTCGAGCAGGTCGCGCTTGGGATCGAAGCCGCTGAGGTTGGAGAGCAGGAAGCGCATGGTGTTGCGGATCCGCCGGTAGGCGTCGGCGCTGCGCTGGAGGATCTGCTTGGACACCGCCATCTCGCCGGAGTAGTCGGTGGCCGAAACCCACAGGCGCAGGATGTCGGCGCCCATGCTGTCGGTGACTTCCTGCGGGGCGATGACGTTGCCCAGCGACTTGGACATCTTGCGGCCGTTCTCGTCGACCACGAAGCCGTGGGTCAGCAGGCCGCGGTACGGCGCGTGGCCGTCGATGGCAGCGCCGGTCAGCAGCGAGCTGTGGAACCAGCCGCGGTGCTGGTCGGAGCCTTCCAGGTAGAGGTCGGCGCGCGGGCCCTGGTCGTGGCCCATCGGGTGCGAGCCGCGCATCACGTGCCAGTGGGTGGTGCCGGAGTCGAACCAGACGTCGAGGGTGTCGCTGATCTTGTCGTAGTCGGCGGCCTCGCTGCCGAGCAGCTCGGCGGCGTCCAGCTTGAACCAGGCCTCGATGCCTTCCTGCTCGACGCGCAGGGCGACCTGCTCCATCAGCTCGACGGTACGCGGGTGCAGCTCGCCGGTCGCCTTGTGCAGGAAGAACGGGATCGGCACGCCCCAGTTGCGCTGGCGCGAGATGCACCAGTCGGGGCGGTTGGCGATCATCGCGTGCAGGCGCGGCTTGCCCCAGCCCGGGTAGAACTCGGTCTGCTCGATGGCGTTGAGCGCGCGCTCGCGCAGGGTGGCGCCCTGCGCCGGCTCGCGATCCATGCCGACGAACCACTGCGCGGTGGCGCGGTAGATCAGCGGGGTCTTGTGGCGCCAGCAGTGCATGTAGCTGTGGCTGATGCTCTCGTGCTTGAGCAGCGCGCCGACTTCCTCGAGCTTGGCGACGATCTGCGGGTTGGCCTTCCAGATGAACTGGCCGCCGAAGAACGGCAGGTCGGCGACATACACGCCGTTGCTCTGCACCGGGTTGAGGATGTCGTCGTTGCTCATCCCGTAGTGCTTGCAGGTGCGGAAGTCGTCCTCGCCGTAGGCCGGCGCCGAGTGGACGATGCCGGTACCGGCGCCCAGCTCGACGTACTCGGCGAGATACACCGGCGAGAAGCGCTCGTAGAACGGATGGCGGAAGCGGATGTTCTCCAGCGCCGCGCCCGGGGCGCTGGCGATCGCCTCGCCCTCCAGGCCGTAGCGCTTGAGGCAGGACTCGACCAGTTCGGCGGCCAGCAGCAGCAGCCGGTCGCCGACGTCGACCAGCGCATACTCGAACTCGGGGTGCAGGTTGAGCGCCTGGTTGGCCGGGATGGTCCACGGCGTGGTGGTCCAGATCACCGCGCAGGCGGTCTTCTCCAGGGCGGGCAGACCGAAGGCCGCGGCCAGCTGGGCGGCGTCCTCGACGGCGAAGGCCACGTCGATGGCGTCGGACTTCTTGTCCTGGTACTCGACCTCGGCCTCGGCCAGCGCCGAGCCGCAGTCGAAGCACCAGTTGACCGGCTTGAGGCCCTTGAACACGAAGCCGCCCTTGACCATCTCGGCCAGGGCGCGGATCTCGCCGGCCTCGTTGGCGAAGTTCATGGTCTTGTACGGGTTGGCGAAGTCGCCGAGTACGCCGAGGCGGACGAAGTCGGCCTTCTGGCCGTCGATCTGCTCGCTGGCGTAGCTGCGGCACAGTTCGCGGGTCTTGTCCGCCGGCAGGTTCTTGCCGTGGGTCACCTCGACCTTGTGCTCGATCGGCAGGCCGTGGCAGTCCCAGCCCGGCACGTAGGGGGCGTCGAAGCCGGCGAGGGTCTTGGAGCGGACGATGATGTCCTTGAGAACCTTGTTGACCGCGTGGCCGATGTGGATGTTGCCGTTGGCGTAGGGCGGGCCGTCGTGCAGGACGAACTTCGGTCGGCTGGCGCCGAGCGCGCGCAGCTTGCCGTACAGGTCGATCTCGTCCCAGTACTTGAGGGTTTCCGGCTCGCGCTGCGGCAGCCCGGCCTTCATCGGGAATGCCGTTTCCGGCAGGTTCAGGGTCGCTTTGTAGTCGGTCATTTCAGGTTCTCTAACGGTTGACCCTGCCAGTGGGCACGGGCGGCGGCGATGTCCGCGTCGATCGCCGACTTCAGTGCCTCCAGGGAGGCGAAACGCTGTTCGTCGCGCAGCTTGCGGTGGAACTGCACCACCAGGCGGCGGCCATAGAGATCGCCGCTGAAATCCAGCAGATGAACTTCCAGATGGGCACGGCCGTCGCCGGCGACGCTGGGCCGGGTACCGATGTTGGCCACTCCCGGCCAGCGCCGGCCGTCCAGCGCGACGCTCACCAGATAGACGCCGCTCAGCGCCGGGCGCAGCCGATTGAGCTGCAGGTTGGCGGTCGGCGTGCCCAGCTGGCGGCCGAGCTTCTGGCCGTGCAGCACCCGGCCGCTGATGGCGTAGGGACGACCGAGCAGGCGTTCGACCTCGGCGAAGTCGCCGGCGGCCAGTTCCTCGCGCACCCGCGTGCTGCTGATGCGCTCGCCGTCCAGCTCGATGGTGTCCGCCGACTCGACGGTGAAGCCCTCGCGCGCCCCGGCCTCCTGCAACAGGGCGAAGTCGCCGGCGCGGTCGCAGCCGAAGCGGAAGTCGTCGCCGACCTCGAGGTGCCTGACCCCCAGGCCCTCGACCAGGATCTGGTGGACGAAGGCGTTGGCGGACAACTCGCGCAGGCGGCGGTTGAAGGTCAGGCACAGCACCCGGTCGACCCCGCAGGCGCGCAGCAGCTCGAGTTTCTCGCGCAGGCTGCTGATGCGCGGCGGGGCCTTGTCCGGAGCGAAGAATTCGCGCGGCTGCGGCTCGAAGATCACCACGCAGCTGGGCAGGCCGGCCTGCGCCGCGCGCTCGCGCAGACGCGCCAGCACGCCCTGGTGGCCGCGATGCACGCCGTCGAAGTTGCCGATGGTGGCAACGCAGCCCCGCTGGCAGGAGCGCAGATTATGGAGACCTCGGACCAGTTGCATAGACGCGTCTTGTGTGCAAATTGGCCGATTATACCCATGCATCGGGCATCAGGCGTAGGCCCCGTGACCACCTGCTCAATGGCGCAGATGGCGCAGGCGCAGGCCGAGCAGGACCATCGCGGCAACGTAGACGGCGATGCCGCCGCCGACCAGCAGGCTCAGCTCCAGCGCTCGGCGCTGCCAGCCCCAGGCGAACCATGCCGCGGAGGGCGCGTTCAGCCACCAGACCAGCGCCACCATGGCGGCGCAGCCGGCCAGCAGGCGCAGGGCGAACAGCCCCCAGCCCGGCGCCGGCTGGTAGACGCCGGCCTTGCGCAGCCCCCAGAGCAGCAGGCCGGTATTGAGCATCGACGACAGCGAGGTGGACAGCGCCAGGCCGACGTGCTGCAGCGGCCAGATCAGCACCAGGTTGAACGCCATGTTCGCCACCATGCACTGCACGGCGATGCGCACCGGGGTCCTCAGGTCCTGGCGGGCGAAGAAGCCCGGCGCCAGCACCTTGATCAGCATGAAGGTGAGCACGCCCAGCGAATAGGCCTCCAGGGCGTTGGCCGCCTGCACCACGTCGCGCTCGGTCATCTTGCCGTAGTGGAACAGGCTGGCGATCAGCGGTTCGGAGAGGATCGCCAGGGCCAGCGCCGCCGGCACGCCGACCAGCAGCACCATGCGCAGCGCCCAGTCGATGGTCGCCGAGAAGGCCTTGGGGTCGCCGCCGGCATGCTGGCGCGACAGGCTGGGCAGGATCACCGTGCCGATGGCGATGCCGAAGGCGCCCAGCGGCAGCTCCGACAGGCGGTCGGCGTAGTACAGCCAGGACACGCTGCCGGTCTGCAGGAAGGACGCCAGCACGGTGTCCAGCAGCAGGTTGATCTGGCTGACCGACACGCCGAACAGCGCCGGCACCATCAGCGTCATGATCCGCTTGACGCCCTCGTCCTTGCGATCGGGCCGCGGGATCGGCAGCAGCCGGATGCGCGCGAGGAACGGCAGCTGGAACAGCAGCTGGGCCAGGCCCGCGACGAACACGCCCCAGGCCAGCGCCATCACCGGCTGGTCGAAGTAGGGAGTGAAGAACAGGGTCGCGCCGATCATGCAGATGTTGAGCAGCACGGGGGTGAAGGCCGGCACGGCGAAACGCCCGTAGCTGTTGAGGATGCCGCCGCAGAAGGCGGTCAGCGAGATCAGCAGCAGGTAGGGAAAGGTGATGCGCAGCAGGTCGCCGGCCAGCGCCAGCTTTTCCGGCTCGCCGCGAAAGCCCGGGGCGAACAGCATGATCAGGTAGGGCGAGGCGACCACGCCGAGGGCGGTGAGCGCGGTGAGCGTCAGACCGAGGGTGCCGGCGACCCGGTCGACCAGTTGCTTGACCTCGGCCAGGCTGCGCTGCGCGCGGTACTCGGAGAGCACCGGGACGAAGGCCTGGGCGAAGGCGCCCTCGGCGAACAGCCGGCGCATGAAGTTGGGAATCTTGAAGGCGATGAAGAAGGCATCCGCCGCCGGACTGGAACCGAAGTAGGCCGCCACCACCATGTCGCGCACCATGCCCAGCACCCTCGACAGCAGGGTCATCACGCTGACCACCGCACTGGATCGCAACAAACTGCTTTTGGCCGACTCGCCGGACATGCTTTAATCCCCGCCCCTGCAAAGGTCGGCGAGTGTAAGCCAGCGCCCGCCCGCCCGACCAGCACCCGACAGCCGCCATTGCCCCTTGACAACGCCTTTCGGCGCCGGCATGATTCGCGGCCTTATTTACTTGGTATCCCCAGTTTTCGAGGAGCTCGACGGTGGCCAACTCCCCCTCCGCCAAAAAACGTGCCAAACAGGCTGAGAAGCGCCGCAGCCACAACGCCAGCCTGCGCTCGATGGTGCGTACCTACATCAAGAACGTAGTCAAGGCTATCGACGCCAAAGACCTGGCCAAGGCTCAGACCGCCTACACCCTGGCTGTGCCGGTGATCGACCGTATGGCCGACAAGGGCATCATCCACAAGAACAAAGCTGCTCGTCACAAGAGCCGCCTGAACGGCCATATCAAGGCCCTCGCCCAGGCGTAAGCTTCTGTTCCGACAAGAAACCGGCTTCGGCCGGTTTTTTGTTGCCCGCAGAAAGGTGACGGGCGCTCGCGCGAGGCGAACGCCCGGCCCGCTACAGCTTCTCCGCCGCGATAGCCGCGCACCGATCCGGCCGGTGCTGCGCGGTGCGCCAGGCCACCAGCATGGCCCCGCCGGCACAGCACAGCATCACCAGCGCCATCGGCCGCGCCGTGCCGTCGTGCAGCACGCCGACCAGCGAGGCCGCCAGCGCGGCGATGGAGAACTGCAGGCTGCCGAGCAGCGCCGAGGCGCTGCCGGCATGGGCGCCCTGCCCGGCCATGGCGCAGGCCGAAGTATTGGGCATCACCACCCCCAGGGTCGCGATGCAACCGAACAGCGGCACCAGCAGCGGCCACAGGGTGGCCGGCTGCAGCCAGGCCACGCCCAGCAGCGCCAACGCACAGCCCAGATAGAAGGCCACCCCGCGCGGCACCCAGAACGCCGGACCGCGCCGGGCCAGCAGCCGCGTGTTGAACTGGGCGAGCAGGATGAAGCCGGCGGCGTTGCTGCCGAACAGCCAGCCGTACTGCTGGGTCGGCACCTGATAGAGCTCGATGAACACGAAGGGCGAGCCGGCGATATAGGCGAACATCGCCGCGATGGCCAGACCGCCGGTCAGCGCATGCCCCAGGAAGGCCCGATCGGCCAGCAGCAGCCGGTACTGGCGCAGCGCCCCGCCCAGCGGCGCCGGCGGCAGCTCCGGCGAGCGCGTCTCCGGCAGCCAGCGCAGCACCAGCAGCAGGCACAGCGCGGCGAACAGGCCAAGGGCGGCGAAGATCGCCCGCCAGCCGGCCAGCTCCAGCAGCAGCCCGCCGGCGGCCGGCGCGAGGATCGGCGCCAGCCCCATCACCAGCATCAGCCGCGAGAACACCCGCGCCGAGGCGACCGGATCGCACAGGTCGCGCACCACCGCACGCGACACCACCATCCCGGCGCAGCCGCCCAACGCCTGGATGAAGCGCGCGGCGACCAGCCACTCGAGGCTCGGCGCCAGCATGCAGGCAAAGGTCGCCACGCCGAACAGCGCGACGCCGAACAGCAGCGGCACGCGGCGCCCGAAGCGGTCGGCCAGCGGCCCGTAGAGCAGCTGGCCGATGGCCAGGCCGACGAAATACGCCGCCAGGCTGTACTGCACGTGCTCGACGTCGGTGGCGAAGCTGTCGGCCAGGGCCGGGAAAGCGGGCAGGTAGAAGTCGATCGCCAGCGGCGCGAAGGCCGTCAGCGCGCCGAGAATCAGCAGGATACGCAGGGACATCGGAACTCCGGACAGGACGCGGCGTGCCGGCGGAGGGCAGCTGCAAGACCGTCCGTTTTACATACGTTCAAGAATGTTTGCAAACCGTCGGGGCGCGGCATGCTTCTTGCTCCCGCCTTCGCACAACTGTAACCCGCACCCGGTAAATAGCTGCCATGGATTCACGGAGCAGAGCTATGTCCACCCTCACCGAACTGGCCAAACAGATTGCCGAGCTGTATCCACTCCGGGACAAGACCGCCGGCAAGCGCTATCGCATCGTCAACCAGCTGGCCGGCCTCACCGAGCTGGAGGAGGTCGGCGGCCGGCCGCGCTACGTGCCGACCCGCGTCCTGCAGGACGACAAGCTGTGGGACCTGGCCGGCTGACCTCTCACTCACGCCCGGAGGCCAGCCTGGACAGGTCGACCACTCCCGCATCGCTGAAGCGCCGGCTGCCGAACCAGCCGCCGCCGAGCTTGCCACGCAGCACATAGGGCACATTGTCCAGCCGGGCACTGTCGACCATCCCCAGCGCCTGACGCAGGGCAGCAAAGGCCGAGATACTCACCGGCACCTCGATCACGCTCTCGCCGAACCCCGGCAAGCGGCCGTGCTGAGCGCTCACCCCGCGCGCCAGCAGCCTGCCGTTGACCTTCAGCTCCAGAGCAACACCGCTGTAGTCGATCCCCCCGGCATTCGGGTTCTGCACCCGCAGCTTCACCGCCAGGCGCACCTCCAGCCCCTCCCCGCGCAGCGGCTCGATGCCGACCACCTGGAAGCTCAGCGGGTCGCGACCGCCGAACGTGGCGCAGGACAGCAGCCCCGGCATCAACAGCAGCACCAGCAGCAGGCGCACCGCGCGGGCGAACAGCGGAAAGGCGGGAGCGGACATGGCATGCCTCCGGAAAGGAGAGGGCGAGAAGGAAGCCGGCAAGGCAAGTATTCACCCAGCCGGCCGATCCTGCCCTACCGCGCGCGCACCAACAGCGCACCAACAGTGCGCATTCACGCACCGGCCCGCGCACACCAGCAAGCCGCCCTCAACACGATCACGGCCGTCACGGCGCGGTAAAACCACGGAAACAGTGTGGCATTAGACTTGCTACGTGGAAGACGGGACCCTCCCCAAGCCCCAGCAAGCACTCAACGAGGAAGAGCCATGGCCATTGCGATCAACTGGACTGCCGAGTTCGAAACCGGCATCGACATCATCGACGAGCAGCACAAGCGCATCTTCGAATACCTGAAGGAAATCGACGAGGCCATCTCCAGCAAGTCCGTCGAGCAGATCGAGCACGTCATCAAGTCGCTGATCGACTACGCGATCTCGCACAACACCTTCGAGGAAACCCTGATGGAGAAGGCCGGCTATCCGATGCTCGAGGCCCACCATGAGGTGCACGAGCGGTTCAAGGAGCGCGCCCACTCCTACCGCGACCGCTTCGGCAACGGCGAGGACCCGATCCGCCTGGCCCGCGAGGTGCGCAGCGACATCGGCCTGTGGCTGACCAACCACATCAAGCGCGACGACAAGCACTACGTCAACTACGTCAAGCGTGATCTCGAGGGCAGCTTCGTCGGCCGCATGCTCAACAAGATCTTCGGCTGAGCCCCGCCTGCCGGGCGGCCACTGCGCGCCGCCCGCCCCACGACTGCCGACCATTCCCCGGAGCCGCACCGACCGCTCGCCGCGCAGGCTCCGAGCGCCCTTCCGGCACCGCCCCGGCCCCAGCACCGAGGGCCGCGAATATGCCCGCCTCCTGCTCCCATCCGCGCCGGCGCGCGATATGCTCAAGATGAGGCGCGACGCCAATGCCTCCGGCCGGGTCAGGTCACCCGTGCCCGGCGGCGCTGGGCGGGCGTCAGGCACGTTCGCCGCTCGCCGCCGAACGCCCACCACGACAATAATAAAGAGAACAAGACCATGACCATCAAGGTAGGCATCAACGGCTTCGGCCGTATCGGACGTCTGGCCCTGCGCGCCGCCTGGGGCTGGCCAGAGCTGGAATTCGTGCAGATCAACGACCCGGCCGCCGACGCGGCCACCCACGCCCATCTGCTCAACTTCGACTCGGTGCACGGCCGCTGGCGGTTCGACGCAGGCAGCGACGGCGACAGCCTCGTCATCGGAGACTGGCGCATCCGGGTCACCCACAACAAGACCATCGCCGATACCGACTGGTCGGGCTGCGACCTGGTGATCGAGGCCAGCGGCAAGATGACCAGGGCGGCCCTGCTGCAGGCCTACCTCGACCAGGGCGTCAGGCGCGTGGTGGTCAGTGCGCCGGTCAAGGAGCCGGAGGTGCTCAACGTGGTGCTGGGGGTCAACCACCAGCGCTTCGACCCGCAGCGGCATCGCATCGTCACCGCCGCCTCCTGCACCACCAACTGCCTGGCGCCGCTGGTCAAGGTGATCCACGAGGCGCTCGGCATCCGCCACGGCTCGATCACCACCATCCATGCGCTGACCAACGATCAGGTCGTCATCGACCAGCCGCACAAGGACCTGCGCCGCGCCCGCGCCTGCGGCATGAGCATGATCCCGACCACCACCGGCTCGGCCACCGCCATCGCCGAGATCTTCCCCGAACTGCGCGGCAAGCTGAACGGCCACGCGGTGCGCGTGCCGCTGGCCAACGCCTCGCTGACCGACTGCGTGTTCGAGGTCGAGCGCGCCACCACGGCAGAGGAAGTGAACCAGTTGCTCAAGGCTGCCGCCGAAGGCGAGCTCAGGGGCATCCTCGGCTACGAGGAGCGCCCGCTGGTGTCCATCGACTACCGCAGCGACCCGCGCTCGTCGATCGTCGATGCGCTGTCGACCCTGGTGGTCAACGGCACCCAGGTGAAGCTGTACGCCTGGTACGACAACGAGTGGGGCTATGCCAACCGCACCGTGGAGCTGGCGCGGCTGGTGGGCGAGGCCCGCTAGACCCGGCATGGCCTGGCTTGGTCCCGGAGACAGGCTTGCCCAAGCGGGCCGATGGCTCCGCTGGATAGCGGCAGCCCGAGGGCGGCGGCCGGGCGATCCGCCTGAAGCGCGCATCAACGGCACCCCATGGCCACGAACCGCGGCGCGCCCCTTAGCCCGCCTTGGAAACGGCAGGCCCAGAAAGCACAAAGCCCCGGAATCCGGGGCTCTGCGCTTGTGTTGGTGGAGCCGGGGGGATTTGAACCCCCGTCCGCCAGCTCTCCGCTATTGGTTCTACATGCTTAGCCATCTCTACTGAGTTAACTCCTCGCGACCCGAGTGGCAGGGTGCTTGGAGCGAGCTGCATGAGTTTTAGCCGTTACGCCTGCAGCGAACTTGGCGGCGATCCTGTTCTATATGACTGACCAAATCTTCGGGTTTACAGGCATCCCCTAGGGTCAGCTAGCGGCCCTTAGGCGGCTAGAGCGTAGTTGTCGTCGTTGGCAACTATGAGTTTGTAACAGCGAATTTACGAGTTCTGTTACCAGCTCGGCATGCCCCTCAAGTTTTGTTACCGGCGTCGAATCCTGATCGGCCCCTGGGTACTTCTGCTTGCAAGGTCGGATGAAGTGTACGGCAAAGCTTCCCTGCGGCCAAGTCTGATGTAGAGTAGCCGCTGGCCAGCGTCCGGCCAGCCGGACGGACGGCCCCGGGGAGCCATAGAGCGAAGCGATTGGGGCGATTCCCTCAATCAATTACGCCTAAGCCCCCGCCCGGGGTAGGATGCTCCCCGTCAACCAGTTTTCAACCCTGAAGGAGTTCAGCGAATGTCCCTCATCAACACCCAGGTCCAGCCGTTCAAGGTCAACGCTTTCCACAACGGCAAGTTCATCGAGGTCACCGAAGCCGACCTGAAAGGCAAGTGGTCGGTGCTGATCTTCATGCCGGCAGCCTTCACCTTCAACTGCCCGACCGAGATCGAAGACGCCGCCGAAAACTACGCCGAATTCCAGAAGGCCGGCGCCGAGGTGTACATCGTCACCACCGACACCCACTTCTCCCACAAGGTCTGGCACGAAACTTCCCCGGCCGTCGGCAAGGCCAAGTTCCCGCTGATCGGCGACCCGACCCACGTGCTGACCAACGCCTTCGGCGTGCACATTCCGGAAGAAGGCCTGGCCCTGCGTGGCACCTTCATCATCAACCCGGAAGGCGTGATCAAGACCCTGGAGATCCACTCCAACGAGATCGCCCGTGACGTCAGCGAGACCCTGCGCAAGCTGAAGGCCGCCCAGTACACCGCCGCCCACCCGGGCCAGGTCTGCCCGGCCAAGTGGAAGGAAGGCGCCGAGACCCTGACCCCGTCGCTGGACCTGGTCGGCAAGATCTAAGCAGCCCTTCCAGGTTGTCGCCTCGCGGGAGCTGTCACCCGGCTCCCGCGACGCCCGAATGCCCGGGTGGGTTCCGCCCGGGCATTTTCATATCCGAATTTCGCAAAAGGGATACCGTCGCCATGTTGGATGCCAATCTGAAAACCCAGTTGCAGGCCTACCTCGAGAGGGTCACCGAACCGTACGAGATAGTCGCGTCCCTGGACGACGGCGAAAAATCCCGGGAAATGCTCGCCCTGCTCGAGGACATCGACGCCCTTAGCGACAAGATCACCCTGGATACCGCAGGCCAGGACGCCCGCAAGCCCTCGTTCGGCTTCCGCCGCGACGGCGTGGAGATCGGCCCGCGCTTCGCCGGCCTGCCCATGGGCCACGAGTTCACCTCGCTGGTGCTGGCCCTGCTGCAGGTGGGCGGCTACCCGCCGAAGGTCTCCGACGAGGTGATCGCGCAGATCAAGGGCATCGA
>NZ_CAJGBM010000064.1:0-148063 GCF_904426495.1 Pseudomonas sp. OF001 | reverse complement strand
TTGGGGCGCAAGCACGATGGGCCACCGGGCCCCAAGGCAATGTGGACCGGGCTGCAGCGGTTGCGGGACTTTGTCATCGCTTTTGAGGCCCGTGACGCGCTCACCGGGACTTGTGTATAACGACGAGCGCAGGAGCGTGGGGACGATCATACCCACACGCCCCAGCCCCGACGTACCGCGCTAGAATGCGCCTCCCGCGTCACCTGCCGCCTCGGCACTACTCCCGAGAATCCCCCGCCCCATGTCCGCTCCAGCCCTGCTGTCCCTGCCCCTGCTGGCCCTCGCCCTCGGCGGCTTCGTGGTCGGCAGCAGCGAATACATCATCATGGGCCTGCTGCCCGAGGTGGCCGGCGACCTCGGCGTCAGCCTGGCCGACGCCGGCCTCCTGGTCAGCGCCTACGCCATGGGCGTGGTGGTCGGCGCGCCGCTGCTCGGCCCGCTGCTCGGCCGCCTGCCGCGCCGGCGGGCGCTGCTGTGGCTGATGGGCGCCTACACCCTCGGCAACCTGGGCTGCGCGCTGGCGCCGGACTACGCCTGGCTGGTCGCCGCGCGGCTGTTCACCGCCATCAGCCACGCCGGCTTCTTCGGCTGCGCCACCCTGCTCGCCGCCGAACTGGCGCCGCCGCAGCGGCGCGCCTCGGCGATGGCCCTGGTGCTCAGCGGCCTGACCATCGCCAACGTGCTCGGCGTACCGCTGGGCGCCTGGTTCGGCCAGGCCAGCAGCTGGCGGATGACCTTCTTCGCCGTGGCCGGCTGCGGCGTCTGCACCCTGCTCGCCCAGTGGGCGTGGCTGCCACGCGGCCAGGGTGTGCCCGGCCATGGCGGCGGCGCCTGGAGCGGCGTGCTGCGCCGGCCGGTGCTGCACGCCCTGGCCATCTGCTGCCTGTCCTCGGTGGCGCTGTTCAGCGTGTTCACCTACATCAGCCCGCTGCTGCGCGAGGCCGGCGGCCTGTCGGCCAATCTGAGCAACAGCGGCCTGCTGGTGTTCGGCGTCGGCCTGACCCTCGGCAACCTGCTCGGCGGGCGCCTGGCCGACCGCGGCCTGCGCCACGCGGTGCCGCTGGCGCTGGGCGCAAGCGCCCTGGCCCTGCTCGGCCTGTTCGCCTTCATCGACACCACCCCGGCGACCATGGCCCTGCTGCTGTGCTGGGGCATGGCCAGCTTCGCCATCTCCTCGCCGCTGCAGCTCTTGCTGGTGGAACAGGCCGGCGACTCGGCGGGCCTGGCCGCCACCCTCAGCCACGCCGCCTTCAACCTCGGCAACGCCAGCGGCGCCTGGTTCGGCGGCCTGTGGCTGGGCGCCCAGCTCGGACTGGCACAGCTGCCGCTGCTCGGCGTCGCCCTGCTGCTGGCGACCATCGCCGCCGCCTGGCCGCTGCCGCACCTGCGCCCGGCGCGCGAGCGGCTGGGACTGCACTGACGCCGCGCGTCCGACCAGCCGCGGGCGCCACCATGGCTGACCTAACCTTGAACTGTTGACCCGACTGCAACGGGCAGCCGGCACCAGGACACCTGCAAACGGGAGGTGGATCATGGACAGAGCGGCACTCAAGCACTTCGGCAAACCGGACGAGGTCCGGGAATTTCCCAAGGGCCGGCTGGAGCTGGTCACCATCGGCGGCGCCACGGTCGGCCGCGCCATCTTCGAGCCCGGCTGGCGCTGGTCGACCTCGGTGCAGCCGATCGCCAAGACCAGAAGCTGCGAGGCGCCGCACTTCCAGTACCACGTCTCTGGCGTGCTGCACATCCTGATGGATGACGGCAGCGAGTTCGACTGCGGGCCGGGCGACCTGTCGCTGCTGCCCTCGGGCCACGATGCCTGGGTGGTCGGCGACGAGCCGGCGGTGGTGGTCGACTTTCAGGGCATGCTCGACTACGCCAAGGCGCACTAGCCATGCTCTGGGGCCTGGCCGCCGACGCCATCCTGGTCGTGCACCTGGCCTTCGTGCTGTTCGCCCTGCTCGGCGGCCTGCTGGTGGCCTGCTGGCGCGGCCTCCTGCTGCTGCACCCGCCGGCGGCGGCCTGGGCGATCTTCGTCGAACTGACCGGCCGCGGCTGCCCGCTCACCGCCTGGGAGCAGCAGCTGCGCCTGCGCGCCGGCGAGGCCGGCTACAGCGAGGGCTTCGTCGAGCACTACCTGCTGCCGCTGCTCTACCCGGACTGGCTGAGCCTGCCGGTGCAGTACGTGCTGGCGGCCTTCGTGCTGGCGGTGAACCTAGCGGTGTACGCCTGGGTGTGGCGCCGCCGGCGCGCCCGCAGCTAGCGCATCTTCGAGGTGGTCTGCACTTCCTCGCCGGCGATCATGAAGCGACCGTAGCCGCGGTGGTGCAGGGTGCGCGGCGCCTGCACCGTCGGGTCGTGCCAGGCCTGCACCACCTCGAGGACGAAGAAGTCGTAGCTGCCGACCAGCTGGCGATCGATCACCCGGCATTCGAGGTTGGCCCAGCACTCCTCCACCCGCGGCACCGCCACCTGCGCCGAGGGCAGCGCGGTGAGGCCGTACCTGGCGAACTTGTCGACCTGGTCGCCATGGCTGTTGCCGCAGGCCACCAGCTGGTCGAGCAGTTCGGCGCTCGGCACGTTGAGCACGCACTCGCCGGTCGCCTCCAGCGCCTTGAAGGAATGGTTGGCCGCGCTGACCACGCAGCCGACCTGCGGCGGCTCGAACTCCAGCATGCAGTGCCAGGACATCGGCATCAGGTTGGCCCGCCCGGCCTGCGCGGTGCTGAGCAGCACCACCGGGCCGGGTTCGAGGATGGCGTAGACTTCGGCCAGAGGCAGGAACTCTTTCATCGGGCAGCTCCGGGCAGGGGAGGATACTGGCCCGATCAACCATAGCCCGGCGGGAGGCATGGCGCGTGGACGACTCGACAGACGCAGCCCCGGAGCGAGAGCGCTGGCTGCTCTACCGCATCGACGACAACGGCAACGAGGTGGCGATGCGCCGCTTCGCCACCCGCGACGCAGCCGAGGCTGCGATGCGCGAATACGAGGCGCGCGGGCACAAGCAGGCGTATCTGGTGCGCGAGGAGCAGAAGGAGGCGTAGGTCGGGTCAGGCCGCAGGCCATGACCCGACGACCAGCCCGCAGGGCTGGCCCACCCACGACAGGCGACCTGCCGGCCGCCATGGCGGGTTACGCCGCGTTGCGGCTAACCCGCCCTGCGCAAGCCCGGCTTCAGCCCTTCAGCTCGAACTCGTCGGCATCCCGGTACGCCGGGAAGCGCGTGCGGAACTTGGCCAGCGCCTGAGCCGACAGGGTGACGTGGAACACGCCCTCGGCCTCGCCGGCATCCAGCAGGCTGTCGCCCATGAAGTCGAGCACCTGGCTGTCGCCGGCGTGCGGGTAGCCGTTGCCGTCGGCGCCGATGCGGTTGACCGCCGCCACGTAACACAGGTTCTCGATGCCGCGCGCCGGCAGCAGGCGGTTCCACGGATTGCGCCGCGCCGCCGGCCAGCTGGCGATGTACAGCAGCAGATCGGTGTCGTGCGGGTCGCGGCTCCACACCGGGAAGCGCAGGTCGTAGCAGACCAGCGGACGCACATTCCAGCCCTTCAGCTCCAGCAGCACGCGCTGCTCGCCCGCCGCATAGTGTTCGTGCTCGCCGGCCATGCGGAACAGGTGGCGCTTGTCGTAGTGGGCGCAGCTGCCGTCCGGGCGCGCCCAGTACAGGCGGTTGCGGTAGCTGCCGTCGGCTGCCTGGGTGATCACGCTGCCGACCACCACCGCGTTCAGCCGCGCGGCCTGGGCCAGCAGCCAGGCGCGGCTCGGGCCGTCCTCGGCCTCGGCCAGCGCGGCGGCGTCCATCGAGAAGCCGGTGGCGAACATCTCCGGCAGGATCACCAGGTCGGCGCCTTCGGCCTGGTCGAGCAGGCGGGCGAAGTGGGCATGGTTGGCGGCCGGGTCCTGCCAGACCGGGGCGGTCTGCACCAGGGCCAGCTTGAGGTCGGGCAAGGCGGTCAGGTCACGCATGGGAATCTCCGTAAATCCTTGATCGTCGGCTGACGTAGGGTGCGCCATGCGCACCATTCATCCGTGGTGCGCATGGCGCACCCTACCGGTCAAACCCGGCACAGCTTGTCGGCGGCCTGGCGCAGGGTGTCCTCGCGCTTGGCGAAGCAGAAGCGCACCAGCCGCAGGCCCTCGGGCGGGGTCTGGTAGAACACCGACACCGGGATGGTCGCCACGCCGTGCTCGCGGGTCAGCCACAGCGACATCTCCACGTCGTTCAGGTCGTCGCGGATCGCCGAGTAGTCGGCCAGCTGGAAGTAGGTGCCGGGGGTGCGCTTGAAGGTGAAGCGCGAACCCTGCAGCAGGTCGCAGAACAGGTCGCGCTTGGCCTGGTAGAAGGCCGGCAGCTCGGCGACGTGCTCGGGATGGGCGGTCATGTAGTCGGCCAGCGCCCACTGCAGCGGGGTGATGCCGCAGAAGGTGACGAACTGGTGGACCTTGCGCAGTTCGGCGCTGAGCACCGGCGGTGCCACCACGTAGCCGGTCTTCCAGCCGGTGACGTGGTAGGTCTTGCCGAACGAGCTGACCACGAAGGCGCGCTGGTACAGCTCCTCGTGGGCCAGCACGCTGGCGTGCTGCACACCGTCGAACACCAGGTGCTCGTAGACCTCGTCGCTGATCAGGTAGATCTCGCGGTCGCGGATCAGCGCGGCCAACTGGTCCAGCTCGGTGCGGGAAATCAGCGCGCCGCTGGGGTTGTGCGGGCTGTTGAGGATGATCAGCCGGGTGCGCGGGCTGATGGCGTCACTGAGCCGTTGCCAGTCGATGGCGAAGTCCGGCAGGGCCAGCGGCACGTGCACGCAGCGCCCGCCGGCCAGTTCCACCGAGGGCTCGTAGCTGTCGTAGCAGGGATCGAAGACGATCACCTCGTCGCCCGGGCGCACCAACGCCTGCGCGGCGCAGAAGATCGCCTCGGTGGCGCCGGGGGTGATGGTCACCTCGCTGTCCATGTCCACGCTGCGGCCGTAGCTGCGGGAGATCTTCGCCGCCACCTGCTCGCGCAGCGCCGGCAGGCCGGTCATCGGCGCGTACTGGTTGTGCCCGGCCATCACGTGGCGACCGACCGCCTCGCGCAGCGCCTGCGGGCCGTCGAAGTCGGGAAAGCCCTGCGACAGGTTGAGCGCGCCGGTCTGCGCGGCGAGCTGGGACATGGTGGTGAAGATGGTGGTGCCGACGCTGGGCAGCTTGCTGACGATCATCGCAGTTCCTGAAGGCATGGAGCGCAAGCGGCGAGGATAGCCGATCCGCCGCCCCGGGGCAGCCGCTGCGCAGCGCGCGGAACTGCCGGCTGCGTCCGGTGCGCCGCCAAGGCGCTGGGCTATGCTGTGACCCGGTCCAGCAAGGAAGGATGCTCCCCATGAACAAGGCCCAGCGCCGCTCCGAGAAGTTCTTCCGCCTCATCCTGTGGGCGGTGGCCGTGGTGTTCGCCGGCTTCCTGGTCAACCTCGGCGGCGCGGTGGTGAAGAACCTGCCGCTGGTCGAGCAGCGCTTCACGGTCGAGGACTTCCTCGACGACGAGGCGAGCCAGCGCATCGAGCAGGAGATCAGGCGCCAGCACGAGCTGGCCCAGGATGCCCAGGACGCCCTGGAGCAGAGCCGCCTCAGGCTGGAGGCGGCGCGGCAGAACAGCCAGACCGCCCGCGACAGCCTGAGCGCCTGGCTGGCCAGCCGCCAGGTGACCCAGCAGGCGGACCGCGACGACGAGCTGCTCAAGCGCACCGAGGCGCTGGAGCACCTGCGCCTGGCCGAGCGCCAGGTGCGCAGCACGGTGGAGGCCGAGCAGCAGCACCTGCTCGACGCCCAGCAGGCGCAACAGCGCGCGCAGCGCCAGCTCGACGCGCTGCGCAGCGCCGCCTTCGATCAGATGAGCAGCCAGCAGAGCGCGCAGGAACTCAGGGTGTTCCTGATCCGCCTGGCGATCACCCTGCCGCTGCTGCTGGTCGCCGGCTGGCTGTTCGCCCGCCAGCGCAAGAGCACCTGGTGGCCCTTCGTGTGGGGCTACATCTACTTCGCGCTGTTCGTGTTCTTCGTCGAACTGGTGCCCTACCTGCCGAGCTACGGCGGCTATGTGCGCAACATCGTCGGCGTGGCGATCACCGTGCTGGTCGGCCGCCAGGCGATAGTCGCGTTCAACCGCTACCGCCAGCGCCAGCTGGAGGCCGAGGCCAAGCCCGATGCCGAGCGGCGCCAGGAGATCTCCTACGACACCTCGCTGCTGCGCCTGGCCAAGAAGGTCTGCCCCGGCTGCGAGCGGCCGGTCGAGCTGGACAACCCGCAGATCGACTTCTGCCAGCACTGCGGTCTCAGCCTGTTCGACCACTGCACGCAGTGCCAGACGCGCAAGAGCGCCTTCGCGCGCTTCTGCTTCGCCTGCGGCAGCAGCGCGCAGCGGCCGTAGCCGCTACTTCTTCTTCGCCGGACGCTTGGCGCCGCCGCCCAGGCTGGGCATCTTGCGCACCGCCTTGACCCTGGGTTCGCTGCTGTCGATCCAGTTGCCCAGCGGCTTGCCGGCCTTGCCCGGCTTGCCCAGTTCGATCTTGGGTTTCTTGGGCTTCTTCGGCTTCTTCACCACCTGGCCGTCGATGGTGGTCTGCGGCACGCGGTGGTCGGGGATGAAGTCCGGCTCGTCGCGGCGCGGCAGCACCTGGCGGATCAGCAGCTCGATGGCGGCGAGCAGCTGCACCTCGTCGGCGCACACCAGCGAGAGCGCCTCGCCGCTGGCGCCGGCGCGGCCGGTGCGGCCGATGCGGTGCACGTAATCCTCGGCGACGATCGGCAGGTCGAAGTTGACCACCAGCGGCAGGTCGTCGATGTCCAGGCCGCGCGCCGCCACGTCGGTGGCCACCAGCACCTGCACCTCGCCGGCCTTGAAGCGCTCCAGCGCGCGCAGGCGCGCCGGCTGCGGCTTGTCGCCGTGGATCGCATCGGCGCTGACGCCCAGATGCTGCAGCTCGCCGACCAGCTCGTCGACGCCCTTGCGGGTCTTGACGAACACCAGCACCTGGCCCCAGCGCCGCGCCTTGAGCAGGTGGCAGAACAGCTCGCTCTTGCGCTTCTTGTCCACCGGGATCAGCCACTGCCTGACCGACTGCGCCGCGGCGTTGCGCGGGCTGACCTCGATGCTCAGCGGGTCGCGCAGCAGCACGCGGGCCAGCTCGCGGATGGTCTCCGAGAAGGTCGCCGAGAACAGCAGGGTCTGCCGCCGCCGCGGCAGCATGGCGAACAGCTCGTTGAGCTCGCGGGAAAAACCCAGGTCGAGCATGCGGTCGGCCTCGTCGAGCACCAGGGTCTCCACCTGCTCGAAGCGCACCGCATTCTGGCGAAACAGGTCGAGCAACCGGCCGGGGGTGGCCACCAGCACGTCGACGCCCTTGCGCAGGCGCATCATCTGCGGGTTGATGCTCACCCCGCCGTAGGCCGCCAGGGTGCGCAGCGGCAGGTGCTGGCCGTAGACGCGGAAGCTCTCGTGGACCTGCTCGGCCAGCTCGCGGGTCGGCACCAGGATCAGCGCGCGCACCGAGTTGGGCGCCACCTGCCCTGCCATGCTCAGGCGCTGCAGCAGCGGCAGGGCGAAGCCGGCGGTCTTGCCGGTGCCGGTCTGCGCCGCCGCCATCAGATCGCGGCCCTTGAGCACGGCGGGGATCGCCTGGCTCTGCACCGGCGTGGGCGTTTTATAGTCGAGGGCGTCGAGGGCGCGCAGCAGCGGCTCGATCAGGCCGAGGGAGGCGAAGGTCATGGCAGGGGCAACCGGCAGGGAAAACAGGGCGCCAGTTTACCTGCAATCGCTCGTTCGTACGGCGTCGATCAGCCGCGCAGCAGCAGGCTGCCCTCGATCGGCACATAGCGGTCGGCGGCGCGCAGCAGCGACTGCGCGGTGAGGCCCGGCACGCCGTAGACGGTGGCCTCGGTGCCGCCACGGCGCACGCGCTCGAGCAGCAGGTCGAAGTCGCCGTCGCCGGAGGCCAGCACCACCTCGTCGACCCGCGCCGCGGCGTCGAGCACGTCGATGGTGATGCCGACGTCCCAGTCGCCCTTGGCGCTGCCGTCGCTGCGCTGGATGTACGGCTTGAGCTTCACGGTGAAGCCGAGCCGGCGCAGGGTCTGCTGGAACTGCTGCTGGCGCGGGTCGCCGCGCTCGATGGCGTAGGCGTAGGCCTCGACGACCTGCCCGCGCGCCGCCACTTCGCGCCACAGCGCGGCGTAGTCGAAGTGGCAGCCGTGGGCCTGGCGCACGGTGTAGTAGAGGTTCTGCACGTCGGCGAACAGGGCGATGGTCTTCAACGGGATTCCTTGTGGCGTGGCGGCCCAACCATTATCCGGCCAATCCGCAGCCTGCAGGGGCGAATTCATTCGCCAGCGCGGCCAGGTCCGGCGAATCGATTCGTCCCTACGAGGGTTTCAGCCCCGACAAGCGCGGCACCAGCAGCCGCTCGAACAGCCGCGGGGCGAGGCGCGCCAGCAGGCGGGCGACCCAGTTGACGTTGGACAGCACCAGCAGGCGCCTGCGGCGCACCGCGCCGCGGTAGATGGCCTCGGCGGTGTCCTGCGGCGCATAGACCTTGCCGACGAAGGGCAGCGGCGACGGCGTCACCGAGCCGTCGCCGACCAGCGCGTGCTTGCGCAGGTCGGTGGCGGTGAAGCCGGGGCACACCAGCATGACGTTGACGCCGCTGCCATCTAGCTCCAGGCGCAGGGTGTCGAACAGGCCGTGCAGGGCGTGCTTGCTGGCGTTGTAGGCGCTGCGGTGCAGCATCGGCGCGAAACCGGACAGCGAGCTCATCACGATGATCTGCCCGCGACGGGCGAGGATGCTCGGCAGCGCCGCCTGGGTGCAGTGCAGCGCGCCGAAGAAATTGACCGCCATGACCCGCTCGAACACGGCCAGATCGGTCCGGGCGAACGGGCTGCTCTGGGCGATGGCGGCGTTGTTGACCAGCACGTCGATGCCGCCGAAGCGCTCCACCGCCAGGGCCACCGCCGCCTGCACCGCCTGGGCGTCGGCGACGTCGCAGCGCAGCGCCAGGGTCTCGGCGTTGTGGTGGTCGGCCAGGTGCTGGGCCAGGCTGTCCAGCGCCGCCTGGTCGAGATCGAGCAGCACCAGGCGCGCGCCGCCCTGGGCGAAGCGCAGCGCCAGCGCGCGGCCGATGCCGGCGCAGGCGCCGGTGATCAGCACCACCTTGCGGTCGAATACCTTGCTGCGGAATACCTTGCGGATGACTCGGCGCATGGGGCCCTCCTGGCGTGTCCGGAACTTCAGCCTACAACAGCTTGTGGCTGCCGTCGCACAGCGGCGGCGTGGCGCTGTGCTTGCAGCCGCAGAAGTACAGGGTCTCGCTGCGCGGAGCGAGGTAGCGCAGCGGGCGGAAGGGCCCGACCTTGTGCGAGCCGTCGCAGAACGGCTGGCTCTGGCTGCGGCCGCAGCGGCACCACCAGTATTCCTTGCCGGCCTCGACCTCCACCGCATAGGGGCCGCGCTGGGCGATATGGGGTTCGGACATGCTGCACCTCCCTCGGGCTGCTGTGCCCTTCCAGCATAGCCGCCCGACGAGCGGTGGGTACGCCACCCGGTGGATCGCCACCCGGTGGATCGCCACCCGGTGGATCGCCACCCGGTGGATACGCCACCCGGTGGATACGCCACCCGGGCGCGCGCTCCTCAGAATCCGCTCGCCTGCCACAGCAGGCGCAGCGCCATCAGGGTCACGACCCAGGCGAAGATGCGCTTGAACTGTGCCGCCGGCATGCGGTCGAGCAGCTTCAGGCCGAGCCAGGTGCCGGCCATGCCGGCGAGGATCATCGCCGCCACCAGCGGCAGCCAGTCCCAGAAGGCGAAGCCGACCGCCGAGAACACCGCCATCTTCAGCAGGTGCTGGGCGCTCATGCAGGCGGCGAAGGTCGCGGTGGTGGCCAGCTTGTCCATGTCGTGGCGGTGGAGGAAACCGGCCACCAGCGGCCCGGTGGCGCCGACGAACATCGACACCAGGGTGGTGAAGCCGCCGGCCAGCAACTGCCCGCCGGCACCCAGGCTGCGCTGCCCCGGCTTGGGCCCCCAGACCAGATAGAGGATGAAGGCGGCGACGCTGAACTGGATCCACTGCAGCGGCAGTTGGACGACGATCAGCGAGGCCAGCAGCGCGCCACCCAGCGCGCCGAGGGCGAAGCGCCCGAGCAGGCCGCGGTCGATGTGCCGGCGGGTCATCCAGGCGCGGTTGCCGTTGGAGCCGAGCTGCACCAGGCCGTGCACCGGGATCAGCGCCGCGGCCGGGACGATGCCGGCCATGATCGCCAGCAGCAGCACCCCGCCGCCGATGCCCATGGCGCCGGTGAGCAGCGAGGTGAAGCCGGCGGTGGCGATCAGGATGCCGGCGTCGAGCAGGGAGAGGGATGCGGGCAGCAGGTCCATGGCATGGCTCGAGACAGGAAAGGAGCGGGCATTGTAGGAAGCTGCCGGGAAAGGGGATAGCGAGAGCGCCTGCCTCCCCGCTCCCGATTGATGGCTCCTACGCTCTGCGTGGGAGCCCGAGCCATGGACGCTCCGCGTCCAGCCGCAGGTGCGGCTCCGGCGTGCATGCCCACGCGGAGCGTGGGCACGATCACCCCTCCTCAGGTCGCCTTGCGCGGCTTGGCCCGCGCGGTGGGCTCGGCGACCAGCGGATCGTCCGGCCAGTAGTGCTTGGGATACCTGCCCTTGAGGTCCTTCTTCACCTCGGCGTAGGTGTTGGCCCAGAAGCTGGCCAGATCCTGGGTGACCTGCACCGGGCGCTGCGCCGGCGACAGCAGGTGCAGCTTGACGCCGAGGCGCCCGCCGGCGATGCGCGGCGTGGCGGCCAGGCCGAACAGCTCCTGCAGGCGCACCGCCAGCACCGGCGGCTCCTCGGCGTAGTCGAGACGGACCTTCGATCCGGATGGCACTTCGAGGGTCCTGGGCGCCAGCTCGTCGAGACGCTGCGGCAGCGGCCAGGGCAGCAGGCCGTGGAGGATCGCCGAAAGGTCCAGGGCGGCGAAGTGGCTGAGGCGGCTGACCCTGCCCAGGTACGGCAGCAGCCAGTCCTCCAGCGTCGCCAGCAGGGCGCTGTCGGAGACGTCCGGCCATTCGCTGGTGCTCCTGTCCGCTAGGTCGAGGCGACGCAGCAGCGCCACGCGCGCCTGCCACTGGCGCAGCTCCGGCGTCCACCCCAGCAGCTCCAGGCCCTTGCGCCGCACCAGATTGATCAGCGCGCGGCCGCGCGCCGCCTCGTCCAGCCCGGCCAGCGCCTCGCTGGACAGCACCAGTTCGCCGACCTTGCGCTGGCGCTCGGCGCGCAGCACGCCCTCGCGCTCGTCCCAGTCGAGCACCTCGCTGGCGCTGACCTGCTCGGCCAGCGGGCCGTCGAACAGCGCCGGGTCGAGGTCGGTCGCCAGGTAGATGCGCTCCTCGCGCTGGCCCTGGCGGCTGCCCAGGTCGGCGATCACCAGCCACTCGTGCTTCATCAGCGCATCGGGCTCACCGAACTGCGCCGCGCGGCCGTTGGCCAGGCGGTAGTCGGCTGAGCCGGCGCGGCGCTGGCGGGCGATGCGGTCGGGATAGGCGAAGGCCAGCAGGCAGCCGAGCCCGCGCGGGTGTTCGGGATCGGCCACCGCCTGTTCGACCTTTCTCGGCAGGAGGCTGCGGAACTGGCGGGCCAGCTGGCGGGCGCGCTGCACGCCGCCTTGGGATGTGCGCGGGCCACGGCTATCGCCACTGAGCAGGGCCAGCCGGCTGTGCAGGTCGGCGCCGGCACCGCGCTGGCCGCCGCGCAGGATATCGCGCTCGGAGAGCAGCGCGGCGAGATCGGCGGCCAGTGCGCCGAGGCCGAGCGCCTGACCACGCAGCAACAGGTGGGCGAGACGCGGATGGGCCGGCAGCGTGGCCATCGCCTGGCCGTGGCCGGTCAGCGCCCAGCCGCTGCCGCGCGGCGCCAACGCGCCGAGGCGCTGCAGCAGCTCGCGGGCCTGGGCCAGCGCGGCGGCCGGCGGCGGGTCGAGCCAGACCAGCTCGCTGGCGTCGTCGACGCCCCAGCGCGCCAGCTGCAGGGCCAGGCCGGCCAGGTCGGCCTGGAGGATCTCGGCGCTGCCGTGGGCGGCCAGCTGCTCGTGCTGGGTCTGCGACCACAGGCGGTAGCACACCCCCGGCTCCAGGCGGCCGGCGCGGCCGGCGCGCTGGGTCGCCGAGGCGCGCGCGATGCGCTGGGTGTCCAGGCGGGTCATGCCGCTGGCCGGGTCGAAACGCGGCACCCGCTCCAGGCCGGCGTCGACCACCACGCGCACGCCGTCGATGGTCAGGCTGGTCTCGGCGATGTTGGTGGCCAGCACCACCTTGCGCGTACCGGCCGGCGCCGGCTCGATGGCGGCGCGCTGGGCGGCCAGCTCCAGCTCGCTGTGCAGCGGGCAGAGCAGGATGTCGGCACGCGTGCCGAGCGCCTCCTCCAGCGCCGCCTGCACGCGGCGGATCTCGGCCTGGCCGGGCAGGAACACCAGCAGGCTGCCGCCCTGCTCGGCCAGCGCCTGCAGCACGGTCTGCACCACCCGCGGCTCCAGCGCCTCGCCGGGCTGGGCGGCGCGGCCCCACTGGATGTCCACCGGGAACATGCGCCCCTCGCTGCGCACCACCGGCGCGTCGCCGAGCAGCGCGGCCAGACGCTCGCCCTCGAGGGTCGCCGACATCGGCAGCACCCTGAGCGGCGGCCCCTCGCGCAGCAGCTCGCGGCCGCTGAGGGCCAGCGCCAGGGCCAGGTCGGCATCGAGGCTGCGCTCGTGGAATTCGTCGAAGATCACCAGGCCGACGCCCTCCAGGCCCGGATCGTCCTGCAGGCGGCGGGCGAGGATGCCCTCGGTGACCACCTCGATGCGCGTGTTCGGCCCCACCCGGCTGTCCAGGCGGATGCGGTAGCCGACCGTCTCGCCGACCTTTTCGCCCAGCTCGCTGGCCAGGCGCTCGGCGGCGGCGCGCGCGGCCAGGCGGCGCGGCTCGAGCATGACGATGGTCTGCCCGACCAGCCACGGCTCGTCCAGCAGCGCCAGCGGCACCCGGGTGGTCTTGCCGGCGCCGGGCGGCGCCTCCAGCACCACCTCGTGGCGCGCGGCGAGCGCGGCGCGCAGTTCGGGCAGCACGGCATCGATGGGCAGGGCGGAGGACAGGCTCATGGGCACTCGCAACGGCTGACGGCAAGGGCGGCGATTATAGCGGCGAAGCGCCAGCCTTCCGGGTGTCATCGGCAAGCGCGTACACTGTGCGCCGTTTTCAGGAGCCGTCCCCCAAGGAGAAGATGCATGCGTACTTCGCAGCGGATCGTCAGCGGCGTGCTCGCCGCCACCCTGCTCGCCCAGCTGAGCGGCTGCGGCACCCTGTTCTATCCCGATCGCCGCGGCCAGCTGAAAGGCCAGATCGACCCGGCCATCGCCGCACTGGACGCCATCGGCATCCTGTTCTTCGTGATTCCCGGACTGATCGCCTTCGCCATCGACTTCGGCACCGGCGCCATCTACCTGCCGGAAGGGCGCTACTCGGTGGCGCCGGAGCGCCTGCAGGAGGCTGTCGGCAGCGACGGCCGCGTCGATCCTGTCCGCCTGCGCGCCATCCTCCAGCAGGAGCTGGCCCGCGACCTGCCGCTGGACGACCCGCGCCTGATCCGCCATGGCGGCAGCGTCGAACAACTGGCCGCCTATGGCCTGTCCCCGGCCGCCTGAGGAGCCCCGCGATGAATCTGAGCCGCGAACACGGCCGCCTGATGCGCCTGGCCTCGGCTGCCGCCCTGGCCACCGCCCTGATTCTGGTGGCCGCCAAGGCCATCGCCTGGTGGCTGAGCGGCTCGGTCAGCCTGCTCGCCGGCCTCACCGACTCGCTGCTCGACGGCGCCGCCTCGCTGGTCAACCTGATCGCGGTGCACTACGCGCTGCAGCCGGCCGACGAGAACCACCGCTACGGCCACGGCAAGGCCGAGGCGCTGGCCGGCCTCGGCCAGGCGGTGTTCATCGCCATCAGCGCGGTGCTGGTCGGCATCCGCGGCTTCGAGCGCCTGCAGGAGCCGCAGCCGGTCGAGGCGACCGGGGTCGGCGTGGCGGTGATCCTGCTGTCGCTGGCGATGACCTTCGGCCTGCTGCTGTTCCAGCGCCACGTGGTCAAGGTCACCGGCTCCACGGCGATCCGCGCCGACTCGCTGCACTACGCCTCGGACCTGCTGCTCAACGCCAGCATCCTCGCCGCCCTGCTGCTCGCCGCCTGGGGCTGGCAGCGCGCCGACGCGCTGTTCGGCATCGGCATCGCCCTGTACATCCTGTGGAGCGCGCTGGGCATCGTCCGCGAGTCGGCCTCGGTGCTGATGGACGAGGAGCTGCCGCTGGAAACCAGCGAGCGCATGCTGCAGCTGGCGCAGAACGTGCCCGGCGTGCTCGGCGCCCACGACCTGCGCACGCGCATGTCCGGCACCCACTGGTTCGTCCAGCTGCACCTCGACCTGCCGGCCAGCCTGACCCTGCAGCAGGCCCACGACCTCTGCGAGGCGGCCGAGCTGGCCATCCGCGCCGAGTTCCCGCGCGCCGAGGTGCTGGTGCACGCCGATCCGCAGCACTGAGCCTGCGCGCGGACAAGAAGAAGGGGCCTGACGGCCCCTTCAAGGTGGTTTCTTCCGGAGTGCGGCGGCGGGTGGCTGCCTGCTCTGCGCAGCGCCTGGTGGGCGGTGCGGGCCTGGGACCGCGACCTCGTGGGTCGGCGGTGGCGCGGTGCCTGATTGGGCTCTGCGCGGGGTGAGCGTCCGGGCCGTGAAACTGATTCAAACTGTACGCTCGCCGATGCAGCAGGTGCTTGCGAAAATTGCACAGAATCCCAGCCCTTGCGCAAGCATCCGCCAATCAGTAAAAGATCAGCGCAATATTTACACAACGAACCATCACCATGAGCAAGCTCGACCGCTACGACCTGCGCATCCTCGCCGAACTGCAGCGCGATGCACGCATCTCCAACCAGGAGCTGGCCGAGCGCATCGGCCTGTCGCCCTCGCCCTGTTCGCGGCGAGTCAGACAACTGGAGGACGACGGCTACATCCTGCGCCAGGTCGCCCTGCTCGACCGCAAGAAGCTCGGCCTGACCCTCACCGTCTACGTGCTGGTCGGCATGGACCGTCACACCCCGGAGCGCTTCGCCCACTTCGAGTCGGTGATCCGCCAGTGCCCGCAGGTGCTGGAGTGCAGCCTGGTCACCGGCATGGAGGCGGACTATCAGCTCAAGGTGGTGGTGCCGGACATGGATCACTACCAGCAGTTCCTGCTCGGCACCCTGACCCGCATCGAGGGGGTATCCAGCGTGCGTTCGAGCTTCGTGCTCAACCAGGTGCTGGCCGGCACCGAGCTGCCGCTGGAGCACCTGCGCTGACCAGCGGCGCTACCGGCCGACGGTTTTGTGACGCTGTCGCATTTTTGAATTTGCCCGCACCAGCGGAGGGTCTATAATCCGCCCGCGTTTTTGTACGCATGCCTGCGTGGCCTGATAGATATAACAACATCGCCCACCCCCTGATCGCTTTCAGACAATCCTGCAGGAGGGATGATGGACCCCGAAGTATTCGAACACTGGATGATGACCGGCCTCATCGTGGCTCTGGTCGGTTTCATGGCTTTCATCGTCTGGGATCTGGCGAAAAAATCCAATGCCGGCAAGTTCGGCACCGCGATTCTCTTCTTTGCCCTCGGTTTGGGCGTACTCGGCTTCGTCATCAAGAGCCTGGTGATCGGCAGCCTCGAAGGCATGTAACCCCCGAAGCACCCGCAAGGCCTTCCCCTGTCGCCAGGATGATGCGACGGGGAGAGCGCCTATTGCCCCGAAGGATAATCATGACCCCCGCCAACCGTGTGATGCAGAGTTACGGACGCTGCTGCGCCAGCCCGAACTTCTTCGATACCTTCTACCAGCACTTCCTTTCCAGTTCGCCGGCGATTCGCGAAAAGTTCACCAACACCGATATGACCGCGCAGAAGCACCTGCTGCGCGCGGGCATCCTCAACCTGGTGCTGTACGCCCGCGGCATGTCCGACACCAAGCTGCGCGCCCTCGGCCAGAGCCATTCGCGCGAAGGCTTCGACATCCGCCCGGAACTCTACGACCTGTGGCTGGACTCGCTGCTGCTGGCGGTCAAGCAGCATGACGCCCAAGCCGCCCAGGAAGACCTGATCGCCTGGCGCGAGGTGCTGGGCAAGGGCATCAACCTGATCAAGTCGTTCTACTGATCGACCGGCCGGCGAGCACTTTCTGCTCGCCGGCTACCCTCTCGCAGCTGCTCACAGCTGCGCCGGCACTTCCCGCCACTCTCCCGGCGCCAGGCCGTCCAGGCTCCACGGCCCGATGCGCACCCGCACCAGACGCAGGGTCGGCAGCCCGACCGCGGCGGTCATGCGCCGCACCTGGCGGTTGCGCCCCTCGCGGATCACCAGCTCCAGCCAGCAGGTCGGCACGCTCTTGCGAAAACGCACCGGCGGATCGCGCTCCCACAGCGCCGGCGTGTCGATGCGCCGCGCCTCGGCCGGCAGGGTCGGCCCGTCGTTGAGCTCGACCCCGGCGCGCAGACGCGCCAGCTTCTCCTCGCTCGCCTCGCCCTCCACCTGCACCCAGTAGGTCTTAGCCAGCTTGTGCTTCGGATCGGCGATGCGCGCCTGCAGGCGGCCGTCGTTGGTCAGCAGCAGCAGGCCCTCGCTGTCGCGATCCAGGCGCCCGGCCGGATAGACGCCGGGCACCGGAACGAAGTCCTTGAGGGTGGCGCGGCCGTCGGCGTCGGCGAACTGGGTCAGCACGTCGAACGGCTTGTTGAGCAGGATCAGTCTCGGCTCGAGCGGCGGCGCCTTGGCCTGACGGCGCTGCGGCTTGGCGGGGACCTGACGCGGCCCGCTACGTCCCGCAGCGGACGGCTTGCGCGGCGGACGGGCCATCACAGGCTGTCACGCAGCCGGCGGCTGCAGCAGTTCTGGTAGCGCCTGCCGCTCCGGCACGGGCACGGGCTGTTGCCGCTGCCGCCCAGCTCCAGCCAGCCCTCCAGGCGCTCGCGGGTCTGCTGCAGGGTATCCCAGCCCGCCTCGTCCAGCCCCGGCCGCCCGAGGGCGGCGCAGACCTTCAGGTAGTCGCCCAGCAGGGCGTCGCGCTCCAGGCTCTGGTAGCGCGGGGCCACCGGCACGCCTTCGTAGCGGCGCGCCGGATCGGGCAGGAACAGCAGGGTGCGGCGGTCGGGCAGCACGTTCCACAGCCGGCCGTCGGCCGCGCGCCAGCAGGCCGTGAAGCAGGCACGCAGCGCCTTGCCCGGCCACTCCTCCAGACACCAGCCATCGACCCGCGCACCGCCGAGCGCGCTCACCGCGCGGCCGACCGAGTACCAGGGCTCGCCGGCGAGGCTTTCCGGCAGCGGCAGCGGCGCCGCCACCAGGGGATCGGCGCCGGGCACCAGGGTGCGGGCGAAGCGGCGCAGGGGGTTGCTGTAGCGGGCGGGATCGACAAAGGCCATGACGGGTTCGCAGGACGGCGCCCCACGGCTCGCACAGGAGCCGCCGCCGACGGGCGGTGCGGGCTGAGGGGCGCATTCTAGCAGCGCCGGCCCCTCAGTCGAGCGCCTGCAGCCGGCTGCGCGCCAGCAGCGCGGCCACCGCCACGCCGCGCGGCAGGCAGCCGTAAGCCAGCGCCGGCGCGTCCAGCTGCGCGGCGAGGAAGGCGTCGCCGACCACCTGCGGCGCGCCCTGCAGCAGCAGGCCGGCCTGCAGCGCCACGGCGATCTCGCCGGCCAACTGGCGGGCGCGGTACTCGAGGCCGTCGCGATCCTGCAGGGCGTGCTTGAGGCGCAGCACCAGCGCCCTGAGGCGCGCCTCGCCGTGGCCGTCGGCCAGCTCGGCGAACAGCGCCTCGGCCACCTCGGGCGTCTTCAGCGCGCGCAGCACGTCGAGGCACTGCACGTTGCCGGAGCCCTCCCAGATCGAGTTGACCGGCGCCTCGCGGTACAGCCGCGGCAGGATGCTCTCCTCGACGTAGCCGGCGCCGCCCAGACATTCCTGCGCCTCGTGGACGAAGGCCGGCGCGCGCTTGCACACCCAGTACTTGCCCACCGCGGTGAGCAGGCGGGCGAAGTGGCGCTCCTGCTCGTCCTCCGGGCGCTCCAGGGCGTGGCCCAGGCGCAGGCTCAGCGCCAGCGCCGCCTCCGACTCCAGCGCCAGGTCGGCCAGCACGTTCTGCATCAGCGGCTGGGCGGCCAGCACGCGGCCGCCGACCTGGCGCTGCGCGCAGTGGTGCAGGGCCTGGCTGAGCGCCTGGCGCATCAGCGCCGCCGAGCCGGTCATGCAGTCGAAGCGGGTCAGCGCCACCATCTCCAGCACGGTGGCGATGCCGCGGCCCTCCGCGCCGACCATCCAGGCCAGCGCGCCGTGGAACTCGAGTTCCGCCGAAGCGTTGCTGCGGTTGCCCAGCTTGTCCTTGAGGCGCTGGATGTGGATGCGGTTGTGGCTGCCGTCCGGGCGCAGGCGCGGCAGCAGGAAGCAGCTGAGGCCGCCTTCGGTCTGCGCCAGGGTGAGGAAGCCGTCGGACATCGGCGCCGAGCAGAACCACTTGTGGCCGAGCAGCTCGTAGGCCTGCCCCGGGCCGCGCGCACCGACGGCGAAGGCGCGCGTGCTGTTGGCGCGCAGATCCGAGCCGCCCTGCTTCTCGGTCAGCGCCATGCCGAGGGTCAGGCCGCGCTTGTCGGCGACCGGCAGCGGCCGCGGATCGTAGTCGAGGCTGAGCAGGCCGGGCAGCCAGGCCTCGCCCAGTTCGCCCTGACGACGCAGCACGGCGATGCCGGCGTGGGTCATGGTCAGCGGGCAGGCGCTGCCGGCCTCGGCCTGGTTGTGCAGGTAGAACAGCCCGGCGCGCAGCACCTGGGCGCCGGGGCGCGGCTCGCGCCAGGGCAGCGCATGCAGGCCGTGGGCGATGCCGGCCTGCATCAGCCGGTGCCAGGCGGGATGGAACTCCACCTGGTCGAGGCGGTGGCCATAGCGGTCGTGGCTGTGCAGCTCGGGAGCATGGCGGTTGGCGGCGAAGCCGGCCACCAGCAACTCCCCGCCGCTCAGCTCGCCGTATTCGGCCAGCCGCGCCGCCCCCCAGTCGGCGCCGAAGCGCTGCAGCCACTCCTGCAGCGGGCGGTCGCCGCGGTACAGGTTGGCGCCGTCCAGCGGCGTCGGCTGGTTGGTCACGGTATGGGTTTCCACGCAGTGCTCGGGAGTCATCGTCCACCTCCTGCCGTTGCATGCCTTGCAGTGAAGCAGAAGCGCGGCGCGCCGCCCGGGCAGGCGGTCGACTTTGGTGGTAAGCTCGGCAGCCATGAACCGATACCCTTCCCGTCCCGTCGTCCTCTGCCTGTCCGGCCACGATCCCAGTGGCGGCGCCGGCCTGCAGGCGGACATCGAGGCCCTGCTCGCCCAGGGCTGCCACGCCGCTCCGGCGGTCACCGCGCTGACCGTGCAGGACACCGTCGACGTCAGCGACTTCCGCGTCCTCGACCGTGCCTGGGTGCTGGCCCAGGCCAACGCGGTGATCGACGATCTGCCGGTCGCCGCGGTCAAGCTGGGCATGCTCGGCTCGCTGGAGATGGTCGACACCGTGGTCGAGATCATGGCCCGCCTGCCCGGCGTGCCGCTGGTCTGCGACCCGGTGCTGCGCGCCGGCGGCGGCGGTGCACTGGGCAAGGACGAGGTCGGCTACGCGATCCGCGAGCGCCTGCTGCCGCTGTGCCGCATCGCCACGCCCAACCTGCCGGAAGCGCGCATCCTCGCCGAGCTGCCGGAGGGCAGCGCCGACGAGTGCGCCGAAAAGCTGCTGCCGCTGTGCGAGCACCTGCTGATCACCGGCGGCCACGGCGACGAGCGCGAGGTGCACAACCGCCTGTACTCGCGCGACGGCAGCCGCCACGACTTCACCTGCGCGCGCCTGCCGGGCAGCTACCACGGCTCCGGCTGCACCCTGGCCAGCACCCTGGCCGGCCGCCTGGCGCTGGGCGAGGAGCTGGTCAGCGCGGTGCGCTCGGCCCTCGCCTACACCTGGCGCACCCTGCGCGACGCCGAGCAGCCCGGCCGCGGCCAGTACGTGCCGCGCCGCCTGCCGCTGGATTTCTGCTCCTGATCCCCTGCCCGAGGAAAGCCCGCCGATGAAGCCGCTGCGCGGACTCTACGCCATCACCGACAGCCAGCTGCTGGCCGATGGCCGCCTGCTGCCCTACGTCGAGGCCGCCCTGCGCGGCGGCGCCCGGCTGCTGCAGTACCGCGACAAGTCCGGCGACGCCGCGCGGCGCCTGCGCGAGGCCGAGGCGCTGGCCGAGCTGTGCCTGCGCCACGGCGCCCGGCTGATCATCAACGACGACCTGGAGCTGGCCACCCGCCTGGGCGTCGGCCTGCACCTGGGCCAGGAGGACGGCTCGCTGTCCGCCGCCCGCGCCCTGCTCGGCCGCGAGGCGCTCATCGGCGCCACCTGCCATGCGCGCCTGGAGCTGGCCGAGCAGGCCCGCCGGGACGGCGCCAGCTACCTGGCCTTCGGCCGCTTCTTCAATTCGCAGACCAAGCCCGGCGCGCCGGCCGCCACCCCCGAACTGCTCGACGAGGCGCGCACGCGCTTCCGTCTGCCGCTGGTGGCCATCGGCGGCGTGACCCTGGACAACGCCCCCGAGCTGATCGCCCGCGGCGCCAGCCTGGTCGCGGTGATCCACGCCCTGTTCGCCGCCCCGAATGCCGCCGAAGTCGAGCGCCGCGCGCACGCCTTCAGCCAACTGTTCGCCGACATCTGACCTTCCTTTCGAGAGACCCTTTCCATGTCCCGCTCCGAAATCCTGTTCAGCAACGCCCAGAAGCACATCCCCGGCGGCGTCAACTCGCCGGTGCGCGCCTTCCGCAGCGTCGGCGGCACTCCGCTGTTCTTCAAGCACGCCGAAGGCGCCTACGTCATCGACGAGGACGACAAGCGCTACGTCGACTACGTCGGCTCCTGGGGCCCGATGATCCTCGGCCACGGCCATCCGGAAGTGCTCGACGCGGTGCGCAGGCAGCTCGAGCACGGCCTGTCCTACGGCGCGCCGACCGCGCTGGAAGTGGAGATGGCCGAGCTGGTCTGCCAGCTGGTGCCGTCCATGGAGCTGGTGCGCATGGTCAGCTCCGGCACCGAGGCGACCATGAGCGCCATCCGCCTGGCCCGTGGCTACACCGGCCGCGACGCCATCATCAAGTTCGAGGGCTGCTACCACGGCCACTCCGACAGCCTGCTGGTCAAGGCCGGCTCCGGCGCGCTGACCCAGGGCGTGCCCAGCTCGGCGGGCGTGCCGGCCGACTTCGCCAGGCACACCCTGACCCTGCCCTACAACGACATCCAGGCCGTCGAGAAGACCCTGGCCGAAGTCGGCAAGGACGTGGCGTGCATCATCGTCGAGCCGGTGGCCGGCAACATGAACTGCGTGCCGCCGGCACCGGGCTTCCTCGAGGGCCTGCGCGCGCTGTGCGACGCGCACGGCGTGGTGCTGATCTTCGACGAGGTGATGACCGGCTTCCGCGTCGCCCTCGGCGGCGCCCAGGGCCACTACGGCATCACCCCGGACCTGTCGACCTTCGGCAAGATCGTCGGCGGCGGCATGCCGGTCGGCGCCTTCGGCGGCAAGCGCGCGATCATGGAATGCATCGCCCCGCTCGGCCCGGTCTACCAGGCCGGCACCCTGTCCGGCAACCCGCTGGCCATGGCCGCCGGCCTGACCACCCTCAGGCTGATCAGCCGTCCGGGCTTCCATGCCGAACTGAGCGACTACACTGCACGCATGCTCGACGGCCTGCAGCAGCGCGCCGCTGCCGCCGGCATCCCCTTCGTCACCACCCAGGTGGGCGGCATGTTCGGCCTGTACTTCAGCGAAGCCGCCGACATCGTCACCTTCGACGACGTGATGACCAGCGATGCCGAGCGCTTCAAGCGCTTCTTCCACCTGATGCTGGACGGCGGCGTGTACCTGGCACCGAGCGCCTTCGAGGCCGGCTTCACCTCCATCGCCCACGGCGAGGCCGAGCTGGCGATCACCCTCGACGCCGCCGAGCGCGCCTTCGCCGCCCTCAGGGGCTGAGCGTCGCGCTGTCCGCCACCCCTGCGGGTCGGCGGACAGCGCCAGCCGGCGGATACTGGCCAATGGCCGGCAGGAAAAGCCGCCGGCCCCCTGTCATGACCCGGCGGGTTATTCCATAATGGAGAACGTCGGCCCAGAGCCGACCGTGCCTCCGCCCGCCGAACCAGGAGAAGTCCGGATCGCCATGAACCGTGCTGGCTGCACCCTGCTGATGGGCTGCCTGTTGTCGATCAATCCGCTGCTCGGCCATGCCGAGAGCAACTCCCTGCTGATTCCGGCGACCAGTCGCTGCGTGCTCGACACCCAACCCCAGGATCTCGATCAGGCGCTGGCCCAGTGCCGCAGCCTCGCCGAGGGCGGCGACGCCCAGGCCCAGTTCGAACTCGGCGAATTCTTCCATGCCGGCCAGCCACCACGCGACCTGCCGGAGGCGCTGCGCTGGTACGAGCAGGCCTCGCTGCAGGGCCATGCCCAGGCCCAGCTGCGCCTCGGCACCCTGTTCTGGCATGGCGAGGGCGTGCCGGCCAACAACGTGCAGGCCTACGTGGTGCTGAAGATGGCGGCGGTCAACGGCGCCGAAGAGGCGCTGGACAGTGCCGACGAGGTGGCCGAGGGCATGAGCCCCGAGCAGCTCGAACAGGCCAACCGCGTGCTCGGCGAGATCTTCCGCAACTACCTGCAGGAGCTGCAGGCCAGCGACCTCGGCCCGCCGTTCGCTCCGCTGCGCTAAGCGCTAGGTGCGCAAGGTGGACGCCTCGCCTCGGCGCTTATCCACCGCCAGGCCTGGCCAGACAGGAACGGTAGAAAATCGCTTCGCGAGTTTTCCACCCTACCCGACTACAGGCAATCCTCGACCACTCAGCGCTCCGGCATCGGCGGCATGGGGAACGGCATCACGTTGCCGCCGCCCTTGGCCTCGCTGATCTTCGCCGTGCCCAGGCGCTCCACCTCGTCGATGCGGATGATCGCGTGCATCGGCACGAAGCTGCGCACCACGCCCTCGAACTGCGCCTTGAGCTTCTCCTCGCTGGGATCGACCACCACCTGGGTGCGTTCGCCGAAGACGAATTCCTCGATCTCCAGGAAGCCCCACAGGTCGCTCTGGTAGATGGCCTTGGCGTACATCTCGTACACCTGACCCTGGTTGAGGAAGATCACCTTGAAGATGGGGGCGGGCTTGCTCATGACTCTCCGGACCGACGGAACTGCGGGGCGCGCATCCTAGCACACCCGCCGGACGGCGAAGCCTAGGAAGCCCCGTCCCTGCCACCTATAATGCGCGGTCCTTGGATTTTCCCGACGAGCACCCATGGCCAAGAAGCTTTTCATCGAAACCCACGGCTGCCAGATGAACGAGTACGACAGCTCGCGCATGGCCGACCTGCTGGGCGAACACCAGGCCCTCGAACTCACCGAGAACCCGGCCGAAGCCGACGTGATCCTGCTCAATACCTGCTCGATCCGCGAGAAGGCCCAGGAGAAGGTGTTCTCCAAGCTCGGCGGCTGGCGCGAACTGAAGCGGCAGAACCCCGAGCTGGTGATCGGCGTCGGCGGCTGCGTGGCCAGCCAGGAAGGCGCGGCGATCCGCGAGCGCGCGCCCTACGTCGACGTGGTGTTCGGCCCGCAGACCCTGCACCGCCTGCCGGAGATGATCGACGCCGCGCGCACCACCAGGAAGCCGCAGGTGGACATCTCCTTCCCGGAGATCGAGAAGTTCGACCGCCTGCCCGAGCCGCGCGTCGACGGCCCCAGCGCCTTCGTTTCGGTGATGGAAGGCTGCAGCAAGTACTGCACCTTCTGCGTGGTGCCCTACACCCGCGGCGAGGAGGTCAGCCGACCGCTGGCCGACGTGCTCGCCGAGATCGTCCACCTGGCCGAGCACGGCGTGCGCGAGGTGACCCTGCTCGGCCAGAACGTCAACGGCTACCGCGGCGACACCGGCGACGGCCGTGTCGCCGACTTCGCCGAGCTGCTCCACGCGGTGGCGGCGATCGACGGCATCGACCGCATCCGCTACACCACCAGCCACCCGCTGGAGTTCTCCGACGCGCTGATCCAGGCCCACGCCGAGATTGCCAAGCTGGTCAAGTTCGTCCACCTGCCGGTGCAGGCGGGCTCCGACCGCATCCTCGCGGCGATGAAGCGCAACCACACCGCGCTGGAGTACAAGTCGCGCATCCGCAAGCTCAAGGCCGCGGTGCCGGACATGTGCATCAGCTCGGACTTCATCGTCGGCTTCCCCGGCGAGACCGACAGGGACTTCGAGCAGACCATGAAGCTGGTCGAGGAGGTCGGCTTCGACTTCTCCTTCTCCTTCGTCTACAGCGCGCGCCCCGGCACCCCGGCCGCGGACCTCGCCGACGACACTCCCGAGGAGATCAAGAAGCAGCGCCTGCAGATCCTGCAGACGCGCATCCACCAGCAGGGCTTCGAGATCAGCCGGCGCATGGTCGGGACCACCCAGCGCATCCTGGTCAGCGACTACTCGAAGAAGGACCCGGGCATGCTGCAGGGCCGCACCGAGAACAACCGCATCGTCAACTTCCGTGCCGACAATCCGCGGCTGATCGGCCAGTTCGTCGACGTGCACATCGACGAGGCGCTGCCGCACTCGCTGCGCGGCAGCCTGGTCGACGAGGCCAGCTACTGATCCCCGCCCGCCGCGCGAGCGCGGCGGGCGCCTCCTGGCCAGTCCACCATCCGCCAATGTCGCGGCGCTTTCCCCCTCGGGGCGCTGCGGTTATTCTTCGTCCATCACCCCCCAGCCGAACGGCGGCCAACAGACGACCTTGAACGCTCCCCTGGAACACCACCGCTTCATCCTCGAACCCCTCGATGCCCGACGCTTCGCCAACCTCTGCGGCCAATTCGACGAGCACCTGCGCCTGATCGAACAGCGCCTGGGCATCGAGATCCGCAACCGTGGCAACCAGTTCGAACTGGTCGGCGACGCCCAGCACAGCCACACCGCCGAGAACCTGCTGCGCCGCCTGTACCGCGAGACCCACGCTACCGAGCTGACCCCGGAACTGGTCCACCTGTTCCTCCAGGAGTCCGGTCTCGAGGATCTGGCCGTGCCCGGCCAGGCGCCGAGCGTCACCCTGAAGACCCGCAAGGCGCACATCACCCCGCGCGGCGCCAACCAGCAGCGCTACGTCAAGGCGATCCTCGACAACGACATCAACTTCGGCATCGGCCCGGCCGGCACCGGCAAGACCTACCTCGCCGTGGCCTGCGCGGTGGACGCCCTGGAGCGCGAGCAGGTGCGGCGCATCCTGCTGGTGCGCCCGGCGGTGGAGGCCGGCGAGAAGCTCGGCTTCCTGCCCGGCGACCTGGCGCAGAAGATCGACCCCTACCTGCGCCCGCTGTACGACGCCCTCTACGAAATGATGGGCTTCGAGCAGGTGGCCAAGCTGATCGAGAAGCAGGTGATCGAGATCGCCCCGCTGGCCTACATGCGCGGGCGCACCCTGAACAACAGCTTCATCATCCTCGACGAGAGCCAGAACACCACCCTGGAGCAGATGAAGATGTTCCTCACCCGGATCGGCTTCGGCTCGACCGCGGTGATCACCGGCGACGTCACCCAGGTCGACCTGCCGCGCGGCACCAAGTCGGGCCTGGCCCACGTCATCGAGGTGCTGCGCGACGTGCCGGGGATCAGCTTCACCCACTTCAAGGCCAAGGACGTGGTGCGCCATCCGCTGGTGCAGCGCATCGTCGAGGCCTACGACCGCCACGAGCAGCGCCTGCAGGGCAAGGCCGCCGAGCGCACCGGGGACAGCCGCCATGCAGGTTGAACTGGATCTGCAACTGGCCAGCACGGCCGCCGAGCTGCCCGGCGAGGCGCAACTGCGCCGCTGGTGCGAACTGGCCCTGCGCCAGCGCACGGCGCCCTCGGAGCTGACCATCCGCATCGTCGACGAGGCGGAGGGCCGCGAGCTCAACCGCACCTGGCGCGGCAAGGACTACGCCACCAACGTGCTGTCCTTTCCCGCCGAGGTCCCCGAAGGCATCCTGGATATCCCGCTGCTCGGCGACCTGGTGATCTGCGCCCAGGTGGTGGCGCGCGAGGCGGCCGAACAGGGCAAGGCGGCGGACGCCCACTGGGCGCACCTGACCATCCACGGCTGCCTGCACCTGCTGGGCTACGACCACATCGACGACGACGAAGCCGAGGAGATGGAAGCCCTGGAACGCCAGCTGCTGGCCGAACTCGGCTACCCCGATCCCTACGCGAGCGACGAAGAGTAAGGACACATGAGCGACGACCGATCGAGCCAGGGGCAGAAGTCCTGGCTGGAAAGAATCACCCAGGCTTTTGCCCATGAGCCGAAGAACCGCGAGGAGCTGATCGAGGTCCTGCGCGACGCCCATGACAACAAACTGCTCGACACCGAAGCGCTGGCGATCGTCGAGGGCGCCATCCAGGTCGCCGACCTGCAGGTGCGCGACATCATGATCCCGCGCTCGCAGATCATCAGCATCAAGGCCTGCCAGAACCCGCAGGAGTTCCTCCCGGCGGTGATCGAGGCGGCCCACTCGCGCTACCCGGTGATCGGCGAGAACCTCGACGAGGTGCTCGGCATCCTGCTGGCCAAGGACCTGCTGCCGCTGCTGCTGCACGGCAACGAGCAGTCCTTCGACCTGCAGAAGCTGCTGCGCCCGGCCACCTACGTGCCCGAATCCAAGCGTCTCAACGTGCTGCTGCGCGAGTTCCGCAGCACCCACAACCACATGGCCATCGTCATCGACGAATACGGCGGCGTCGCCGGTCTGGTGACCATCGAGGACGTGCTCGAGCAGATCGTCGGCGAGATCGAGGACGAGCACGACGTCGAGGAAGACAGCTTCATCAAGGCGCTGCCCAGCGGCGACTTCATCGTCAAGGCGCTGACCCCGGTGGACGAGTTCAACGAGTTCTTCGAGGCCGGCTTCTCCGAGGAGGAATTCGACACCCTCGGCGGCGTGGTGATGAGCGCCTTCGGCCACCTGCCCAAGCGCGGCGAGACCATCGAGCTGGGCGACTTCCGCTTCCGCGTGCTCAACGCCGACAGCCGGCGCATCCACCTGCTGCGCCTGACCCCGCGGGCGCGCTGAGGCACGGACGCTGATCGTCCCCACGCTCCGCGTGGGGATGCCACCCTGGACGCTCCGCGTCCAGCTACCCGCCCGCGCCCGGCTCCGCTAAGCTGCCCGCGCCTGTCTTTCGTCAAGGAATCTTCATGCGCTGGATCTCCCGTCCCGGCTGGCCCGGCCACCTGCTGGCCCTGGCCGCCGGCGCCCTCACCCCGCTGGCCCTCGCCCCCTGGAACCTGTGGCCGCTCGGCCTGCTGTCGCTGGCGCTGTTCTATCTCGGCCTGCGCGGCCTGGCCCCCGGCGCCGCCGCCGGCCGCGGCTGGCTGTACGGCTTCGGCGCCTTCGCCGCCGGCACCAGCTGGGTGTACGTCAGCATCCACGACTACGGCGCCGCCTCGCCGGCGCTGGCCGCGCTGCTGACTCTGGCGTTCTGCGCCGGCCTCGCGCTGTTCTTCGCCCTGCCGGCCTGGGCCTGGGCGAAATGGCTGCGCCGCGAACGCGCGCCGCTGGCCGACGCGCTGGCCTTCGCCGCCATGTGGCTGGCCCAGGAGGCCCTTCGCGGCTGGCTGTTCACCGGTTTCCCGTGGCTGTACGTCGGCTACGCCCAGCTCGACGGCCCGCTGGCCGGCCTGGCGCCGCTCGGCGGCGTCTGGCTGCTGTCGTTCGCCATGGCGCTGACCGCCGCCCTGCTGGCCAACCTGCCGGCGCTGCTGCCGCGCGGGCGCTGCCTGCTGGGCGCCGCCGCACTGCTCGCCGGCCTGTGGGGCGGCGGTCTGTGGTTCAAGGACCACCCCTGGACCACCCCGGCCGGCCCGGCGCTGAAGGTCGCCGCCATGCAGGGCAACGTCGCGCAGAACCTCAAGTGGGACCCCGAGCAGCTCAACGCCCAGCTCGCCCTGTACCGCGACCTGACCTTCGCCGAGGCGCCGGCCGACCTCTACGTCTGGCCGGAGACCGCGGTGCCGGTGCTCAAGGAATACGCCGAGGGCTACCTGGCGGTGATGGGCCGCTTCGCCAGCGAGCGCAATGCCGCACTGGTCACCGGCGTGCCGCTGCGCGAGAAGGACGACGCCGGCCGGGCGCGCTACTACAACGCCCTGCAGGTGGTCGGCCAGGGTGGCGGCACCTACCTCAAGCAGAAGCTGGTGCCGTTCGGCGAGTACGTGCCGCTGCAGGACGTGCTGCGCGGGCTGATCGCCTTCTTCGACCTGCCGATGTCCGACTTCGCCCGCGGCCCGGCCGACCAGGCGCTGCTGACGGCGCGCGGCTACCGCATCGCCCCCTACATCTGCTACGAGGTGGTCTATCCGGAGTTCGCCGCCGGCCTCGCCGCGCGGAGCGAGCTGCTGCTGACGGTGAGCAACGACGCCTGGTTCGGCACCTCGATCGGCCCGCTGCAGCACCTGCAGATGGCGCAGATGCGCGCTCTGGAGAGCGGCCGCTGGATGATCCGCGCCACCAACAACGGCGTCACAGCGCTGATCGACCCGTTCGGCCGGGTGCAGGCGCAGGTGCCGCAGTTCCAGCGCGCCGTGCTGCGCGGCGAGGTGGTGCCGATGCAGGGCCTGACGCCCTACCTGCAGTGGCGCGCCTGGCCGCTGGCCGGCGTCTGCGCCCTGCTGCTGGGCTGGACCGCGCTCACCGCGCGGCGCCAGCGCCGGCTGTTCACTGCCTTGAACTGAGGCGTCAGCCAGCAACGAAAAGGGCGACCCGCGGGTCGCCCTTTGCATTCCAGCGCTGACTGTAGGGTGGGTTACGGCCTGCGGCCTTACCCACCCTACACAGGACTCAGCCGATCTTGTGGCCGTGGGCCTGCTGGTCGGCGTGGTAGGACGAACGCACCAGCGGGCCGGAGGCGACGTTCTTGAAGCCCATCTTCTCACCTTCCTCGGCGAACCAGGCGAAGGTGTCCGGATGGACGAAACGCTGCACCGGCAGGTGGCTGCGCGAGGGCTGCAGGTACTGGCCGAGGGTGAGCATGTCGATGTCGTGCTCGCGCATACGCTGCATGGTCTCGATCACCTCCTCGTCGGTCTCGCCGAGGCCGAGCATCAGGCCCGACTTGGTCGGCACGCCCGGCACGCGCTTCTTGAACTCCTGCAGCAGGTCCAGCGACCACTCGAAGTCCGAGCCCGGACGCGACGACTTGTACAGGCGCGGCACGGTTTCCAGGTTGTGGTTGAACACGTCCGGCGGCTCGGTCGCGGTGATGTCGAGGGCGATCTCCATGCGCCCGCGGTAGTCTGGCACCAGGGTCTCCAGCTGCACGCTGGGCGACAGCGCGCGGATCTCGCGCAGGCAGTCGGCGAAGTGCTGGGCGCCGCCGTCGCGCAGGTCGTCGCGGTCCACCGAGGTGATCACCACGTACTTCAGGCGCAGGTCGGCGATGGCCAGCGCGAGGTTCTTCGGCTCGTCCGGATCCAGCGCGTTGGGCCGGCCGTGGCCGACGTCGCAGAACGGGCAGCGGCGGGTGCAGATGTCGCCCATGATCATGAAGGTGGCGGTGCCGCCGCTGAAGCACTCGCCGAGGTTCGGGCAGGAAGCTTCTTCGCACACGCTGTGCAGCTTGTGCTGGCGCAGCAGCTGCTTGATGCGCTCGACCTCGGGGGTGACCGGGATGCGCACGCGGATCCAGTCCGGCTTGCGCGGCAGCTCCTCGGTGGGAATGATCTTCACCGGAATGCGCGCGACCTTCTCGGCGCCGCGCAGCTTGACCCCGGCCTCGACCTTGGCCGGGCCCTTGGTGGTGTTGTCCACGGTACTCATGTCAGCTCCAGCCCTCCCGCGAGGGTCTCGTATTCAGCGTAGCCAAGCTGGCCGACCAGCTGGCGCACCAGCGCGGCACGCACTTCGGCGAGTTCGATCGGGCCCTGGGCCAGATCCTTGAGTTGGGTCATGGCCATGCCGGCATAGCCACAGGGATTGATGCGGCCGAACGGTTCCAGGTCCATGTCGACGTTGAGCGCCAGGCCATGGAAGGAGCGGCCGTGGCGGATGCGCAGGCCGAGCGAGGCGATCTTCGCCGCGCCGACGTAGACGCCGGGGGCGTCCGGCTTGGCATGGGCCTCGACGCCGTAGCCTTCGAGCAGGGCGACCAGGCTGGCCTCCATGCGGCTGACCAGTTCGCGCACGCCCAGATTCGAGCGGCGCACATCGAGCAGCAGGTAGGCGATCAGCTGGCCCGGGCCGTGGTAGGTCACCTGGCCGCCGCGGTCGGCCTGCACCACCGGGATGTCGCCGGGCATCAGCAGGTGCTCGGCCTTGCCGGCCTGGCCCTGGGTGAACACCGGTTCGTGCTCGAGCAGCCAGATCTCGTCCGGGGTGTCGGGGCCGCGCTCGTTGGTGAAGCGCTGCATCGCCTGCCAGGCCGGCAGGTAGGGCAGCCGGCCCAGCTCGCGCACCCGCAGGGGGCCCATCACAGCACCATGTGCACGCGGCCGGTGGCGCGCAGGTCGACGTGGATCGCCTGCAGCTGCTCGACGCCGGTGGCGCGGATCGCGAGCTGCACCGAGACGAAACGGCCGTTGCTGCTGTCGCGCAGGGTCAGGGTGGTGACGTCGAGGTCCGGCGCATGACGGCGGACGATGTCGATCACCAGGTCGGCGAAGCCCTCGCCGGCGTCGCCGATCACCTTGATCGGGTAGCCGTGGCAGGGAAATTCGATCTTCGGCGCCTGGACTTCGGTAGCGGAGGTCTTGGTATCGGTCATGGTCTCGACGGGCTTGTGGCCCGCAATGCCGGCGCCCCGGGGTCGGGGCGCCGCGCTCAGGTCAATGGATCAGTTGAACAATCCGTAGAAAAACAGTCGGATACTATCCCACAGGCGGCGGAAGATACCACCCTCCTCGACCGCCTCGAGGGCCACCAGCGGCGCGCTGTGCAGCACCTGCTCGCCGAGGCGCACCTCGACCTTGCCGACTTCCTGGCCGGCGGCCACCGGCGCCTCGATCATCGGCTGCAGGGTCATGCTGGCCTGCAGCTTGTCCATCTGGCCACGCGGCAGGGTCAGGGTCAGGTCCTCGGCCAGGCCGGCCTTGAGCTGGCGCTCGGCGCCCTTCCACACCGGGGCCTGGGTCAGCTCGGCGCCCTTGGCGTAGAACTGGCGGGTCTCGAAGAAGCGGAAGCCGTAGGTCAGCAGCTTCTGGGTCTCGGCGGCGCGGGCCTGCTCGCTGTTGGTGCCGAACACCACGGCGATCAGGCGCTGGCCGTCACGCACGGCGGAAGCCACCAGGCAGTAGCCGGCTTCCTCGGTGTGGCCGGTCTTCAGGCCGTCGACAGTCTTGTCGCGCCACAGCAGCAGGTTGCGGTTGGGCTGTTTGATGTTGTTCCAGAGGAACTCCTTCTGCGCGTAGATGGCGTAGTGCGCCGGGTCTTCCTTGATGATCGCGCGCGCCAGCCTGGCCATGTCGTGGGCCGAGGAGTAGTGCTCCGGGTGCGGCAGGCCGGTGGCGTTCATGAAGTGGCTGTTGACCATGCCGAGCTTGCCGGCGGTGGTGTTCATCAGGTCGGCGAAGGCGTCCTCGCTGCCGGCGATGTGCTCGGCCACCGCCACGCTGGCGTCGTTGCCGGACTGGATGATGATGCCGTGCAGCAGGTCGCCCATGGTCACCTGGGTGCCGACCTGGACGAACATGCGCGAGCCGCCGGTGCGCCAGGCGTGTTCGCTGATGGTCACCAGATCCTTCTCGCCGACCTGGCCGCGGTTGATCTCCAGGGTGGCGATGTAGGCGGTCATCAGCTTGGTCAGGCTGGCCGGCGGCAGGCGCTCGTCGGCGTTCTGCTGGACCAGCACGTTGCCGCTGTCGGCATCCATCAGCAGCCAGGCCTTGGCCGCCAGTTGCGGCGGCGCCGGAACGACCTGCTCGGCGGCCCAGGCGGCAGGTGCCGCGGCGAGCAGGACCAGCAGGAACAAGCGGTGCACTAAGGTGGTGATGTTCATCCGTCTCTCGAATAGCTAGGTAGGTGAATCAGGCCCTTGCGGGCATTGCTACGGTGCCGGGCGGCGTCAGTCCGGCCGCACCAGCGTCGGCTGGCCGAGGCTGGCCAGCCGCAGGGAGTCCTGCAGCTGCAGGGCCTCATCCTGAGTGTCGATCGGCCCCAGGCGCACCCGGTGCAGGACCTGCTGGTTGCGCACGACCGAGCTGATAAACACCGGCGCAGTCCCCACCACCGAGCTCAGCTTGGCCTTGAGGAGTTCCGCAGCGTCCGGGTTGGCGAAGGCGCCCACCTGGAGATACAGCCCAGCGGCTGGGGCAGAAGCGTTTTTTTTTACCGCCACCTCGACCGGCAGGACGGCGGCGGCATGCTGCTCCGGCGGCGGCGTCCAGGTCTCGATGGGCGCGGCCACCGGCTGCGGCACGCTGCGCACCTCGCTGGGCGCCGGCAGGCTCATCAGCTTGTTGCTGCGCGGGGCGCCGGCATTGCTGGCCAGCACCATCGGCACCGGCCGGCCCTGCTGGGCCCACCACTGCTGCGGGTCGATGCCCTCGACCTTGACCCGCGCGGTGCCGGTCTCGGCATAGCCGAGCTTCTTCGCCGCGGCGAAGGACAGGTCGATGATGCGGTCGGAGTAGAACGGCCCGCGGTCGTTGACCCGCAGGATCACGCTCCGGCCGTTGTCCAAGTTGGTGACCCGCACGTAGCTGGGCAGCGGCAGGGTCTTGTGCGCGGCGGTCATGCCGTACAGGTCGTAGGTCTCGCCGTTGGCGGTGGCCTGGCCGTGGAACTTGGTGCCGTACCAGGAGGCGGTGCCGGTGGCGCGGTAGTTGCGCGCATCCTGGATCGGATAGTAGGGCTTGCCGAACACCGTGTAGGGACTGGCCTTGACCGGGCCGTTGTGCGGCATCGGCACGGCGTCGGGGATGCGCGACACGTCGACGTCCCACCAGGGCGCGCCGTCGCGGTGCGGGCGGGCGTAGCTGCCCGGGCCGGAAACGGCCTGGTCGCTGTCGACCGGCGCGCGCGAGGTGGTGCAGCTGCTCAGCAGGGCCAGGCTGCACAGTACGGCCAGCGGCAGCCGCGGCAGGGATGGGCGCATGTCAGAACTCCTGGCGCTGCGCATGCAGCGCGCTGGAGAGCTGGTGCACGGCCATGGCGTACATCACGCTGCGGTTGTAGCGGGTGATCACGTAGAAGTTGGGCAGGCCCATCCAGAACTCGTCGCCCTGTTCGCCCTCGAGGCGGAAGGCGGTCACCGCGTAGTTGTCCTCCACCGCATCCAGCGGGGTCCAGCCGAGCTGGCGCAGGTCGCCCACCGACTTGACCGGCTCCAGGCCCTGGGTCAGGCCGTCGGCGAAGCGGGTGCCGGCGACGCGCGCGCGGGTCACCACCGGGTCGCCGGCCACCCAGCCGTGGCGGTGGAAGTAGCTGGCCACGCTGCCGATGGCGTCCACCGGATTGCCCCAGATGTCGATGTGGCCGTCGTGGTCGAAGTCCACCGCATAGGCGCGGAAGCTGCTCGGCATGAACTGCGGCAGGCCCATGGCGCCGGCGTAGGAGCCCTTGAGGCTGAGCGGATCGACCTGCTGCTCGCGGGTCAGCAGGAGGAACTCGCGCAGCTCCTTGCGGAAGAAGTCGGCGCGCGGCGGATAGTCGAAGCCGAGGGTGGCCAGGGCGTCGAGCACCCGCCAGTTGCCGGTGTTGCGGCCGAAGAAGGTTTCCACGCCGATGATCGCCACGATCACCTGGGCCGGCACGCCGTACTCGCGCTCGGCGCGCGCCAGCGACTCGGCGTGCTGGTTCCAGAACGCCACGCCCTGGTCGATGCGCGCCTGGGTGATGAAGATCGGCCGGTACTCCTTCCACGGCTTGACCCGCTCGGCCGGCCGCGAGATGGCGTCGAGGATCGGCTGCTTGCGCTCGGCGGCGCCGAGCAGCGCCTGCAGCTGCGGTGCGGTGAAACCGTGCTCGCGCACCATCTCGCCGATGAAGGCATCGACCGCGGGTGAACTCTGGTAGTCCCCAGCCATGGCCGGCGCGGCGATGCCGAGCAGACCGGCCAGGCCGATCCGGCACACGCCCTGCCGAACCCATGCGCGCACTCTGTGCATTGTGCTTTTCACTCCGAGTCTCAAACCTGGGCGATCCATTTGCGGTGCGTATGGATCGCCATCAAAATGCCGAATCCTGACATCAGCGTCACCAGCGAAGTTCCGCCGTAGCTGATGAAAGGCAGCGGCACCCCCACCACCGGCAGCAAGCCGCTGACCATGCCGATGTTGACGAAAACGTAGACGAAGAAGGTCAGGGTGATGCTCCCCGCCAGCAGCTTGCCGAACAGGGTCTGCGCCTGCACCGTGATCACCAGCCCCCGGGCGATCAGCAGCAGGTAGACCACCAGCAGCAGGCACACGCCGACCATGCCGAACTCTTCGCTGAGCACGGCAATGATAAAGTCCGTATGGCTTTCCGGCAAAAAATCCAGGTGCGACTGGGTGCCCAGCAGCCAGCCCTTGCCGAACACCCCCCCCGAGCCGATGGCCGCCTTGGACTGGATGATGTTCCAGCCGGTGCCCAGCGGGTCGCTCTCCGGATCGAGGAAAGTGTGCACGCGCTGCTTCTGGTAGTCGTGCAGCACGAAGTACCACATGGCCACCGCGACCGGCACCGCCGCGGCGATCGCCCCGCCGATCCACCACCAGCGCAGACCGCCGATGTACAGCACGAAGGCGCCGGAGGCGAGGATCAGCATGGCGGTGCCGAGGTCGGGCTGCTTGAGGATCAGCACGAAGGGCACGCCGATCAGCGCCAGGGCGATCAGCAGGTGCTTGAAGCTGGGGGGCAGGCTGCGGCTGGACAGGTACCAGGCGATGGTCGCCGGCATGATCAGCTTCATGAACTCCGAGGGCTGGAAGCGGATCACCCCGGGAATGTTGATCCAGCGCGTGGCGCCCATCGCCGTGTAGCCGACGAACTCCACCGCCAGCAGCAGCAGCACGCCGCAACCATAGGCCAGCGGCGCCCAGCGCGCCATGAAGCGCGGCTCCAGCTGGGCGATGGTGCACATCGCCACCAGGCCGATGCCGAACGAGGTGGTCTGCTTGAGCAGCAGCTCCCAGTGCTTGCCGCCGGCCGACCACAGCACGAACAGGCCGACCACGCCGAGGGTCACCAGCAGCAGCAGCAGCGGGCCGTCGATGTGCAGGCGCTGCAGCAGGCTGGCGCGGCGGCGCAGCACGTCCTCCCCGGACAGGGTGCGGTCGAAGCTCGGGCTAGTGTTCACGGGCCACCTCTGCCGCCGGCGGCGGCGCGAATTCGGGCTTGAGCCGACGATGCTCGTCGAGCAGCCAGGCGTCCAGCACCTGCTTGGCCACCGGGCCGGCCACGCCGGAGCCGGACTCGCCGTTCTCCACCATCACCGCCACGGCGATCTTCGGGTCGTTGGCGGGCGCGAAGGCGACGAACAGCGCGTGGTCGCGATGGCGCTCGCGCACCTTGTTGCGGTCGTACTTCTCGCCCTGGCGGATCGCCACCACCTGCGCCGTGCCGCTCTTGCCGGCGATCAGGTAGGGCGAGCCGAGGCCGAGCTTGTGCGCGGTGCCGCGCGCGCCGTGCACCACCTCGACCATGCCGCGGGTGACCTGGTCCCAGTAGCGCGGGTTGCTGGCGACGATGTTCGGCGGCGTGTCGCGCTCCTCCAGCAGGCCGGAGGCCATCAGCTGCTCGGCGCTCATGCCGTCGGCGTCCCTGAGCAGGCGCGGGCGCACCCAGCGGCCGCGATTGGCGATCAGCGCGGTGGCCTGGGCCAGCTGCAGCGGGGTGGTCAGCATGTAGCCCTGGCCGATGCCGGTGATCACCGTCTCGCCGGGGAACCAGCCCTGGCGGCGGTTGGCGCGCTTCCATTCGCGCGAGGGCATCAGCCCGGCGGCTTCCTCGGACAGGTCGAGGGACACCCGCTGACCGAGACCGAAGGCGCTCATGTACTGGTGCAGGCGGTCGATGCCGAGCTTGATCGCCAGGTCGTAGAAATAGGTGTCGTTGGAGCGCGCCAGGGCCAGGTTGAGGTCGACCCAGCCGTCGCCGCTGCGGTTCCAGTTGCGGTACTTGTGGCTGTTGCCCGGCAGCTGGTAGTAGCCCGGGTCGTAGACGCGGCTCGCCGAATTGACCACCCCGGCGTCCAGGCCGGCCAGCGCCACCTGCGGCTTGACCGTCGAGCCCGGCGGATACAGGCCGCGCAGCACGCGGTTGTACAGCGGCCGGTCGATGGAGTCGCGCAGCGCCGCATAGTCCTTGAAACCGATGCCGGTGACGAACAGGTTGGGATTGAAGCTCGGCTGGCTGACCATCGCCAGCACGCCGCCGGTGGCCGGCTCGATGGCGATCACCGCGCCACGGCGGCCGCCCAGCGCCGCCTCGGCGGCCTCCTGCAGCTTGAGGTCGAGGTGCAGGCGGATGTCCTTGCCGGGGATCGGGTCGGTGTGCTTGAGCACGCGCAGCACGCGGCCGCGGGCGTTGGTCTCGACCTCCTCGTAGCCGACCTGGCCGTGCAGCACGTCCTCGTAGAACTTCTCCGCGCCGGTCTTGCCGATGTGGTGGGTACCGCTGTAGTCCACCGGATCGAGCCTCTTCAGCTCCTGCTCGTTGATCCGCCCGACGTAGCCGACCGAGTGGGCGAAGTGCTCGCCCTGCGGGTAGTGGCGCACCAGCTGGGCGACCACGTCGACGCCGGGCAGGCGGAACTGGTTGACCGCGATGCGGGCGATCTGCTCCTCGGTCAGCTCGAAGAGGATCGGCACCGGCTCGAACGGCCGCCGCCCCTGGCGCACGCGCTTCTCGAACAGCGCGCGCTCCTCCTCGCCCAGCTCGAGCACCTCGACTATGGTGTCGAGCACCTGACGCCAGTCGTCGGCGCGCTCGCGGCTCACCGTCAGGCTGAAGCTCGGCCGGTTGTCGGCGATGATCACCCCGTTGCGGTCGTAGATCAGCCCGCGGGTCGGCGGCAGCGGCTGCACGTGGATGCGGTTGTTCTCCGCCAGCGTCGAGTGGTGCTCGTACTGGATCACCTGCAGGTAGTACATGCGCGCCACCAGCACGCCGGTGAGCAGCAGCACGAAGATCGCGCCGACGATCGCCCGGCTGCGCACCAGGCGGGCATCGCGTTCGTGGTCCTTGAGCTGGATCGGCTGCGGCATGGAGGCGCGGTTACTTGTGGTACGGATGGCCGGACAGCACGGTCCAGGCGCGGTAGATCTGCTCGCCGAGCAGCACCCGCACCAGCGGGTGCGGCAGGGTCAGCGGCGACAGCGACCAGCGCTGCTCGCTGCGCGCGCACACCTCCGGCGCCAGCCCTTCCGGGCCGCCGACCATCAGGTTGACAGTGCGCGCGTCGAGGCGCCAGCGGTCCAGTTCGGCGGCCAGCTGCTCGGTGCTCCACGGCTTGCCATGGACCTCGAGGGTGACCACGCGCTCCCCGGGCTGCACCCGCGCCAGCATCGCCTCGCCCTCCTGGCGGATCAGGCGGGCGACGTCGGCGTTCTTGCCGCGGGTGTTCAGCGGGATCTCCACCAGTTCGAGGGCCAGCTCGGGCGGCAGGCGCTTGACGTACTCCTGCCAGCCCTCCTCGACCCAGCGCGGCATCCGCGAGCCGACGGCGATCAGTCGGATGCGCATGCCGGGCGTTACTCCTGCGACTGCTGGGCGCGGCTCTGCTCGGCGCCCTGCCACAGGCGCTCGAGGTCGTAGAACTGGCGGGTGGCTGCCTGCATCACGTGCACCACCACGTTGCCGAGGTCGATCAGGCCCCACTCGCCGGAGTCCAGGCCTTCGCTGCCGATCGGCCGCACGCCCTGCTCCTTGGTCTTTTCCAGCACGGTTTCGGCCAGCGACTTGACGTGGCGGCTGGAGCTGCCGGTGGCGATCACCATGAAGTCGGTGATGCTGGTCTTCTCGCGCACGTCGATGGTGAGGATGTCCTGACCTTTCAGTTCTTCCAGGGCGGCGATCACCACCTGGACCAGTTGTTCGGCTTGCATTGTCGGATGTTCACTCTTGGGTAGATGGGGTGGCACGGTACAGACCGTGCGTGTGGATGTAGGCCAGCACCGCGTCGGGTACCAGGAAGCGGATCGAGCGGCCGGCGGCCAGGCGCTCGCGGATGCCGGTGGCGGAGATCGCCAGCGGCATCTGCCAGACGAAGGCGATCTGCCCCGCCGGCCCCCTGAGCGCCTGCGGATCGCTGGCGCTGCGCGCGGCCAGCAGGTCGCGCAGGGCTTCCGGCGCCTCGCTGTCGGCGTCCGGGCGCTGCAGCACGACGATGTGGCAGTGGTCGAGCAACTCCTGCCAGCGGTGCCAGGTCGGCAGGCCGCAGAAGGCGTCCCAGCCGACCAGCAGCAGCAGCTGGACCTCGCCGCCCAGCTCGGCGCGCAGCGACTCCAGGGTGTCGATGGTCCACGACGGCTTGTCGCGCCACAGCTCGCGGTCGTCGACCGCCAGCGGCGGCACGTCGGCCACCGCCAGGCGCACCATGTCCAGGCGCTGCTGCGCGCTCACCTGCGGCGTGCCGCGGTGCGGCGGGCGGGCGCTGGGGATCAGGCGCAACTCGTCGACGGCGAACTGCTCGGCCACCTCGAGCGCGGCACGCAGGTGGCCGATGTGGATGGGGTCGAAGGTGCCGCCGAGCAGACCGATGCGCCGGATCATCAGCCGCGCACGTGACCGTCGCCGAACACCACGTACTTCTCGCTGGTCAGCCCCTCCAGGCCGACCGGGCCGCGGGCGTGCAGCTTGTCGGTGGAGATGCCGATCTCGGCGCCCAGACCGTACTCGAAGCCGTCGGCGAAGCGGGTCGAGGCGTTGACCATCACCGAGCTGGAATCCACCTCGGTGAGGAAACGCCGCGCGTCGGTGAAGCTCTCGGTGATGATCGCGTCGGTGTGGTGCGAGCCGTAGTGATTGATGTGCTCGATGGCTTGCTCCAGCGAGTCGACCACGCGGATCGACAGGATCGCCGCGTTGTACTCGGTGTGCCAGTCCTCCTCGGTCGCCTCCAGCACGTCGGCGCCGAGCAGCGCGCGGGTCGCCGCGCAGCCGCGCAGCTCGACGCCCTTGGCACGGTAGATCTCGGCCAGCGGCGGCAGCACGCGCGCGGCGATGGCCTCGTGCACCAGCAGGGTCTCCATGGTGTTGCACGGCGCATAGCGCTGGGTCTTGGCGTTGTCGGCGACGCGGATCGCCTTGCCCTCGTCGGCGGCGACGTCGATGTAGACGTGGCAGATGCCGTCCAGGTGCTTGATCACCGGCACGCGGGCGTCGCGGCTGATGCGCTCGATCAGGCCCTTGCCGCCGCGCGGCACGATGACGTCGACGAACTCGGGCATGGCGATCAGTTGGCCCACCGCCGCGCGGTCGGTGGTCTCCACCACCTGCACGCAGGCCGCCGGCAGGCCGGCCTCGGCCAGGCCCTGCTGGATGCAGGCAGCGATGGCGCGATTGGAGTGGATCGCCTCGGAGCCGCCGCGCAGGATGGTGGCGTTGCCGGACTTCAGGCACAGGCTGGCGGCGTCGATGGTCACGTTGGGGCGCGACTCGTAGATGATGCCGATCACCCCCAGCGGCACGCGCATCTTGCCGACCTGGATGCCCGAGGGCAGGTAGCGCATGTCGCGGATGGTGCCGATCGGGTCGGGCAGGCCGGCGACCTGGCGCAGGCCCTCAATCATGTCGTCGATGCGTGCCGGGGTCAGCGCCAGGCGGTCGAGCATGGCCTCGTCCAGGCCGTTGGCGCGGCCGTTGTCCAGGTCCTGCGCGTTGGCGCGGATCAGCTCCTCGCGTGCGGCGTCGAGGGCGCGCGCGGCGGCCAGCAGGGCGTTGTTCTTCTGCGCGGTGGTGGCGCGAGCGGTGACGCGCGAGGCCTCGCGCGCGGCGCGACCCAGGCGGGTCATGTAATCGAGTACGGACTCGGTCATGGTCTCGGCGATCCGACGGCTGGAAAAAGTCGTCGATTATAGCCCTGCCAGCCGGGCCGCGCCCAGCAGCAACGGGCGGACGGCAGGAGCCGCTCGTTGCCGGGTGTTGCTATCATGGCCGCCCTTCCGTCACCCGCCCGCGCCAGATGACCGCCTCGCCTGCCCCCGCTACCCTGCCCTGGCCCGGCGCCCGCCCGCTGGCCGACGCCTTCTTCGACCGCGACGCCTGCCTGGTGGCGCGCGAACTGCTCGGCAAGGTGATCCGCCACCGGGTCGACGGCCTGTGGCTGAGCGCGCGGATCATCGAGACCGAGGCCTACTACCTGACCGACCGGGGCAGCCACGCCTCGCTCGGCTACACCCACAAGCGCCGCGCACTGTTCATGGACGGCGGGCACATCTACATGTACTACGCGCGCGGCGGCGACTCGCTGAACTTCAGCGCCCACGGCGCCGGCAACGCGGTGCTGATCAAGTCCGGCGCCCCCTGGCAGGATGCGCTGAGCGGCGCGGATTCGCTGGCACGGATGCAGGCCAACAACCCCGACCGCCAGGGCCGGCCGCGCCCGCCGGAAAAGCTGTGCGCCGGGCAGACCCTGCTGTGCCGCGCCCTCGGCCTCAAGGTGCCGGACTGGGACGGTGCGCGCTTCGACTGGCAGCGCCTGTTCGTCGAGGACGTCGGCGAGCGGCCGGCGCGGATCGTGCAGACCACCCGCCTGGGCATCCCCCGCGGGCGTGACGAGCACCTCGAATACCGCTTCGTCGATGCCGCCTGGGCCCGCCACTGCACGCGCAACCCGCTGCGCCGCGGCCAGCGCGAAGGCAGCGACTTCCATCTGATCGACGTCAAGGAGCAAGACGCATGAGCCAGTGGCTCGACAGCCTCACCGCCTGGCTGGGCGCCCATCCCGAGTGGCTGGGCCTGGCCATCTTCCTGATCGCCTGCATCGAATGCCTGACCATCGCCGGCATCGTGGTGCCGGGTACCGTGCTGCTGTTCGCCGTCGCCGCCCTGGCCGGCGGCGGCGCGCTGACGCTGTGGCAGACCCTGCTGCTCGGCTATGCCGGCGGCCTGCTCGGCGACGCGCTGTCCTACGCCCTCGGCCGGCGCTTCCACGAGGACATCCGCCGCCTGCCGCTGCTGCGCCGCCATCCGGAATGGCTGGCCCAGGCCGAGTTCTACTTCCAGCGCTACGGGGTGATCAGCCTGCTGCTCGGCCGCTTCATCGGCCCGCTGCGGCCGATGCTGCCGACCGTCGCCGGCATGCTCGACATGCCGCTGCCGCGCTTCGCCGCGGTCAGCCTGGTGGCCGCCGCCGGCTGGGCGACGGCCTACCTGCTGCCCGGCTGGATGACCGGCGCAGCCCTGCGCCTGCCGCTGCCGGAAGGCTTCTGGTGGCAGGCCGGCGTGCTGGCCGGCGGTCTGGCCGCGCTGCTGGTGCTGGCCGCCCAGGCCAGCCTGCGCGAACGGCGCGCGGCGGCGCCGCTGGCCGCGACGCTGGGCGCCGCGCTGCTGCTGGCCCTTTTCGCCGGCTGGCGGCACTTCGCCGCCTTCGACCAGGCGCTGCTGGAGCTGGCGCAGCGCCTGCGCACCCCGGCGCTGGACCAGTGGATGGTGGAGCTGACCCGGCTGGGCGACTTCGCCGTGCAGCTGGCCGCCGGCGCGGCGCTGCTCCTGCTGCTGGCGCTGCAGCGCCAGTGGCGCGCCCTGCTGTTCGCCATGCTGGCCCTGGGCGGTACTGCGCTGACCAACCAGGGGCTCAAGCTGCTGTTCGCCCGCGCCCGCCCGGAGATCCTGCTGCAGCCGCTAGACAGCTTCAGCCTGCCCAGCGGGCACAGCTCGGCGGCCTTCGCCCTCTGCCTGGCGCTCGGCGTGCTGGCCGGGCGCGGCGCGCCGGCACGCATCCGCCTGGCCTGGCTGCTGCTCGCCAGCCTGCCGGCCACGGCGATCGCCGTCTCGCGGGTCTATCTCGGCGTACACTGGCCGACCGACGTGCTGGCCGGCGCACTGCTCGCCGGCAGCCTGTGCGCCCTCGCCCTGCTGCTGGTGCAGTGGCGCCAGCCGCTGCCGGCCAGCGGTCGCCTGCGCGGCTGGCTGCTGCTGCCCCTGGCCCTGCTGGCGCTGGCCAGCCTGCTCGGCTGGCTGCCCGGCGCGGAAATGGCGCTGTACCGCCGCTGAGTCAGGCGACCGTGGCCACCACCAGCGGCAGCAGGATGGCGGTGGCGCCGCCCATCAGGCTCATCGCCAGCGCCGAGAAGGCGCCGGTTTCCTCGCCCTCCTGCAGCGCCTGGGCGGTGCCCACCGCATGGGCGGTGAGGCCGAGGGCCATGCCGCGCGCCGCCGGATTGCGCACGCCGATACGGGTCAGCAGGGCCGGGCCGCAGATCGCCCCGATCACCCCGGTGATCAGCACGAACACCGCCGCCAGCGCGGCGATGCCGCCGAGCTGCTCGGCGACCAGCATGGCGATCGGCGAGGTCACCGACTTGGGCAGCAGGGTCATCTGCATCACGTGGTCGGCACCGAACAGCCAGGCGAAGCCGATGCCCAGCGCGGTGGCCAGGCTGCCGGCCAGCGCCAGGGTGATCAGGATCGGCCAGAGCAGTTGGCGGATGCGCTTGAGATTGAGGAACAACGGGATGGCCAGGGCTACGGTGGCCGGGCCGAGGAACACGCTGAGCATGCTGACGCTGGCGCGGTACTCGGCGTAGTCGATGCCGCACAGCAGCAGCACGCCGATCACCAGGGTCATCGACAGCAGCACCGGCTGCAGGAACACCCAGCGGGTGCGCTCGAACAGCGCCAGAGCCAGCTGGTAGGCGCCGAGGGTGATGCCGAAGCCGAACAGCGGATGCTGGAGAATCGCCTGCGCGGCGGCGCTCAGGGAGCCACTCATGCCTCGGGCTCCCGGCGCTGCTGACGGTCGATCAGGCGCTGCATCAGCCAGCCGGCGAACAGCATGGCGATCAGCAGCGACAGCACCAGGGTGCCGGCCAGCGCCCAGAAATCGGCGGCGATCGCCTCGGCGTAGGCCATCACCCCCACTGCCGGCGGCACCAGCAGCAGCGGCAGGTAGCGCAGCAGGGCGCCGCCCGCCTCGCCGACCGGCGCCGGCACCTCGCCGCGCCAGACCAGGAAACCGAACAGCAGCAGCATGCCGATGATCGGCCCCGGCAGCATCGGCAACAGCAGCACGTTCAGCCCCGTACCCAGCAGCTGGAACAGCACCAGCCAGCTAATCCCCCGCAACAGCATCGCAACCCCTCCATGAACTCGACCGCATTATAGGGCCTCGCCCAGCAACTACACTTTGGATGTACTTGACCCTGCGCCGACCGCCATGGTGATCTAGGGCCATAGCCGCCGGCACCGGGCGCGCCGACGCAGAATAACAAACAGAACGAGCAGCCAATGCCGCACTCCAACAGTCCCCACCACCTGCTGATTTTCGGCGCCAGCGGCCTGGCCGGCGAGCACCTGCTCGACCGCACCCTCTGCGAGCCGACCGTGCAGCGCGTGCTGGCCCCCAGCCGGCGGCCGCTGTCGGTTCACCCACATCTGGAGAACCCGCGCGGCAATCTGCTGGAAATCCTCCCTCGCCTCGCCGGTCCCGTCGATACCGCCTTCTGCTGCCTGGGCACCACCCTGCGCCAGGCCGGCTCCGAATCCGCGTTCCGCGCCATCGACCACGACCTGGTGATCGCCTGCGCCCGGCGTGCCCGCGAACTGGGCGCGCGCCACTTGCTGGTGCTCAGCTCACTGGGCGCCGACCCGCATTCCAAGGTGTTCTACAGCCGCATCAAGGGCGAGATGGAGGAGGCGCTGAAGGCCCAGGACTGGCCGCAGCTGACCATCGCCCGCCCCTCCCTGCTGCTCGGCCCGCGCCGCGAACAGCGCCCGCTGGAACAGGCCTTCGCACCCATGGCACGCCTGTTGCTTGGAAAGTGGCGCGCCATTTCGGTATGCGTACTCGCCCGCGCCCTCTGGCGCCTGGCCCTCGAGGAAGGGCGAGGCGTCCGGGTGATCGAGTCGGACGAGCTGCGCCGGCTGGGACGCTGAGCGACGCATCACCGAGCTGTCACAACCGGCCTGTAGGCTGGGCAAACGCCGTACGAAAAGCCGCGAGAACAGCGGCACAACCGCAAAACGACCCGAGGGACTCGAGATGACCGCTTTCAACCCCTGGCAGGAACAAGGACTTCACGGCCGCGCCGTCATCGAGGCGCAGCGCTGCTGGCTGGGCCAGCTGGCGGAAGCCCTCAGCGCCCGCCTGCAGCAGGACTGCTCGCAGCCGGCGATCGGCGAATGCCTGGAGCGCCTGATGAGCGGCCTGCTGCAGTCGCTGGTCAGCGAGGAGGAGGCCTATCTGGAACTCGGCCAGCCGGCCGACGCCGCCCATGTCGATGCCCACAATCAGCTGTGCATGGACGTTCTCGAGCTGATCAAGCGCCACGAGCGCGGCGAACCGGTCGGCCTGCAGCTGCTGCAGCTGCTGCAGGGCTGGCTGGAGCGCCACTGCGCGCAGAGCGACCGCCTCGCCCTGCACTGACAGCCTGCCCGGCGCCGCCCGAACGGACGGCGCGCCCAGCGAATCCCCTTGCCGCGGCGCCCTGCGACCAGCTGGGCGCCGCGTCGGTCAGCGTGCGCCCGGACGCTTGCCGCCCGGCTTCTTCTTGCCGCGGGCGAAGGCCTGCGCCTTGCCCTCCTCGCCCTTGTTCCACGCCTTGCTGCCATCGCTGGCGCGCGGCGGCAGACCGCTGTGCTGGGTGAGCAGCGGCTTGCCCGCGGCGGCGCCGACCTTGCGGCTGCCGGCCGGGGTGGAGTTCTTGCGCCGCGCGCTCTGGTAGCCGCCGTCGCCCGCTGGCTGGGTGGCCGGGATCAGCTGGTGCTTGGCCGGACCGATCAGGTCGGCGCGGCCCATTTCCTTGAGCGCCTCGCGCAGCATCGGCCAGTTCTTCGGGTCGTGGTAGCGCAGGAAGGCCTTGTGCAGGCGGCGCTGGCGCTCGCCCTTGACGATGTACACCTCGTCGCTCTTGTAGGTGACCTTGCGCAGCGGATTGCGCCGCGAATGGTACATGGCGGTGGCGGTGGCCATCGGCGACGGGTAGAAGGCCTGCACCTGGTCGGCGCGGAAACCGTTGCGCTTGAGCCACAGGGCGAGGTTCATCATGTCCTCGTCGGTGGTGCCCGGGTGCGCGGCGATGAAGTAGGGGATCAGGTACTGCTCCTTGCCCGCCTCCTTCGAGAACTTCTCGAACATCTTCTTGAAGCGGTCGTAGGTGCCGATGCCCGGCTTCATCATCTTGTCCAGCGGGCCGCGCTCGGTGTGCTCCGGAGCGATCTTCAGGTAGCCGCCGACGTGGTGGGTGACCAGCTCGCGCACGTACTCCGGCGACTCCACGGCGAGGTCGTAGCGCAGGCCGGAGGCGATCAGGATCTTCTTCACCCCGGGCAGGGCGCGGGCGTCGCGGTACAGCTGGATCAGCGCCGAGTGGTCGGTGTTGAGGTTGTCGCAGATGCCCGGATACACGCACGACGGCTTGCGGCAGGCCGCCTCGATCTCGCGGCTCTTGCAGGCGATGCGGTACATGTTGGCGGTGGGACCGCCCAGATCGGAGATCACCCCGGTGAAGCCCGGCACCTTGTCGCGGATCTCCTCGATCTCGCGCAGGATCGACTCCTCCGAGCGGTTCTGGATGATCCGCCCCTCGTGCTCGGTGATCGAGCAGAAGGTGCAGCCGCCGAAGCAGCCGCGCATGATGTTCACCGAGAAGCGGATCATCTCGTAGGCCGGGATCTTCTCGCCCTGGTAGACCGGGTGCGGCACGCGGGCGTAGGGCAGGCCGAAGACGTAGTCCATCTCCTCGGTGGTCAGCGGGATCGGCGGCGGATTCAGCCAGACGTCCTGCTCGCCGTGGCGCTGCACCAGCGCGCGGGCGTTGCCCGGATTGGTCTCCAGGTGCAGCACGCGGTTGGCGTGGGCGTAGAGCACCGCATCGCTCTTCACCTTCTCGTAGGACGGCAGGCGGATCACCGTGCGCTCGCGGGTCAGTTTCGGATGCGGCAGCAGCTCGACCGGCCTGGCCTCGTTGGGATCTTCCACGCCGCCTTTGCCCTGCTCGATCGCGCAGGCCTCGAGATCCTGGGTGTTGACGTAGGGGTTGATGATCTTGTCGATGCGCCCCGGGCGGTCGATGCGCGTGGAGTCGATCTCGAACCAGCCCTCGGGGGTGCCGCGGCGCACGAAGGCGGTGCCGCGCACGTCGTCGATCGACTGGACCGGCTCGCCGGCGGCCAGCCGCTGGGCGACCTCGACGATGGCGCGCTCGGCGTTGCCGTAGAGCAGGATGTCGGCCTTGGCGTCCATCAGGATCGAGTGGCGCACCTTGTCCTGCCAGTAGTCGTAGTGGGCGATGCGCCGCAAGGAGGCCTCGATGCCGCCGAGCACGATGGGCACGCCCTTGTAGGCCTCGCGGCAGCGCTGGCTGTAGACCATGCTGGCGCGGTCCGGACGCTTGCCGGCCACGCCGCCGGGGGTGTAGGCGTCGTCGGAGCGGATCTTGCGGTCGGCGGTGTAGCGGTTGATCATCGAGTCCATGTTGCCCGCCGCCACGCCGAAGAACAGGTTCGGCGCACCGAGCTTCATGAAGTCGTCCTTCGACTGCCAGTCCGGCTGACTGATGATGCCGACGCGGAATCCTTGCGCCTCGAGCAGGCGGCCGATGATCGCCATGCCGAACGACGGGTGGTCGACGTAGGCGTCGCCGGTGACGATGATCACGTCGCAGGAATCCCAGCCCAGCAGGTCCATCTCCTCCCGGCTCATCGGCAGGAAGGGCGCGGGCCCGAAACATTCGGCCCAGTACTTGGGATAGTCGAACAGCGGCTTGACGGCTTGCATGGCGGTGACCAGGAACTCTCGGCGGGAATTGCGCGGGCGCGGAGGATAGCACAAAAAGTGTACAAATCCGACGCCCGAAGTCGGGATTGGTGCCTCAGTAGCGGTGCCGGCGCGCCACCCGCGCGGTGACCTTGCTGAGCAGTTCGTAGCCGATGGTGCCGCAGGCGGCGGCCACCTCGTCGACCGGCAGCTGCGCGCCCCACAGCTCCACCGGCGTGCCGACCTGCGCCTCGGGCACGGCGGTGATATCCACGGTCAGCAGGTCCATCGACACCCGTCCCACCAGCGGCACGCGCTGGCCGCCGACCAGCACCGGGGTGCCGGCCGGCGCACAGCGCGGGTAGCCGTCGGCATAGCCGCAGCTGATGGTGCCGATGCGCGTCGGCCGCTGCGCCACCCAGCCGGCGCCGTAGCCGACGCTCTCCCCGGCCGGCACCTCGCGCACGGCGGTCAGCGCCCCGCTCAGGGTCATCGCCGGGCGCAGGTCGAACTCGGCTGCCGGGCGCTCGGCGAACGGGCTGGCGCCGTAGAGCATGATCCCCGGGCGCAGCCAGTCCAGGTGCGCTTCCGGGCGGGTGAGGATGGCCGCCGAGTTGGCCAGCGAGCGTTGACTGAACGGCAGGTCGTCGAGACTGCGGAAGCAGTCCAGCTGCGCGGCGTTGAGCGGATGCCCGGGCAGGTCGGCGCAGGCGAAGTGGCTGAGCAAGTTGAGTTCGGCCACCTGCTCGGCGCCGGCCAGGCGCGCATGCCAGGCGCGCAGTTCGTCGGCAGCGAAGCCCAGACGGTGCATGCCGGAATCCAGTTTGAGCCAGACGTTGAGCGGGCGCACCAGGTTGCTGGCGAGCAGCGCCTCGGCCTGCTCGCGGCTCTGCACCACCACGTCGAGGCCGAGCTGGGCGGCCATCAGGTATTCCTTGGCCTCGAAGCAGCCCTGCAGCAGCAACACCCGCGCCCGGCCGTGCAGGCCGCGCACCTCGCCGGCCTCCTCCAGGCAGGCGACCACGAAGCCGTCGGCCTCCGGCAGGGCGCTGACCACCTCGCGCGCACCGTGGCCGTAGGCGTTGGCCTTGACCACCGCGAACACCTGCCGACCCGGCGCGCAGGCCCTGGCCCGCGCGTAGTTGTGGCGGATGGCGGACAGATCGATGGTGGCAACCAGGGGGCGCATGGGCGGGGCCTCGAAACGGAAAACGGGCGTCCATCTTACCCGCTGGACGCCCGTTTTCCTTGATCGGCCACAGTCCGGCGATCATTCGTCCTCGAAGTTGTACATCCCCGGCGCGAGGTTCTCGAAGCGGGTGTACTTGCCGAGGAAGGCCAGACGCACGGTACCGATCGGGCCGTTCCGCTGCTTGCCGATGATGATCTCGGCGACGCCCTTGTGCTCGGTCTCCGGGTGGTACACCTCGTCGCGGTAGACGAACATGATCACGTCGGCGTCCTGCTCGATGGCGCCCGATTCGCGCAGGTCCGAGTTGACCGGGCGCTTGTTGGGCCGCTGCTCCAGCGAGCGGTTGAGCTGCGACAGGGCGATCACCGGGCAGTTGAATTCCTTGGCCAACGCCTTCAGCGAGCGGGAGATCTCGGAAATCTCGTTGGTGCGGTTCTCGCCGCCCGAGCCGCCGATCTGCATCAGCTGCAGGTAGTCGACCATGATCAGCGCCAGGTCACCGTGCTCGCGCACCAGACGGCGGGTGCGCGCGCGCATTTCCGAGGGGCTGATGCCGGCGGTGTCGTCGATGAACAGCTTGCGCTCGTTGAGCAGGTTGACCGCCGAGGTCAGGCGCGGCCAGTCGTCGTCGTCGAGGCGACCGGAACGCACCTTGGTCTGGTCGATGCGCCCCAGCGAGGACAGCATACGCATCACCAGCGACTCGCCGGGCATCTCCAGCGAGTACACCAGCACCGCCTTGTCGCTGCGCAGCACGGCGTTCTCCACCAGGTTCATGGCGAAGGTGGTCTTGCCCATCGACGGGCGGCCGGCGACGATGATCAGGTCGGCCGGCTGCAGGCCGCTGGTCTTCTCGTCCAGGTCAGCGAAGCCGGTGGAGATGCCGGTGATCGCCTCGTGGGTGTTGAACAGGGTATCGATGCGGTCGATGGCCTTGGTCAGCAGCTCGTTGAGGCCGACCGGACCGCCGGTCTTCGGCCGCGCCTCGGCGATCTCGAAGATCTTGCGCTCGGCCTCGTCGAGGATCTCGTCGGCGCCGCGCCCCTGCGGGTTGTAGGCGCTGTCGCCGATCTCGTTGCTGATGCCGATCAGCTGGCGCAGGGTGGCGCGCTCGCGGATGATCTGCGCGTAGGCCTTGATGTTGGCCACCGACGGGGTGTTCTTGGCCAGCTCGCCGAGGTAGGCCAGGCCGCCGACCTGGGCCAGTTGGCCTTCCTTGTCGAGCTGCTCGGACAGGGTGACCACGTCGAACGGCTGGTTGCGCTCGGCCAGCTTGTAGATGGCCCGGAAGATCAGCCGATGGTCGTGGCGATAGAAATCGCCGTCGGAGACCAGATCGAGCACCCGCTCCCAGGCGTTGTTGTCCAGCATCAGGCCGCCGATCACCGCCTGCTCGGCCTCGATGGAGTGCGGCGGCACCTTGAGGGCGGCGGTCTCCAGGTCGTATTGCGCGGGGACGCTGATCTCGTTCATCGCTTCGCTACCCTGTTCACCGTACTGCAGAAAGACAAAGGGCACGCCTGCGGATGCAGGGCGTGCCCGATGTTAGCTGCCCGGCATCAGAGATGCACGGGCATCGATGGCAGCCTTAGGCGGCCACCACCACCACGCGAACGGTGGCATCGACGTCGCTGTGCAGGTGCACGGCCACGTCGTACTCGCCGACCAGACGGATGGCACCGTTGGGCAGGCGGATTTCGCTCTTGGCCACTTCCACGCCGGAGGCGGTCAGGGCGTCGGCGATGTCGTGGGTGCCGATGGAGCCGAACAGCTTGCCTTCATCGCCAGCGGTGGCGGTGATGGTGACTTCCAGCTCGGCCAGCTGAGCGGCGCGGGATTCGGCGTAGGCCTTCTTCTCGGCAGCCAGCTTCTCCAGCTCGGCGCGACGGGCTTCGAACGCGGCAACGTTCTCGGCGGTAGCGGCGGTGGCCTTGCCCTGCGGCAGCAGGTAGTTGCGACCGTAACCGGCCTTGACGTTCACCTTGTCGCCCAGGTTGCCCAGGTTGGCGACTTTTTCCAGCAGGATAACTTCCATTTGGCTTTAACCTCTTAACTTTTAACCTTCACCGTCCGTGGGCCCCGGCGCATCGCGCCCGGCGCGCCCACGGAAATCAAACAGACTGTCGACCACGGCCAACACGACCAACAACGGATACACCAGCTGCATGAACAACAGCAGCGACACGTACATCCCCACCAGCCAGAAGCGCCCGAGGCGCTGCTGGGCCACCAGCCCGTGCACCAGCGCGGCGCCGGCGAAGGCCAGCGGCACGCTGCACAGCGGCGTCAGCATGGCCAGCTCGATGCCCAGCCCCGGCAGCAGGAACACGCCCACCAGCAGGGTCACGGCCAGCGGTGCCGGCAGGCGGATGGCGCGGAACTCGCGACCGAAACCGCCGGGGTTGTACAGCAGGGCCTGCCAGTAACGCCCCAGCAGCAGGCACAACAGGCTGAGCAGCTGCAGCAGCGCGGCCATCAGCCCGGTCAGCACCGGCGCCAGCAGCGCGCCGATGCGGGCCCTGTCGTCCGCGCCCATCTGCTGGTAGGCGTCGCCGAGCATCTGCGGCATCAGCTCGAGCAGCTCGGCGGCGTTGCGCTCGACCGTCTCGCCGAACACCGCGTCGATGACCACGCCATACAGCACGCCGAGCACCACGCTGGCCAGCAGCACCCGCGTCCACGACACGCTGGCGCGCAGCACCACGGCCAGGGCCAGACTGCCGAACAGCACCAGCAGCGGCCGCGGCTCGCCGAAGTGCCACCACAGCAGGGTCGGCAGCAGCGCCCACAGCACGACGCCCAGGGCGTCGCTCAGGCCGCGGCGCAGCAGGACCAGCGCGCCGGCTGCCGCGCCCACCCAGAACAGCATGGGCAGGGCTGCCGCGACGACCACCGCGAGGGTGGCCTGCAGGCGTCCACGCATGACGAAGTCAGCCAGTGCCCGCATGGGTTAATCCGTTGACCTGTCGACGGGCCTGGCCTCAGCGGCCGTGGCTGTCGGTGTAGGGCAGCAGGGCCAGGTAGCGGGCACGCTTGATGGCGGTGGCCAGCTGACGCTGATACTTGGCTTTGGTGCCGGTGATACGGCTCGGAACGATCTTGCCGGTTTCGGAGACGTAGGCCTTCAGGGTGTTGAGATCCTTGTAATCGATCTCGACAACGCCTTCAGCGGTGAAACGGCAGAACTTGCGACGACGGAAGAAACGTGCCATGAAGTGGCTCCTCAATACTGGTTACGAAGATTACTCGTCGGCGCTGTCGCCGTCGCTGCCTTCAGCGGCGCCTTCGGCGCTTTCGCTGCGGTCACGACGCTCGCGGCGCTCGTTGCGGCTTTCTTCGGCCTTGAGCATCTCGGACTGCTCGGTGACGGCGGCGTCACGACGGATCACCAGGTTGCGGATGACGGCGTCGTTGTAGCGGAAGTTGTCTTCCAGCTCGGCCAGGGCAGCGGCGCTGCACTCGACGTTCATCAGCACGTAGTGGGCCTTGTGCACGTTGTCGATGGCGTAAGCCAGCTGACGACGACCCCAGTCTTCCAGGCGGTGAACCTTGCCACCGTCTTCTTCGATGGTCTTGGTGTAACGCTCGACCATGCCGCCAACCTGCTCACTCTGATCCGGGTGAACCAGGAAGACGATTTCGTAATGACGCATAAATGCTCCTTACGGGTATGCAGCCTGCCGCCAGGATAGCGGTCAGGCAAGGAGTGAATGTTTCGTGTGTGCTTGCCGCTGGGCGGACGCGCATGCGCCTGCCGGGACGACAAGGGGCAGCATTGTACGGAGGGCAGGACCGCCCCGCAACCAGGCGGGGCGGGATTTCAGACGCCCGGGAGCGGGCGGCGCTGGCGCACCGCCTCGAACAGGCAGACGCCGGTGGCCACCGAGACGTTGAGGCTGCTGACGCTGCCGCCCATCGGCAGCTTGGCCAGGTAGTCGCAGTGCTCGCGGGTCAGCCGGCGCATGCCCTTGCCCTCGGCGCCCATCACCAGCACGGTCGGCCCGCGCAGGTCGAGATCAAAGATCTCCTGGGTCGCCTCGCCGGCGGTGCCGACGATCCACAGGCCCTGCTGCTGCAGCTTCTCGAGGGTGCGCGCCAGGTTGGTCACCGCCACCAGCGGCACCACCTCGGCGGCGCCGCAGGCGACCTTGCGCACCGTGGCGTTGAGGGTCGCCGACTTGTCCTTGGGCACGATCACCGCCTGCACGCCGGCGGCGTCGGCGGTGCGCAGGCAGGCGCCGAGGTTGTGCGGGTCGGTCACCCCGTCGAGCACCAGCAGCAGCGGCACCGACTCGCCGCGCGCCAGCAGCTCCTCGAGGTAGTTCTCCCCCCACACCTGGCTGGGGCTGACCTCGGCGACCACGCCCTGGTGCACGCCCTCGGCCCACTCGTCCAGCTCGCGCCGCTCGCGCTGACCGACCGGCACGCGCGCCTCACTGGCCAGTTGCACCAGCGCCTGCACCCGCGGATCCTGGCGCCCCTCGGCCAGCCACAGCTGCTTGACCCGCTTGGGGTGATGGCGCAGCAATGCCTCCACAGCATGCACGCCGTAAACCCGTTCCCACTGACTCATTCTTCGACCTTGCGTTTACGTATGGCTCGCCCGGCCGATGCGTCGGTCGCGGGCTTCTTGCTTGCCTTGCTCTTGCCCTTGCCCTTGGCCGCCCCGGAAACCCGGTGCGGCCGGGGAACGGCCTTCTTCTTGTCCGCCGCCGTCTTGGCCTTGGTCTTGCCCTTGTCGGCCTTGGCCGACGGCTTCGTCGACGCCTTGGCCTCATCGAGCAGTTTCTTCTTCACCGCCCGACTCTTCTCGACATCGATGTTGCCGAGCAGCAGGTCGGCCTGCTCGAGCAGCTCCGGAGCCACCTCGGGCAGCGCCTGCACCCGGCCGGTCTTGCCCGCCTCGCGGCGCGAAGGCGCAGGCGAGCCGGTCGCCTCCAGCTCGCGCGGCGCGCCGCGCTTGCGCTCCGGCGCCTTGCCGGCCGCCTCCCGGCCTGTCTTCGCCTGCCGCTTGCGCGCCGGCAGCGCGGTGAGCGGGTTGTCGCTGAGCTCGAAGTCGATCTTGCGCTCGTCGAGATCGACGCGCGCCACCAGCACCCCGACGCTGTCGCCGAGACGGAAGCTGCGCCCGGAGCGCTCGCCGGAGAGGCGATGGTGCACCGGGTCGAAGTGGTAGTAGTCGGCCGGCAGCGCGGTGACGTGCACCAGGCCTTCCACGTAGATGTCGGTCAGCTCGACGAACAGGCCGAAGCCGGTCACCGCGGTGACCACGCCGGGGAAGGTCTCGCCGACGCGGTCGCGCATGTACTCGCACTTCAGCCAGTTGACCACGTCACGGGTCGCCTCGTCGGCGCGCCGCTCGGTCATCGAGCACTGTTCGCCGAACCAGGCCAGGCGCTCCTCGTCGTAGGGATAGATGCGCGCCTTGGGCAGGCTGGCCGCGCCGACCCGCACCACCTTGTCGGTCTGCCGCTTGGAACGGATCACGCTGCGGATCGCCCGGTGCACCAGCAGGTCCGGGTAGCGACGGATCGGCGAGGTGAAGTGGGCGTAGGCCTCGTAATTGAGGCCGAAGTGGCCGGCGTTCTCCGGGCTGTACACCGCCTGGCTGAGCGAGCGCAGCATCACCGTCTGGATCAGGTGATAGTCCGGACGCTCGCGCACCGCCTCGAGCAGATTGAGGTAGTCCTTGGGCGTCGGCTCGCCCTTGCCGCGATACAGGGTCAGCCCCAGTTCGGCGAGGAAGCTGCGCAGCTTCTCCAGCTTCTCCGCCGGCGGAACGTCGTGCACCCGGTACAGCGCCGGGATCTCGTGCTCCTCGAGGAAGCGCGCGGTGGCGACGTTGGCGCACAGCATGCACTCCTCGATCAGCCGGTGCGCATCGTTGCGCTGGGTCGGGCGGATCTCGGTGATCTTGCGGTCGGCGCCGAAGACGATGCGCGTCTCCTGGGTCTCGAAGTCGATGGCGCCGCGCACCTGGCGCGCCGCCAGCAGCGCCTTGTACAGCGCATACAGCTGGCGCAGGTGCGGCACCAGGTGCGGCATCTGCTGACGAAGGAACCGGGCCTCGGTCGAGTTGGGCTTCTCCAGCAACTGGCTGACCTTGGTGTAGGTCAGGCGCGCATGGGAATGGATCACCGCCTCGTAGAACTGGTAGCCGGTCAGCTCGCCGCGCTTCGACACGGTCATGTCGCAGACCATGGCCAGACGGTCGACCAGCGGATTGAGCGAGCACAGGCCGTTGGACAGCTCCTCCGGCAGCATCGGAATCACCCGCTCGGGGAAGTACACCGAGTTGCCGCGCTCGATGGCCTCGGCGTCCAGCGCCGATTCGACCTTCACATAGTGGGACACGTCGGCGATGGCGACGAACAGCCGCCAGCCACCGCCCTTCAGCGCCTCGGCATACACAGCATCATCGAAGTCGCGGGCGTCCTCGCCGTCGATGGTGACGAACGACAGCTTGCGCAGATCGACGCGCTTTTCCTTGTCCTTCTCGTCCACCTCGGGCTTGAGCTTCTTCGCCTCGGCCAGCACGGCCTCCGGCCAGACGTGCGGCAGGTCGTAGCTGCGCAGCGCCACCTCGATCTCCATGCCCGGCGCCATGTAGTCGCCGAGCACCTCGACCACCTCGCCCTGGGCCTGACGGAAGGTGGTCGGCCAGACGTCGATGCGCACCTGGACGAACTGGCCATGCCGCGCCGCACCCTGCTTGCCGGGCAGCACCAGCACCTGCTGCTGGATTTTCGGGTTGTCGGCGACCACCACCGAGACGCCGCTCTCCTCGAAGAAGCGGCCGACCAGGGTCTCGTGGGCGCGACTGAGCACCTCGACCAGCGCGCCCTCGCGGCGACCGCGGCGGTCGACGCCGGAGACGCGTGCCAGCGCGGTATCGCCGTCGAACACCAGGCGCATCTGCGCCGGGCTGAGGAACAGGTCGTCGCTGCCGTCGTCGGGAATCAGGAAGCCGAAGCCGTCACGGTGGCCGCTGACGCGCCCACGGATCAGGTCGAGCTTGTCCACCGGGGCATAGGTGCCGCGGCGGGTATAGATCAGCTGGCCGTCGCGCTCCATGGCGCGCAGCCGGCGGCGCAGGGCCTCCTCGGCCTCCTCGCCAGCCAGCCCCAGCTCCTCGAACAGCTGCGCCCGGCTCGCCGGCGCACCGCGCTCGGCCAGGTGGGCGAGGATCAGCTCGCGGCTGGGAATGGGGTTGTCGTATTTCTCCGCCTCGCGGGCGGCCTCGGGATCGAGGCTTTGCCAATCGGCCATGTGTCGGTTTTCACCCTTGGTTGTCTTGCTCTTGGTCATGCCTATATTGAAGCGCGAAAGCGCCCTGCAGGGCAGCTTCGTCGGCACAATAAATTTTTTTCGCATCAGGGGTTTACAAGCCGACGAGGCCACCCTTATGATGCGCGCCCACAGCAGCAGCAACAACTGCAGGCTGTAACGATAGAGCAGATGAGCAATCATCGCACTATTAGCCCAGGTGGCGGAATTGGTAGACGCGCTGGTTTCAGGTATCAGTGGTGGCAACACCGTGGAAGTTCGAGTCTTCTCCTGGGCACCAATTCCAAGCAGACGCGCAAGCGGATGCTGACGAAAGAAGCAGTCAGGCTTCGCCGGCAACGGCAGACATGGCACGCCCAGGTGGCGGAATTGGTAGACGCGCTGGTTTCAGGTATCAGTGGTAGAAATACCGTGGAAGTTCGAGTCTTCTCCTGGGCACCAATTCCAAGCAGACGCGCAAGCGGATGTTGACGAAAGAAGCAGTCAGGCTTCGCCGGTAACGGCAAACATGGCACGCCCAGGTGGCGGAATTGGTAGACGCGCTGGTTTCAGGTATCAGTGATAGCAATATCGTGGAAGTTCGAGTCTTCTCCTGGGCACCAATTCCCAAAAAACCGGATCGCAAGATCCGGTTTTTTTTCGTCCGCAGAAAAGTCGCACCCCACCCTGCCGGCACACTCCGGCAAACCCGTCACCCGCAAAAAAGAAAAAGGCCGCATCAGCGGCCTTTTCCTCGACAGCGCGCCCCTCAGGCGTACGGATGACGCAGCACGATGGTCTCGTTGCGGTCCGGGCCGGTGGAGATGATGTCGATCGGCGCACCGACCAGCTCCTCCACGCGCTTGATGTAGGCGCGGGCGTTGGCCGGCAGGTCGTCGATGGACTTGGCGCCGACGGTGGATTCGCTCCAGCCCGGCATCTCCTCGTACACCGGCTCGAGGCCGACGTAGCTGTCGGCGTCGGTCGGTGCCTCGCCCATGATCTCGCCGGCGGCGTTCTTGTAGGCCACGCACAGCTTGACGGTCTCGAGGCCGTCGAGCACGTCCAGCTTGGTCAGGCACAGGCCGGAGATCGAGTTGATCTCGATGGCGCGACGCAGGATCACAGCATCGAACCAGCCACAGCGGCGGGCGCGACCGGTGGTCGAGCCAAACTCGTGACCGACCTTGGCCAGACGGGCACCGACCTCGTCGAACAGCTCGGTGGGGAACGGACCGGAACCGACGCGGGTGGTGTAGGCCTTGGTGATGCCGAGGATGTAGTCCAGGTACAGCGGGCCGAAGCCGGAGCCGGTGGCGGTGCCGCCGGCGGTGGTGCTGGAGCTGGTCACGTACGGGTAGGTGCCGTGGTCGATGTCCAGCAGCGAGCCCTGGGCACCCTCGAACATGATGTAGGCGCCGGCCTTGCGCAGCTCGTGCAGGCGGGCGGCCACGTCGGTGACCAGCGGCTTGAGGATCTCGGCGTAGGCCAGCGCCTCGTCCAGGGTCTTCTGGTAGTCGACCGGATCGACCTTGTAGAAGTTCTCGAGAACGAAGTTGTGGTAGGTCAGCAGCTCCTTGAGCTTGACCGCGAAGCGCTCGGGGTTGAACAGGTCGCCGATGCGCAGGCCGCGGCGGGCGACCTTGTCCTCGTAGGCCGGGCCGATGCCGCGACCGGTGGTGCCGATCTTGCCTTCCGAGCGGGCCGCCTCGCGGGCCTGGTCGAGAGCCACGTGGTACGGCAGGATCAGGGTGCAGGCCGGGCTGATGCGCAGGCGCTCGCGCACCGGTACGCCCTTCTCTTCCAGCTTGGTGATTTCCTTGAGCAGCGCATCCGGCGCCACCACCACACCGTTGCCGATCAGGCACTGCACGTTGTCGCGCAGGATGCCGGACGGAATCAGGTGCAGGACGGTCTTCTCGCCGTCGATCACCAGGGTGTGGCCGGCGTTGTGGCCACCCTGGTAGCGCACCACGGCGGCAGCCTGGTCGGTCAGCAGGTCGACGATCTTGCCCTTGCCCTCATCACCCCACTGGGTGCCCAGGACCACGACATTCTTACCCATAACACTTGTCCCCTCGTGGAAGGTCGGTACCGGCGCGAAGCCGGTGAAAGTACTCAGGAAGCCAGCGGCGAAACCTGCCAGCCACCCTCCTGTAAACGCAATTCGCTGTCGCAGCCGGCGGCGCGCGCATCGACCAGGCTCTGCCCCGGCAGCGCCTGCACCACCCGCCGACCACTGCGGCGCAGTTCGAGCACGGCCTGCCACAGGCCGGCCTCGCCGCCCTGCGGCGCCCAGACGCCGCCCGGCGCCTCGGCCTGGATCGCCTGACCGAGGCTGACCAGGGTCTTGAGGTCGGTGGAGAAGCCGGTGGCCGGCCGCGCGCGCCCGAAGTCGGCGCCGATGTCGTCGTAGCGCCCGCCCTGGGCGATGGCCTGGCCGACGCCGGGCACGAAGGCGGCGAACACCATGCCGGTGTGGTAGTGGTAGCCGCGCAGCTCGCCGAGATCGAAGTACAGCGGCAGCGCCGGGTAGTGGGCGGCCAGCTCGTCGGCCACCGCCTCCAGCTCGGCCAGCGCCGCCAGCACGGCGGCCGGCGCCGCGGCCAGCTGCGCGCGCGCCTGGCCCAGCACCTCGCGGCCGCCGCACAGCTCGGCCAGGGCGCGCAGCATGGCGCCCTGCTCGGCCGGCAGGCCGGCGGTCAACTCGGCGATCTCGTCGATGGCCTTGCGCTGCAGGGCGTCGAACAGCTGCTGCTCGGCCTCGCCGGACAGGCCGGCGGCGCGGGCCAGGCCGCGGTAGATACCGACATGGCCGAGATCCATGTGCACGTCGGCGACACCGGCCAGCTCGAGCACCTCGAGCATCAGGCCGATGACCTCGCGGTCGCTGGCGGTGCTGGCGTCGCCGTACAGCTCGGCGCCGATCTGGATCGGGCTGCGCGAGGTGGACAGCGCCCGCGGCCGCGCATGCAGCACGCTGCCGGCGTAGCACAGGCGGCTCGGGCCCTCCTGGCGATGGGTGTGCGCATCGAGGCGCGCCACCTGCGGGGTGATGTCGGCACGGAAGCCCATCTGCCGTCCGGACAGCGGGTCGGTGACCTTGAAGGTGCGCAGGTCGAGATCCTGGCCGGCGCCAGTGAGCAGCGACTCCAGGTACTCGATGTGCGGAGTGATGACCAGCTCGTAGCCCCAGTTGCGGAACAGGTCCAGCACCTGACGGCGAGCCGTCTCTATGCGTGCCGCTTCTGCCGGCAGCACTTCCTCGATTCCGTCCGGCAGCAGCCAGCGGTCCAGCGTTGCCATATTGCCTCTCCCCTTTCGGCCGGGCGTGGTGTTCAACGGAGCCAGTAGAGCAGCGCCGTTCCCAGCAGCATGCTGCCCAGTCCGATCAGCCGCAGCTGGCGATCCTCCAGCCCGGCCAGACTGATGACAGCCTCGCGCCAGCGCCGCGGACAGAGGAAGGGCAGGATGCCCTCCAGCACCAGCAGCAGACAGAAAGCGATGCCGAGTTCTTGCCACATGGTTCCCGCAGACGCAAAAAAGCCGGGAAATCCCGGCTGACTCATGATAACACGTTTTCCCCGCGATCACGCCGGCGGCTGCACGGGCAGCCGCCGGGCGGACCGGTCAGGGCTTGACCTGCTCCAGATAGCGGAAGAAGTCGCCCTTGGGATCCAGCACCATCACGTCGCGCTTGCCGGCGAAGCTCTCGCGGTAGGCCTGCAGGCTGCGATGGAAGGCGTAGAACTCCGGGTCCTGGCTGTAGGCCTTGGCATAGATCGCCGCCGCCTGGGCATCGCCCTGGCCGCGCAGCTCCTCCGCCTCGCGGTAGGCCTCGGCCAGCAGCACGCGGCGCTGGCGGTCGGCGTCGGCGCGAATGCCCTCGGCCAGCTCGCGACCCTTAGCGCGGTGCTCGCGGGCCTCGCGCTCGCGCTCGGTGCTCATCCGCTCGAACACGCTGCGGTTGACTTCCTTGGGCAGATCGATGGCCTTGACCCGCACGTCGAGCACCTCGATGCCCAGCTCGCGGCGCGCCATGCGGTCGAGCAGCTGGGTAATGTCGGCCATCAGCGCATCGCGCTCGCCGGACACCACCTCATGCAGGGAGCGCTTGCCGAACTGGTCACGCAGACCGGACTCCAGTCGGCGCGACAGGCGCTCGTCGGCGATCTGCTTCATGCCCGAGGTGGCGGTGTAGAAGCGCTCGGCATCGGCCACCCGCCACTTGGCGTAGGCGTCCACCATCACCGCCTTCTTCTCCAGGGTGAGGAAGCGCTGGGTCGGCGAGTCCAGAGTCAGCAGGCGGGCATCGAACTTGCGCACCTGGTTGACGTAGGGAATCTTCACATGCAGGCCCGGCGGCACGTCGGCCTGGACGATGCGACCGAACTGCAGCAGCACCGCCTTCTCGGTCTGCAGGACGATGTAGAAGCAGTTCCAGCCCACCAGCGCCAGCACGGCGGCGGCGATCAGGGCGATCAGCGACTTGTTGCTCATCAGCGGCTCTCCCTCGAACGCAGGTCACGCTGCGCATCCGAACCCACCCGTGGCGCCTCCACCGCACCGGACTGGATGCTCGGCATCACCGGCGTCGACAGCGGCGCGCGGCCTTCCATCATCTTGTCCAGCGGCAGATAGAGCAGGCTGTTCTGCCCCTGCTCGCTGCTCATCAGCACCTTGCTGGTATTGCCCAGCAACTCCTGCATGGTCTCCAGGTACAGGCGCTGGCGGGTCACCTCCGGGGCCTTGCGGTATTCGACCAGCAGCTTGCTGAAGCGGTCGGCCTCGCCCTGGGCGCGGGAGACCACTTCCTCGCGATAGCCGTTGGCGTCCTCGACGATGCGCTGGGCCTGGCCGCGCGCCTCGGGGATCACGCCGTTGGCGTAGGCCTCGGCCTGGTTCTTCTCGCGCTGCTCGTCCTCACGGGCCCGGATCACGTCGTCGAAAGCTTCCTGCACCTCGCGCGGGGCGGCGGCGCTCTGGATGTTGACCTGGGTGACGGTGATGCCGGTCTTGTAGGTGTCGAGGAAACGCTGCAGGCGCTCCTTGACGTCGGCGGCCATCTGCTCGCGGCCCTCGGTCAGCACCTGGTCCATCGAGGTCGAGCCGACCACGTGGCGCAGGGCGCTGTCGGTGGCGTGCTGCAGGCTGACTTCCGGCTGGTCGACGTTGAGCACGAACTCCTGCAGGTTGCTGATCCGGTACTGCACGGTCAGCGGCACCTCGATGATGTTCTCGTCCTCGGTGAGCATCTGGCCCTGCTTGCTGTAGGCACGCTCGCGGGTGACGTTTTCCTGGAACTTGCGGTCGATCGGCGGCAGATAGAGGTTCAGGCCCGGCCCGACGGTCTCGTAGTACTTGCCGAAGCGCAGGATCACCGCCTGCTCCTGTTCGTCCACCACGTAGACGGCGCTGTACAGCCAGAGCGCGGCGAGCACGCCGAAGCCGATGGCCACGAGGCCGAGACCGCCGCCCTTGCCGCCCGCGCCGCTGTCGCCGCTGTCGCCGCTGCGCTTGCGACCACCGAACAGGCTGTTCAGGTTGTCCTGCAGCTTGCGCAAGGCTTCGTCCAGATCCGGTGGCCCCTGCCGACCGCCGCCACGGCGGCCGCCCCAGGGATCGTTGTCGTTCGAGTTGCCACCCGGCTCATTCCAGGCCATAGCGTTCTCCCCACTGATAACGCGTAGACGTGCCCACAGGGCACATCCGTCCATGCTACCGAAAGCCTCCGAGCGGCGGCAAAGCCGGGCGCCCGGGCTTTATTGCAAAGTGTGTTGCGCGAGAAAGTCGTCGGACTTCCAGCCCTCGCGACTGACCAGCTTGTTCAGCTCGACCCGCGGCAGGCGTACCTTCAACAGGATGGCACCTTCCTCGTCATGCTGCTCGTCCTGCACCGCACCGAGCGCGAACAGCTGGGCACGCAGGCGGCCGAGCTGCTGCGGCAGGCGCAGGATGCCGACGAACAGGTCATCGCCGAGCAGTTCGGTGATCGCCTGGCGCAGCAGGTCCAGGCCCTGCCCCTCGCGGGCCGACAGCCAGACACGCACCGGCTTGCCGCTGTCGTCGCGCTGGATCTGCGGCGCCACGCCGGGCAACAGGTCGAGCTTGTTGTACACCTCGAGGGTCGGCAGCTGGTCGGCACCGATCTCCTTGAGCACCGAGTAGACCTGCTCGATCTGCAGCTGGCGCTCGGGCTCGTGGGCGTCGATCACGTGCAGCAGCAGGTCGGCGTTGCTCGACTCCTCAAGGGTGGCGCGGAACGCCTCGACCAGCTTGTGCGGCAGGTGGCGGATGAAGCCCACGGTATCGGCGAGGATCACCGGACCGACGTCGGCGAACTCGAGGCGGCGCAGGGTGGGATCGAGGGTGGCGAACAGCTGGTTGGCGGCGTAGACGTCGGCCTCGGTCAGCGCATTGAACAGCGTCGACTTGCCTGCGTTGGTGTAGCCGACCAGCGAGACCACCGGCACCTCGGCGCGCTTGCGCCCGCGGCGCGCCAGCTCGCGCTGGCTGCGCACCTTCTCCAGGCGCTGCTTGATCTGGCGGATGCGCACGCGCAACAGGCGACGGTCGGTTTCCAGCTGGGTCTCGCCCGGGCCGCGCAGGCCGATGCCGCCCTTCTGCCGCTCGAGGTGGGTCCAGCCGCGCACCAGGCGCGTGCTCATGTGCTCGAGCTGGGCCAGTTCGACCTGCAGCTTGCCTTCATGGGTGCGCGCACGCTGGGCGAAGATGTCGAGAATCAGGCCGGTACGGTCGAGCACCCGGCATTCGAACTCGCGCTCGAGGTTGCGCTCCTGACTGGGAGTCAGGGTGTGGTTGAAGATGACCAGTTCGGCCTGCTCGGCCCTGACCTGCTCGCGGATCTCGTCGACCTTGCCGCTGCCGATCAGGAAGCGTGCCGTGGGCTGGTGCCGGGGTACGCTGATGAAGCCAGCGACCTCGGCACCCGCCGAACGGGCCAGTTCGAGAAACTCGTCGGGATCTTCACGCGCCTCGGGCGCCTGGCCGTCCAGATGAATCAGGATGGCCCGCTCGCCACCCTCGTGGCGCTCAAAGAACAAGACCGGCGGCTCCGCTTATTCGGCGTTGCCCGGCTCACCCGACTCGCTGCTGGGCAGACGGACCGGACGGCTGGGAACCACGGTGGAGATAGCGTGCTTGTAGACCATCTGGCTGACGGTGTTCTTCAGCAGGATGACGAACTGGTCGAACGACTCGATCTGGCCCTGCAGCTTGATGCCGTTGACCAGATAGATGGAAACCGGAACGCGTTCCTTACGCAGGGTATTCAGGTAAGGGTCTTGTAGCGAATGCCCTTTTGACATTTTCCACACTCCTTCAGGGGATAAGTAATTGTATTAATCAGGTCGAATTCGACGAAGTCATGGCTTGCGACGGCGCTTTCCCCACAGGATAGCCGGCTGCGGGCCGAAACTCAGCCATTAATGGCGACAGTCTGCAGGTATTTCAAGGTGCGCGCGAGATTGTCTGCGGCCAGGCTGTCGAGCCAGTGCAGCGACGACCAACTGCGCAGCCAGGTGAACTGTCGCTTGGCCAGCTGGCGGGTGGCGATGATGCCGCGTTCGGCCATCTCCTCCCGGGTCAGACGGCCCTCGAGATATTCCCATACCTGCCGGTAGCCCACCGAGCGGATCGACGGCAGCCCCGGGTGCAGGTCGCCGCGCGCATGCAGCGCTTCGACCTCGGCCACGAAGCCCTGTTCCAGCATCAGGTGAAAACGCCGGGCGATGCGCTCGTGCAGCAGCGCGCGCTGCGCCGGGGCGATGGCCAGGTGGGCGACAGTATAAGGGAAAGCCTGTGCGTGCGGCGCGCCGCCGTGCAGATTTTGCAACACCTGCTGGCGGCGGCGATGCTCGCTCATGTTCAGGCCGCTGACCCGGTACACCTCCAGGGCACGGACCAGGCGTTGCGGGTCGTTGGGATGGATGCGCGCCGCCGACTCCGGGTCGACCCGCGCCAGCTCGGCATGCAGCGCGGCGAGCCCCTCGGCGGCGGCCTGCACCTCCAGCTGGGCGCGGACCTGCGGATCGGCCGAAGGCATGTCGGCCAGGCCCTCGAGCAGCGCCTTGAAGTACAGCATGGTGCCGCCGACCAGCAGCGGGATGCGCCCGGCGGCGGTGATCTCGGCCATGGCTGCCAGCGCATCGCTGCGGAACTCGGCGGCCGAGTAGCTCTCGGCCGGGTCGCGGATGTCGATCAGCCGGTGCGGGAACTCGGCGAGCAGCTCGCGCGGCGGCTTGGCGGTGCCGATGTCCATGCCGCGGTAGACCAGCGCCGAGTCGACGCTGACGATCTCGCAGGGCAGCACCCGCGCCAGCTCGATGGCCAGGTCGGTCTTGCCCGAGGCGGTCGGACCCATGAGGAAGATGGCGGGGGGCAGCGCGGACATCGGCGAACTCGGTGTAGGGATGAGGGAAGGCAGGGCGCTCAGCGCCCGCGCAGGAACAGCTTGTCCAGCTCGTCCATGCCCAGCTGGGTCCAGGTCGGCCGGCCGTGGTTGCACTGGCCGCTGCGCTCGGTGCTCTCCATGTCGCGCAGCAGGGCGTTCATCTCGGGCAGGGTCAGGCGGCGGTTGGCACGCACCGCGCCATGGCAGGCCATGGTCGCCAGCAGCTCGTTGAGATGGGCCTGGATGCGGTCGCTGGAGCCGTACTCGAGCAGGTCGCTGAGCACGTCGCGCACCAGCTGGCTGGCCTGCGCCTGCTTGAGCAGCGCGGGAATCTGGCGGATCGCCAGGGTTTCCGGCCCCAGGCGCTGCAGCTCGAAACCGAGGCGGGCGAACCAGGCGGCGTGCTCCTCGGCGCAGTCGGCCTCGCGCTGGCTGAGGGCGATGGACTCGGGCACCAGCAGCGGCTGGCCGCGCAGGCCCTCGCTGGCCATGGCGCTCTTCAGCCGCTCGTAGGTGATGCGCTCGTGGGCCGCGTGCATGTCCACCAGCACCAGGCCGTGGGCGTTCTCGGCGAGGATGTAGATGCCCTTGAGCTGGGCCAGCGCGTAGCCCAGCGGCGGCACGTCGCCCTGCCCCTCGGGCAGCGCCGCCGGCCCGGCCAGCGGAGCGAAGAATTCGCGGTAGGCGCCCTGCAGCTCGGCCTGCGGCTGGGCCGCCGGCGCCTGCACCGGCCGATAGCCGCCTCCACCGCCCGGGCGGCTCTGCCCGCCGAGCGGCGGCTGCCAGGCCGGCTCCGCCGGCGTGGCCGTCGGCACATGCTCGGCCAGCGCCATCTCGTTCTGCCCGGCGAACTCGCCGGCGGCCAGGCCGCTGACCTGCGGCTCGCCGCGCGGCGCAGTGGCGGGGGCCAGCTGGCTCTCCGGGCGCACGTCGGCCAGCGCGCGGTGCAGGGTGCCGTAGAGGAAGTCGTGGACCATCCGGCTGTCGCGGAAGCGCACCTCGTGCTTGGTCGGGTGCACGTTGACGTCGACCACCGCGGGGTCGATCTCGAGGAACAGCACGAAGGCCGGGTGGCGGCCGTTGTACAGCACGTCGCGGTAGGCCTGGCGCACCGCGTGGGCGACCAGCTTGTCGCGCACCATGCGGCCGTTGACGTAGAAGTACTGCAGGTCGGCCTGGCTGCGCGAGAAGGTCGGCAGGCCGACCCAGCCCCACAGACGCAAGCCGTTGCGCTCGAGGTCGAGCGGCAGCGCCTGCTCGAGGAAGGCCGGGCCGCAGACGCTGGCCACCCGCCGCGCGCGGCTGACTTCGTCCTTCGCCGGATGCAGGCCGAGCACGCCCTTGCCGTTGTGGCGCAGGTGGAAGCCGACCTCGAAGTGGGTCAGCGCCAGGCGCTTGATCACCTCCTGCAGGTGGTCGAACTCGGTCTTCTCGGCGCGCAGGAACTTGCGCCGCGCCGGGGTGTTGAAGAACAGGTCGCGCACCTCGACGCTGGTGCCGTCGGGATGCGCCGCCGGCTGCACCCGCGGCGCCATGTCGCTGCCCTCGACCTCGACCTGCCAGGCCTGCGGGGCGCCGCGCCGGCGCGAGGTCAGGGTCAGGCGCGCCACCGAGCTGATCGAGGCCAGCGCCTCGCCGCGAAAGCCGAGGCTGAGCACCCGCTCGAGATCCTCCAGCTCGCGGATCTTGCTGGTGGCATGACGGGCCAGGGCCAGCGGCAGGTCGTCCGGCTCGATGCCGGCGCCGTCGTCGCGCACGCGCAGCAGCTTGATGCCGCCCTGCTCCACCTCGACGTCGATGCGCGTGGCGCCGGCGTCCAGGCTGTTCTCCAGCAGCTCCTTGGCCACCGAGGCCGGCCGCTCGACCACCTCGCCGGCGGCGATCTGGTTGGCCAGCCGCGGGGTGAGCAGCTGGATGCGCGCCGGTGCGCTCATGGCTGGGCCGCCAGGGTCGGCGCCGGGATGGTCAGCATCTGGCCGGCCTTGAGATTGTCGCTGGCCAGACGGTTGGCGCTGCGCAGCGCGGCCTGGCTGACCTGGTAGCGCTGGGCGATCAGCGCCAGGCTCTCTCCCGGGGCCACCCGGTGGGCGCGCTCGCCCACCTTGATCTTGCCCTGGTCGCGCAGCCAGGCGATGTAGGTGCCAGGCGGCGGGTTCTCGTGGAAGAACTGCCGCACACCGCTCTGGATCGAGCGCGCCAGCGCCTGCTGGTGGCTCTTGGTGGCCAGCTTCTGCGATTCGCCGGGGTTGGAGATGAACCCGGTTTCCACCAGGATCGACGGGATGTCCGGCGACTTCAGCACCATGAAGCCGGCCTGCTCGACCCGGCGCTTGTGCAGCGGGGTGATGCGCCCCATGTTCGCCAGCACCTTGTGGCCGACGTCCAGGCTGGAGGACAGGGTGGCGGTCATCGACAGGTCGAGCAGCACCCCGGCGAGCATGCGGTCCTTGTCGTCGAGGCTGACGCTGCCGACGCCGCCGACCAGATCCGAGCGGTTCTCGCTGTCGGCCAGCCAGCGCGCGGTCTCCGAGGTGGCGCCGCCTTCGGAGAGGGCGAACACCGAGGCGCCGAAGGCCGCCGCGCGCGGTGCGGCGTCGGCGTGGATGGAGACGAACAGGTCGGCGCCCTTCTTGCGGGCGATCTCGGTGCGCTTGCGCAGCGGGATGAAGTAGTCGCCGGTACGCACCAGTTCGGCGCGGAAGCCTTTCTCCTGGTTGATCAGGCGCTGCAGTTCGCGGGCGATCTCCAGCACCACGACCTTCTCGCGCAGGCCGCGCGGGCCGATGGCGCCCGGATCCTCGCCGCCGTGGCCGGCGTCGATGGCGATGACGATGTTGCGCTTGCCGCTGGGCAGCGGCGCCGGGCGGGCCGCCGCCTCGCGAACCACGGTCTTCGGCGCTTCGGGCGCGACCGGCGGCGGGGTGTCGGCCGCTGGCGGCGCAGCGCTCCCCTGGGCCACCGCGGGCACTGCCGCGGGCGCCTTGGGCGCCACAGCCGGCGGCGCCTCGCCCTGATCGAACAGGTCGACCACCAGGCGATGGCCGTACTGCTGGTTGGGCGCCAGGCTGAAGCTCTTCGCCTCCACCATCGCGGCGGTGTCGATGACGATGCGCAGCTTGCCGGGGGCCTGCTCGGCGGCGCGCAGGCCGGTGATCGGCGTGTTGGCCGTGGCCAGCTGCTCGAGACGGGTCCTCAGCTGGGCCCCCTCGACGTCGATGACGATGCGCTCCGGCGCGCTCAGGGAGAACACCTTGTGCTGCACCGGCCCGCTGAGGTCGAACACCAGGCGGGTGTTGTCCGGCGCACGCCACAGGCGCACGCCACGAATCTCGCTGGCCGCATGCACCACCTCGGCGGCCAGCATGGCCAGCAGGGTGCCCAGTACGGCAAGCAGCGCCCGGGGGCGAAGGGCCCATCCCATGTTCATTGGACTCCCACAGTCGTCAGGGCGGCGCACCAGGACTCGCCCCGCGCGCCGTGGGGCAGCAGGCGCAACGCCCGTCCCTCGCCATGCACGTCGATGCTGATGTCCAGGTCCGCCTTCGGCAGAATGCCGGCGCCGCGCTCGGGCCACTCGATCAGGCACAGCGCGTCGCCTTGGAAATAGTCGCGGATGCCGAAGAATTCCAGCTCCTCGGGATCTGCCAGGCGATACAGGTCGAAATGGTAGACCCGCCGCTCGCCCAGCTCGTAGGGCTCGACCAGGGTGAAGGTCGGGCTCTTCACCGGCCCTGCATGGCCCAGGCCGCGCAGGATACCGCGCGACAGGGTGGTCTTGCCCATGCCCAGGTCGCCATGCAGGCAGATCACTCCGCGCCCGCCGGTCACCTCGGCCAGGCGCGCTCCCAGGGCCAGCATGGCCGCCTCGTCAGCGGCGTACAGCGTCACTTCAGGCACGGACTGTGCTCCTCCAGCAGTTCACGGATGGTCTCGATCAGGTCGGCGGCCGCCAGGCCGCGTCCGCCGCGGCCCAGGCGCTCGCCGGCGCAGGCATGCAGCCAGACGCCCAGCCGCGCCGCGGCGCCCACTTCCAGGCCCTGCGCCAGCAGGGCGCCGAGCAGGCCGGCGAGCACGTCGCCGAGGCCGGCCCCGGCCATCGCCGGATGACCTCGGTCGCACAGGTGCAGTTCCCCGCCCGGAGTCGCCACCAGGCTGCCGAGTCCCTTCAGGACCACCACCGCATTCAGCCGGCGCGCCAGCTCCAGCGCCGCCGCCGGGCGATCGGCCTGCACCTGGGCGCTACTGCAGCCGAGCAGGCGCGCCGCCTCGCCCGGATGCGGAGTGACCAGCCAGTCGCCGGCCGGCGGCGCCAGCAGCCCGGCGGCCAGCAGGTTGAGCGCGTCGGCGTCCCATACCTGCCGCTTGCCCTGCGCGCCGAGGCCGGCCAGCAGGGTGCGCGCCCAGGGGCCCTGGCCGCAGCCGGGACCGAGCACCAGCACGTCGGCCTGGGCGAGCAGCGCGTGCAGTTCGAAGGACGACTGCACGGCGCGGGCCATCACTTCCGGGCGTCGGACCAGCATGGCCGGCACGTGCTCGGCGCGGGTGGCCAGGCTGACCAGCCCGGCACCACCGCGCAGGCAGCTCTCGGCGGCGAGCAGCGCCGCGCCGCCGTAGCCGAGGTCGCCACCGACCAGCAGGACGTGCCCGAACTGGCCCTTGTGGGCGTTGCGCGGCCGCGGCGGCAGGCGCGGCACGCTGTCCGCCGTCAGGCGCAGCGCCGCCGGCGGCAGCTCGGCGACCAGCGCCGGGTCGGCGCGCAGGTCGTCGAAGGCCAGCTCGCCGCAGTGGTCAGGGCCGTCCAGGCAGAACAGGCCGAGCTTGAGCGCCAGCAGGGTGACCGTCAGTTCGGCGCGGATCGCCACGCCGAGCACCCGCCCGCTGTCGCCGCACAGTCCCGACGGCAGGTCGACCGCCAGCACCGGCTGGCCGCTGGCGTTGGCCAGGCGGATGGCCTGGGCGTAGGGCTCGCGCACCTCGCCCGCCAGACCGGTGCCGAGCAGAGCGTCGACCAGTACGCCGGTCAGCGGCGCGCACTCGCGCCACGGCTCGACGGCCACCCCGGCGGCCTGCGCCGCGGCATGGGCGGCGGCGGCATCGCCGCCCAGCTGCGCCGGATCGGCGACCGCCAGCACCCGCGCGCGCCAGCCGGCGCGCCGGGCCAGCGCGGCGACCAGGTAGCCGTCGCCGGCATTGTTGCCGCGCCCGGCCAGCACGGTGATCTCGCCGGCGTCCGGCCAGCGACGGCGCAGCGCGCACCAGAGGGCATGGGCGGCGCGCTGCATCAGCTCGCTGCCGGGGGTGCCGGCGGCGATCAGGCGCGCGTCCAGCTCGCGGACCTGGGCGGCGCGATGGAGGGCTAGGGGCAAGGCGGGGGCAGTCAGCGGCATGGACCATTCGACTCGAGGCTCTGGCACAATTATACCCACCCTGCCCCCGAGCACCGCCAGCCATGTCGACCAGCGCCCCCGATCCCGCCGCCCTCGCCCAGGCGATCAAGACCTGGGGCCGCGAACTGGGCTTCCAGCAGGTCGGCATCGCCGGCGTCGAACTGGGCGAGCACGAGGCGCACCTCGCGCGCTGGCTGGCCGCCGGCTACCAGGGCGAGATGGACTACATGGCCGCCCACGGCAGCAAGCGCTCGCGGCCGGCCGAGCTGGTCCCCGGCACCCTGCGGGTGGTCTCGCTGCGCATGGACTACCTGCCCGGCGACACGCGCATGGCCGAGGTGCTGGCCAGCCCGGACAAGGCCTACGTGTCGCGCTACGCGCTGGGCCGCGACTACCACAAGCTGGTGCGCAAGCGCCTGCAGCAGCTGGCCGAACGCATCCAGGCGGCGATCGGCCCGTTCGGCTACCGCGCCTTCGTCGACAGCGCGCCGGTGCTGGAGAAGGCCCTGGCGCAGCAGGCCGGACTCGGCTGGATCGGCAAGAACACCCTGCTGCTGAACAAGCAGGCCGGCAGCTGGTTCTTCCTCGGCGAGCTGTTCGTCGACCTGCCGCTGCCGGTCGACGCAGCGCACGAGCGCGAGCACTGCGGGCGCTGCCAGGCCTGCCTGGACGTCTGCCCGACCGCCGCCTTCATCGGCCCGCAGCTGCTGGATGCGCGGCGCTGCATCTCCTACCTGACCATCGAGCTCAAGGGCGCCATTCCCGAGGAACTGCGCGCGCCGATCGGCAACCGGGTGTTCGGCTGCGACGACTGCCAGCTGGTGTGCCCGTGGAACCGCTTCGCCCGGCCGACGCAGCAGGACGACTTCCGCCCGCGCCACGGCCTGGACAACAGCGAGCTGGCCGAACTGTTCCGCTGGAGCGAGGAGGAGTTCCTCGCCCGCACCGAGGGCTCGCCATTGCGCCGCGCCGGCTACGAGCGCTTCCTGCGCAACCTGGCGGTCGGCCTGGGCAACGCGCCCGCCAGCATCCCGGTGCTCGAGGCGCTGCGCCTGCGCCGCGAGTACCCCAGCGAACTGGTCCGCGAGCACGTCGAATGGGCGCTGGCGCGCCACGGCGCGGCCTGATCAGCGATAGAGCAGCGGATAGAGCAGGCGCCCCACCGCCTCGTTGAGCAGCAGGCTGCTCTGCCAGATCGCCACGGCCTCCGGCAGCCAGCCGCCCAGCGGCCGGCCATTGGCCACGCCGAGAAAACCCATGGGCGCGGGAATCACCTCGAAGCCCTGGCGCTCGAAGCACCAGCGCGCCCGCGGCATGTGCCAGGCCTGGGTGACCAGCACGATGCGCCTGACCCCGGCGTCGCGCAGCAGCGGCGCGCTCAGCGTGGCGTTCTCCCAGGTGGTGCGGCTGCGCCCCTCCTGCCAGCGCAGCGCGACGCTGAAGTCCTCGCTGAGCACCGCAGCCAGCAGCTCGGCCTCGCTGGGCGGTTCGCCCCGGTGCAGGCCGCCGCTGGCGAGGATCGGCAGGCCGCTGACCCAGTGCAGGCGCGCCGCCAGGCGGGCGCGCTCCAGCGCCAGCAGGCTCGGCTGGTCGCCGCCCCAACCCGGATCGCCGCGCTCGCGGCCGCCGCCGAGCACCACGATGGCCTCGGCGCGCTGCGCCAGCGTCGGCCACGCCGCCCGCTCCAGCGCCGGCTCGTGCTCGAGCAGGCGCGCGCCCAGCTCGACCACCGCCGGCAGGCTCATCAGCCACAGGCCGCCCAGCCCCAGCACGGCGCAGGCCAGCGCCCGGCGCGGACGGCGCGTCCGCCACCAGAAGGCGAGCAGCAGGAGCAGCAACAGGCCGCCCGGCGGCAGCAGCAACTGCTTGAACAGATAGCGCAACGGCACCGCAATCCTCCTTGTCCCGACCGGCGACGGTCGCGGCATCATAGAGTGGATTCGTTCCGACCCTCCCCCTTAGCATGGCGCTCCATTCGCCACTTCGCAGGAATCCCGCCATGACCACCCGACCCGATGCCCCGGCCCTGGCCGTCGACAGCCACTACGAACTCGACTACCGCGTGGCCGGCAGCGACTCGCCGCGTACCCTGTGCAGCGAGCCCGGCGACGACTTCCCCGACGTGCTGGCCACCGCGCGCATGGTCGGCCTGATGGAGCTGGCCGCCGCCCGCCTGATGCGCCCGCTGCTCGGGGACGGCGAGCTGTCGGTCGGCGTCGGCGTCGACGTCACCCACCTGGCCGCCACCCCGCTGTTCGAGACGGTGCGCGCCCGTGCCACCTTCCTCGGCATGGAGGGCAAGCTGTACGCCTTCCGCGTCGAGCTGTTCGATGCCGGCGGCAAGGTCGGCGAGGGCCGCCATACCCGCGCCATCGTCGCCACCGAGCGTCTGCTGAAGAGCACCGAGAAGCGCCTGCAGGCCGCCCGCGAAGCCCGGGCATGACGCCCGCGCCCCCGCGGATCAGGGTTTCCCCAGATCCGCGGGGGTCATGTATGCTTAGGGGCTTTCGTTACCCCCCTCTTTTCCAGTCCGGCAGAGCCATGCACGAACAGTATCAGCCCCGCGAGATCGAAGCCGCCGCGCAGTCCCACTGGGACGCGCACCAGTCCTTTGAGGTGAGTGAGCAGCCCGGCAAGGACACCTACTACTGCCTGTCGATGTTCCCCTACCCGAGCGGCAAGCTGCACATGGGCCACGTGCGCAACTACACCATCGGCGACGTGATCGCGCGCTACCAGCGCATGCTGGGCAAGAACGTGCTGCAGCCGATGGGCTGGGACGCCTTCGGCATGCCGGCGGAGAACGCCGCGATGCAGAACCAGGTGGCGCCGGCGGCCTGGACCTACGCCAACATCGACTACATGAAGACCCAGCTGAAGAGCCTGGGCCTGGCCGTCGACTGGTCGCGCGAGGTCACCACCTGCAAGCCGGACTACTACCGCTGGGAGCAGTGGCTGTTCACCCGCCTGTTCGAGAAGGGCGTGATCTACCGCAAGAACGGCACCGTCAACTGGGACCCGGTGGACCAGACCGTGCTGGCCAACGAGCAGGTGATCGACGGCCGCGGCTGGCGCTCGGGCGCGCTGATCGAGAAGCGCGAGATCCCCATGTACTACTTCCGCATCACCGCCTATGCGGAGGAGCTGCTCGCCGACCTCGACAAGCTCGACGGCTGGCCCGAGCAGGTCAAGACCATGCAGCGCAACTGGATCGGCAAGAGCTTCGGCGCCGACATCGAGTTCGACTACGACGCCGCGACCTGCGGTGGCGAGGGCCGCCTGAAGGTCTACTCGACCCGCCCGGACACCCTGATGGGCGCCACCTACGTGGCCGTCGCCGCCGAGCACGCGCTGGCCCAGCGCGCCGCCGAGGGCAACGCCGAGCTGGCCGCCTTCATCGCCGAATGCAAGTCCGGCTCGGTGGCCGAGGCCGACGTGGCGACCATGGAGAAGAAGGGCATGGCCACCGGCCAGTTCGTCGTCCATCCGCTGACCGGCGACAAGCTGCCGGTGTTCGTCGCCAACTACGTGCTGGCCGGCTACGGCGAAGGCGCGGTGATGGCGGTGCCGGCCCACGACGAGCGCGACTTCGAGTTCGCCAACAAGTACGGTCTGCCGATCGTGCAGGTCTACCGCCAGGCCGAGGGCGACGCCACCTTCGACGCTGCCCAGTGGCAGGACTGGTACACCGACAAGGCGAACCTGGTCACCGTCAACAGCGGCAAGTACGACAACCTGGAGTTCCAGGCCGCCTTCGACGCCATCGTCGCCGACCTGGAAGCCGCCAACCACGGCGAGAAGCAGACCCGCTTCCGCCTGCGCGACTGGGGCATCAGCCGCCAGCGCTACTGGGGCTGCCCGATCCCGATCATCCACTGCGACGCCTGCGGCGACGTGCCGGTGCCGGAAGACCAGCTGCCGGTGGTGCTGCCCGAGAACGTGGTGCCGGACGGCGCCGGCAGCCCGCTGGCACGGATGCCCGAGTTCTACAGCTGCAGCTGCCCGAAATGCGGCGCGCCGGCCAAGCGCGAAACCGACACCATGGACACCTTCGTCGAGTCGTCCTGGTACTACGCCCGCTACGCCTCGCCGCAGTTCGCAGGCGGCATGGTCGACAAGGCCGCGGCCAACCACTGGCTGCCGGTCGACCAGTACATCGGCGGCATCGAGCACGCCATCCTGCACCTGCTCTACGCGCGCTTCTTCCACAAGCTGATGCGCGACGAGGGCCTGGTCGACAGCGACGAGCCGTTCACCAACCTGCTGACCCAGGGCATGGTGATCGCCGAGACCTACTACCGCCTGCAGGAGAACGGCAGCAAGCTGTGGTTCAACCCGGCCGACGTCGAGGTCGACACCGACGCCAAAGGCAAGGCCATCGCCGCGCGCCTGAAGAGCGACGGCCTGCCGGTGGAAATCGGCGGCACCGAGAAGATGTCGAAGTCGAAGAACAACGGCGTCGACCCGCAGACCATGATCGAACAGTACGGCGCCGACACCTGCCGCCTGTTCATGATGTTCGCCGCTCCGCCGGAAATGAGCCTGGAGTGGTCCGACTCCGGCGTCGAGGGCGCCTCGCGCTTCCTGCGCCGCGTCTGGCGCCTGGCCCAGGCCCACGTCGCCGCCGGCCTGCCGGGCGCGCTGGACAGCGCCAGCCTGAACGATGCTCAGAAGGACGTCCGCCGCGCCATCCACCAGGCCATCAAACAGGCAAGTACCGATATCGGCCAGTTCCGCAAGTTCAACACCGCCATCGCCCAGGTGATGACCCTGATGAACGTGCTGGAGAAGGCACCGACCTCGAGCGCGCAGGACCGCGCCCTGCTGCAGGAAGGCCTGGAGGCCGTGACCCTGCTGCTGGCGCCGATCACCCCGCACATCAGCCATGCCCTGTGGCAGGCGCTCGGCCACGGCGACGCGGTGATCGACGCCGCCTGGCCGGCGGTCGACGAGTCCGCCCTGGTGCAGGACACCCTGACCCTGGTGGTGCAGGTCAACGGCAAGCTGCGCGGCGAGATCCAGGTCGCCGCCGGGGCCAGCCGCGAGGAGGTCGAGGCCGCCGCGCGCGCCAACGAGAACGTGCTGCGCTTCACCGAAGGCGCGACCATCCGCAAGGTGATCGTGGTCCCCGGCAAGCTGGTCAACATCGTCGCCAACTGACCGACACCGTCCAACCTGCCGCCCGCCCCGCGCGGGCGGCGTTTCACACGAGGGATGCCTGATGAAACGTAGCCTGTCCGGCCTGCTGCTGGTGATGCTGACCACCCTGCTCACGGCCTGCGGCTTCCAGCTGCGCGGCACCGGCAGCGACGACTTCGCCCTGCAGGAGCTCGGCCTGAGCGCCCGCGACGCCTACGGCGAGACGGTCAAGGACGTGCGCCGCATGCTGGAAAGCAGCGGCGTGCGCGTGCACGGCGGCGCGCCCTACCAGCTGGTGCTGGTGCGCGAGGACCAGCGCCAGCGCGCCGCCAGCTACACCAGTGCGGCGCGCAGCGCCGAGAACGAGCTGAGCGCCAGCCTCGACTACGAGGTGCGCAGCGGCAACCTGCTGCTGCTCGCCGACCGCCTCGAGGTGCAGAAGGTCTACGTGCACGACGCCAACAACCTGATCGGCTCCGACCAGGAGGCCCAGCAACTGCGCGTCGAGATGCGCCGCGAGCTGGTCCAGCAACTGGCCATGCGCCTGCAGCAGCTGAACCCGGCGCGCCTCGCCAGGCTGGAGGAAACCGCCCGCGCCAAGGCCGAAGCCGAGGCCCGCGCCGCCGCGGAAGCCGAGCGGCAGAGCGCGCCGACGGCTCCGGCCCACTGATCGGACACGGGGCCTGCGGGCCCCGTTTTTCCTGCCGATGAAACTCAACCCCGCCCAACTGGCCAAGCACCTGCAGGGTCCGCTCGCCCCGGTCTACGCGGTCAGCGGCGACGACCCGCTGCTGTGCCAGGAGGCCTGCGACGCCATCCGCGCCGCCTGCCGCGCCCGCGACTTCAGCGAACGCCAGGTGTTCCACGCCGACGCCGGCTTCGACTGGAACCTGCTGCGCGAGGCCGGCGCCAGCCTGTCGCTGTTCGCCGAGAAACGCCTGCTCGAGCTGCGCCTGCCTTCCGGCAAGCCGGGCGACGACGGCGTCGCCGTGCTGCTCGACTACCTCGCCCGCCCGGCCGAGGACACCGTGCTGCTGCTCAGCCTGCCCAGGCTCGACGGCAAGGCGCAGAAGAGCAAGTGGGCCAAGGCGCTGATCGACGGCGAGCACTGCCAGTTCGTGCAGGTCTGGCCGGTGGATGCCGCGCAGCTGCCGCAGTGGATCCGCCAGCGCCTGGCCCAGGCCGGCCTGTCGGCGAGTGCCGAGGCCATCGACCTGCTGGTGGCGCGCATCGAAGGCAACCTGCTGGCCGCGGTGCAGGAGATCGAGAAGCTCAAGCTGCTGGTCGAGGGCAACCAGCTGGATGCCGCCACCGTGCAGGCCAGCGTCGCCGACAGCGCGCGCTTCGACCTGTTCGGCCTGCTCGACGCGGCGCTGGCCGGCGAGGCGGCGCACGCCCTGCGCATGCTCGAGGGCCTGCGCGGCGAAGGCGTGGAGGCGCCGGTGATCCTCTGGGGCCTGGCGCGCGAGCTGCGCCTGCTCGCCGGCCTGGCCCAGCAGCATGGCCAGGGTCTGCCGCTGGAGCGGCTGATCGCCCAGGCCAGGCCGCCGATCTTCGGCAAGCGCCAGGGCCTGGTCGGCCGTGCCGTGCAGCGCCATCCGGCCAGCCGCTGGAACCAGCTGCTGCGCGACGCCCAGCGCATCGACGAGCAGATCAAGGGCCAGGCGCCCGGCAACGCCTGGAACGGCCTGGCGCAACTGACCCTGGCGATCGCCGGCGTGCGCCTCAACCTGCCCAGCGAATAGTTCCGCTCGATTTGCGCACGACATCACTGGACATTTTTCGTACAGCGGCCGATGATGCGCGCGCCGGCACGCTCGCCGGCTCCGCACGAGGAAAGGTCATGGCCAAGCCACGCAAAGCCGGCCCGAACAAGGCCAAATCCCTGGTCGCCCAGCCCCTGTTCCGCTGCCGCCAGGAACGACCCGCCAAGGGCAAGGGCAGCTACCGCCGCGAAGCCTTCCGGTTCACCGACCGGGAGGCTTCTTGCTATGCGGGCCCGGAAAAGCGCGCAGCCTGAGCCTCAGCTCCCACCGTCCTCCTCCTTCCTGTCCTTGTCCTCCTCCTTCCACGGCGCCTGCAGGTAGCGGGTGCGGTTGAAGGTCTCCAGCCACTCCGGGTAGTACACCACCAGCGCGGTGACCACCGTGCCGTTGATGAACGCCTCGGGGAACATGATCAGCCACAGGTAGCCGGCGAAGTCGTCCAGCCAGGGCGGCATCTGGTAGATGCCGTCCACCAGCAGCACGCCGAGGCCGGCCAGCAGCACCAGCACGGCCACCAGCGCCGCCGGGAAGAAGCCGCTGAAGAAGATGTAGACGAACAGGTTGCGCGGCTGCAGGCGCTCGACGCCGCGCGCGCAAGCCTCGGTGACCAGCACCGGGATGAGGATCAGCAGCACCGCGTTGACCCCCAGCGCCGCGGCATCCTGGCGGCCGAGGCCGACCAGCGCCAGCTGCGCGACGAAGGCCGACAGCACCGCCAGCGGCCAGTCGAGCAGCAGGGTCACCGCGGTCATGCCGATGAAGTGGAAGGACAGCCCGGAGGCGAAGTCGCGGCGCACCAGCCACAGCAGGAACAGCGCCAGCACGGTGCCGAACAGCAGGTGCTGGCGGCGGAAGTCGCTGAACAGCTCGACCCAGGGCGCATGCCACAGCGCCGCCAGCAGCAGCGGCAGGAACAGCAGGGCGCCCAGCCACAGGCTGGATTCGCTGAGCAACGCGGCGGCGATCACGGCGCGACCTGCTCCAGCGCCGCGCGCAGCGCGAGCGCGTCGCTGAAGGTGCGCCGCTCGCGCAGCACGCCCTGCTCCAGCTGCAGCCAGAGCACGCCCTCCTCGGGGGCGGCGTACTGCGGCACCACCTGCGCCTCGCGGTCGAGCAGCACGCGATAGCTGTAGTCGCGCATGGCCGGAATGGCGAACAGCTTGCCGATCAGCCCGGGCATGCGGCTGATGTCGGCGACGAACAGCGCCCGGCGTGCCTCCAGGTAGCCCTTGGGCCGCCCCTCCAGTGCGGCGTCGAGCAGCTTGGCGCCATCCATGCTGCGCGCCACCAGCAGGATGCGCAGGTCGTCGTTCAGGGTGTAGGGCGCATCGAACTGATCGCTCAGGGTCCAGGGCGCCAGGCGCTCGCCGCTCTCCAGCGCCTGCGCGCTGCCGGCCAGCAGGGCCAGGCCCAGCCATATCCAGGGTTTCATCGTGGTTGCTCCAGGGTGGAAAAGACGCGGATGTCGTGGCGCTCGCCCCAGCCGCGGCGGGCGCGCCAGAAGGCCAGCGCCGCGGGCACGCCATCGAGGACGAACACGTGGCTCTTGGCGATGCCCTGCGCCGCCAGGCGCGCCAGCACCGCGGCGATCAGTGCCGAGGCGATGCCGCGGCGCCGGTAGTACGGATCGACCGCCAGATGCTGCAGGTAGCCGCGCCGGCCGTCGTGGCCGGCCAGCAGGCTGCCGACGATGGCGCCATCCACCTCGGCCACCAGGCTGAGGCCGGGATTGCGCGCCAGGTAGGCGCAGTAGGGCTCCAGGGCGTCCTCGGCGCGCAGCTGGATGCCCGGCGTGCGCACCCACAGGGCGTGGAGGACGGCGTGATCGGCGGGGGTGGCTTCGCGCAGCTGCATGGCTACTCCGGGGGTCGCTATGCCGAGTTTACACCGCAGCCGCAGCGGCCAGAGCGGCTGCGACAACCTGGCGGGGCCGCCGGCGACTACACTTGCGGCATGGACGAACGCGACTACCTGCACCATCTGGTGCGCCAGGCCGAGGCGGCCACCGACTTTCTCTCCAACGGCCGCAAGTGGGAGCGCGAACGCTGGGTCTGCCAGCGCCTGCTGCAGGCGCTGAACATCGCCCACCGCACCGAGGACTTCGCCGCACCGGCCCAGCAGCCGCCGGACGTGCTGTACCGCGACGCCTGCTTCGAGGTGTTCTTCGTCATCGACGAGGGCCGGCGCCTCAACGACGAATGGCGCGAGGAGCTGGAGCGCCGCCGCGCCGCCCGCACCCTGGCCCAGCTGCAACGCCACGAACCCCGGCCGCGGCGCATCCCGCTGAGCGAGGTGCAGCAGCGTCTCGGCCCGACCCTGCGCAAGAAGGCGCACAACTACGACGAGCGCGGCATCGACCTCGGCGAGCTGGACCTCCTCGCCTACATCAGCTTCAAGCGCGAGATCCCCGACTTCAACAGCGCCTTCCCGCCCCCCAGCGAGTACCTGCGCCAGGGCTGGCGCTCGCTGTCGATCGTCGGTCCCAACTACGCCCGCGTGCTGTTCGCCCACGCCGACGCCCCGGCCTTCCTGCGCGACAACCAGGCGCGCACCCTGCTGTTCGACGTGGAGATGGGGCTGTGAGCCTCTCCTCCCGGAGTCTCTCCTCCCAATGCGGCATTGAGTCGCACATGACGCAACGCCTAGAATGGTCGCATTGCCTTTTTTCGAGACTGCCATGTCCAGCCGTCTGAACCCCGAGGACCAGCGCCGGGTCGAGCACTATCTCAGCTCCCCGCAGCATCAGGTCAAGCGCCAGCCGTTCCGGCCCTGGCGCCTGATGCTCGCCCTGCTGGCCGTGGTCGTCGGCCTGGGCCTGCTGAGCCGCCTGCTGAGCTCGCTGGTCACATGATCGCCCTGCAGGCCGCCGCTAGTCGCTCCCGGTTTTTCCAAGCCTTGTGAGACATCCCCATGACCCATCACATCGTGATCGTCGGCGGCGGCGCCGGCGGGATCGAACTCGCCACCCGCCTGGGCCGCAGCCTGGGCAAGCGCGGCCAGGCGCGCATCACCCTGGTTGACGCCAACCTCACCCACATCTGGAAGCCGCTGCTCCATGAGGTGGCCGCCGGCTCGCTGAACTCATCGGAGGACGAGCTGAACTACGTGGCCCAGGCCAAGTGGAACCACTTCAAGTTCCAGCCCGGGCGCATGTGCGGCCTCGACCGCGCGCGCAAGACCATCCTGCTGGCCGCCAAGCATGACCAGAACGGCGTCGAGCAGGTGCCTGCGCGCGAGATCGCCTACGACACCCTGGTGCTGGCGGTCGGCAGCAAGACCAACGACTTCGGCACCCAAGGCGCCGCGGAACACTGCCTGTTCCTCGACTCGCGCGACCAGGCCGAACGCTTCCACGACCTGCTGCTCGACCAGTACCTGTGCGCCCACGCCCAGGCCCGCCAGCACGGCAGCGCGCAGATCAACCTGGCGATCGTCGGCGCCGGCGCCACCGGCGTCGAGCTGGCCGCCGAACTGCACCATGCCGCCCTGCTGCTGGCCGACTACGGCCTGGATGGCATCCGCCCGGAAAACCTCAACCTGACCCTGATCGAGGCCGGCCCGCGGGTGGTGCCGGCGCTGCCCGAGCGGCTCAGCGGCATCGTCCACGGCACCCTGGAGAAGCTCGGCATCAAGGTGCTGGTCAACTCGCCGGTCCGGGAAGTCACCGCCGAGGGCCTGCATACCGCCGACGGCCAGTTCGTGCCGGCCAGCCTCAAGGTCTGGGCCGCCGGCATCCGCGCTCCGGGCTTCCTGCGCGAGCTGGACGGCCTGGAAAGCAACCGCATCGACCAGCTGGTGGTGCTCCCGACCCTGCAGACCAGCCGCGACGAGAACATCTTCGCCCTCGGCGACTGCGCTGCCTGTCCGATGGCGGACGGCAAGAACGTGCCGCCGCGCGCCCAGGCGGCGCACCAGCAGGCCTCGCTGCTGGCCAAGTCGCTGGCGCGCCGCCTGCAGGGCGAACCGCTGCTGGAGTACCGCTACCGCGACTACGGCTCGCTGATCTCGCTGTCGAGCTTCAGCGCGGTGGGCAACCTGATGGGCAACCTGACCGGCGACGTGATGCTGGAGGGGCGTCTGGCCCGCTGGTTCTACATCTCGCTGTATCGCCTGCACCAGATGGCGCTGTACGGCCCGTTCCGCACCCTGCTGCTGATGCTCAGCGACCGCCTCGGCCGCAGCACCGAGCCGCGTCTCAAGCTGCACTGACGGCAGCACCCGACCGGCGGCACAACCGCCGGTCGACCCACTCAGACGGGCAAAAAACGCGCGCAAACAAAAAAGCCGGAAGGCCTCGCGGCACTTCCAGCTTCTTGTCCTTCCGAGGAAGGGAATGTGGTGGGTCGTGTAGGGGTCGAACCTACGACCAATTGGTTAAAAGCCAACTGCTCTACCACTGAGCTAACGACCCAAAACTGGTCGGGGTAGAGAGATTCGAACTCCCGACATCCTGCTCCCAAAGCAGGCGCGCTACCGGACTGCGCTATACCCCGCCTGGAAGTTGGCTCCGCGACCTGGACTCGAACCAGGGACCCAGTGATTAACAGTCACTTGCTCTACCGACTGAGCTATCGCGGAACGTCGAGACTTCCAACCCTCTACGGTGATCGGTGTTGCCGATTTCCCGTGTCAGTGGCGCGGCATTCTACGGATTTATATTTCTCCGTCAACCCCCTGCGGCATTTTTTTTCCATGCTTGGCAGAGCCCCCGGCACTTGTTATATGTGCACTCCTTTCGAGAGTACAGGGCGCGGGCCCGCCAGATCCTCCATGAGCCACACGCCACCGCCAGATTCTCCCGTTCCCCTCGCCCTTGCCGGGCGCAGCATCCGCCCACGCTTCGGCCAGCTGGAGCAGGGCTGCCGCCAACTGGTGATGAACCACCTCGACCAGCAGCTGGCATGCGCCTTCGAACAGGTCGACGACGCCCTGTTCGCCCAGGCCGAAAAGGCCGCCAACAACCTCGAGCAGGCGCTGTACTTCGACGGCATGCGCGCGGTGCGCCAGCAGCGCACGCAGATCGTGCGCCGCTTCCACCAGCAGCTCGCCGGCGGCTTCGCCGCCTACCTCGAGGGCCTCAATCCCAACAGCGCCACCCCGCCTCCCGAGGAGCGCCAGCCGCTGTCGCTGCTGGCCCACGAGGAGCTCGAGGAGAACGTGCTGCTGACCAACATGGTCAAGCGCTGCCGACACCACTGCCAGGCGCTGCTGCCCGCGCTGGAGGAGCGCCTGGCCCAGCTGTGCCCGGACCCGCAGGCCGCCCTGCACGAGGACAGCCCCTTCTCTCCCGAGGCCGTCGCCGGGGCCTTCCGCCTGGCCCTGCCTGGCGAAGGCCTGCCGCTGGCGATCCGCCGCGTCCTCTATGCGCTGTTCGAGCAGCAGGTCATGGCCTCGCTGGACGAGCTGTACACGGCCCTCGACCGGCGCCTGCGCGAGGCCGGCATCCTGCCCCGCCAGGAAGAGCGGCCGACCCGGCCTCGCCACCCGGCGCCGCCCGTGCAGCGCAGCGAGCGCCCGGCCGCCCAGCTGGCGCCGGTCGCCACCGCGACGACGGCGCAGCCCGCCAGCGAGAGCGCCCAGCTGTTCCAGGGCGTCACCCGCCTGCTCGGCCGGCGCCACCAGGGACCGCCGGCCGCCACAGCGGAGGCGCCGCCCCGCGCCGCGCTGCCGCTCCCCGAGCTGCCCCGGGCCGGCACCTACAGCGAGTCCGAACTGCTGGCGGCACTCAACCGCCTGCAGCAGATCAGCGCGCGCGACATCGATAGCCAGCTGCAGCAGCCTCAGGACGTGACGCAACTGCGGGCACGCCTGCAGGCCGAGCTGGAGGCGGCCTGCACCCTGCCCGGCCAGCAGCTGCGCGCCGACGATGCCGACATCATCGACCTGGTCGGCATGCTGTTCGCCTTCATCCTCGACGACCCCGGCCTGCCGGACCGCTGCAAGACGGTGCTGTCGCACCTGCACACGCCCTATCTGAAGCTGGCGCTGCGCGACCGCGAGCTGTTCACCCGCGACGACCATCCGGCGCGGCGCCTGCTCGACAGCATGGCCCGGGCCGGCGCCCGCTTCGTCGAGGACAGCGACGCCTCCGGGCTGCTGGCGAAGATGCAGGACATCGTCGAGCACATCATCCAGGACCTCGGCGGCGAGCGCGCCGGCTTCGAGCGCCTGCTCGAGGAGTTCGAGACGCACCTGCGCCGTCTGCAGCAGCGCGTCGAGCTGCGCGAGCACCGCACCCTGAGCGCCGCCCGCGGCCGCGATCGCCTGTACGCCGCCCGCCGCCGGGCCGGCGAGCAGATCCGCCAGACCCTGATCGGTCGCTCGCTGCCACCGCTGATCCAGGCACTGCTGGAGAACAGCTGGCACGACCTGCTGGCGCTGATCCACCTGCGTCAGGGCGAGCAGAGCGAGGAATGGCGGCGCGCCTGCCTGACCGGCGAACAGCTGGCCTGGAGCGTCACGCCGCTCGACCGCAGCGGTCGCGAGCGTCTGCAGCGCGAGCGCCTGGAACTGCTGGAAGCGCTGCGCGGCGGCCTGATGCAGCTGGGCTGCCTGAGCGACGAGGAGATCCGCCGCCTGCTGCAGGACGTGGTCACCTGCCAGCACGCCGTGCAGGCCCGCCAGCCCGAACTGGCCGCCCGCCTGCTGGCCCGGCTGCCCGACAGCCCGCTCGGCGCGCTGCTGCACGAGCAGGGCGAGAACGCCGAGGCCGCGGCCGGCGAGGGACAACTGTCGGCGGAGCTGGAAGCCCAGCTGGAGCAGCTGCGGGCCCTGCCGTTCGGCAGCCTGTTCGCCTTCCACGAGGACGGTCAGGTACACCGCCTGCGCCTGTCCTGGGTCAGCCCGGCGACCCGCCACTATCTGTTCATCGACCCCTGCGGCGAGCACAGCCGCACCTGGCCGGCGGCGCGCCTGGCCCGCGCCCTGCAGGACGGCAGCGTGCGCCTGCTCGGCGAACCGAGCGACACCCCGCTGATGGAGCGCGCCCTGCAGGCGATCTACCGGGTGCTGCAGCGCCTGGAAGAGCCCCGGCCGGCCGGCGACTGAGCCCTGCAGACGACGACGGCGCCCTGCGGCGCCGTCGTCGTTTTCCATGAACCCGCCGCGGGGCGGGGCGCCCCGCGACGCGGCGCATTCTCAGGCGAAGACGATCTGCTCGCCCTCGACCCGCGCGTGGATGGTCGCCCCGGGGGCGAACTCGCCGGCGAGGATCTGCTGCGCCAGCGGGTTCTCGATCCAGCGCTGGATCGCACGCTTGAGCGGACGCGCGCCATACACCGGGTCGTAGCCGACGGCGATCAGCTTCTCCAGCGCCTCCGGGGTCAGCTCCAGGCTCAGCTCGCGCTCGGCCAGCCGGCTACGCAGGCGCGACAGCTGGATCTCGGCGATGCCGCCGATCTGCTCCTTGCCCAGCGGATCGAACACCACCACCTCGTCGATGCGGTTGATGAACTCCGGGCGGAAGTGGTGGCTGACCGCATCCATCACCGCGGCGCGCTGCGCCTCCGGATCGCCGACCAGCTCCTGGATCTGCGCCGAGCCGAGGTTGGAGGTCATCACCACCACGGTGTTCTTGAAGTCCACGGTGCGGCCCTGGCTGTCGGTCAGCCGGCCGTCTTCGAGCACCTGCAGCAGCACGTTGAACACGTCCGGGTGGGCCTTCTCCACCTCGTCCATGAGGATCACCGAGTACGGCTTGCGGCGCACCGCCTCGGTCAGATAGCCGCCCTCCTCGTAGCCGACGTAGCCGGGCGGCGCGCCGATCAGGCGGGCCACCGAGTGCTTCTCCATGAACTCGGACATGTCGATGCGCACCATCGCCTCCTCGGTGTCGAAGAGGAACTCGGCCAGCGCCTTGCACAGCTCGGTCTTGCCCACCCCGGTCGGGCCGAGGAACAGGAACGAGCCGCTCGGCCGATTCGGGTCGGCCAGGCCGGCGCGCGAGCGGCGCACCGCGTTGGACACCGCCACCACCGCCTCGTGCTGGCCGATCACCCGCCTGTGCAGCTCGGCCTCCATGCGCAGCAGCTTGTCGCGCTCGCCCTCCATCATCTTGGCCACCGGGATGCCGGTCCACTTGGACACCACCTCGGCGATCTCCTCGTCGGTCACGCGGTTGCGCAGCAGCTGCTTCTCCCTCTGCTCGCCGCTGTCGACGCTGGCCAGCTTGCGCTCCAGCTCCGGGATCACCCCGTACTGCAGTTCGGCCATGCGCTGCAGGTTGCCCTGGCGGCGGGCGGTCTCCATGTCGGCGCGGGCCTGCTCGAGCTGCTGCTGGATCTGCGCCGAGCCCTGCACCTCGGCCTTCTCCGACTTCCAGATCTCCTCGAGGTCGGCGTACTCGCGCTCCAGCTTGGCGATGTCCTCCTCCAGCTTGGCCAGGCGCTTCTTGGTGGCCTCGTCGGTTTCCTTCTTCAGCGCCTCGCGCTCGATCTTCAGCTGGATCAGCCGGCGATCCAGGCGGTCCAGCTCCTCGGGCTTGGAGTCGATCTCCATGCGGATGCGGCTGGCCGCCTCGTCGATCAGGTCGATGGCCTTGTCCGGCAGCTGGCGGTCGGTGATGTAGCGGTGGCTCAGTTTCGCGGCGGCGATGATCGCGCCGTCGGTGATGGTCACCCCGTGGTGCACCTCGTAGCGCTCCTTGAGGCCACGCAGGATGGCGATGGTGTCCTCCTCGCTCGGCTCGTCGACCAGCACCTTCTGGAAGCGGCGCTCCAGCGCGGCGTCCTTCTCCACGTACTGGCGGTACTCGTCGAGGGTGGTGGCGCCCACGCAGTGCAGCTCGCCGCGCGCCAGCGCCGGCTTGAGCATGTTGCCGGCGTCCATCGAGCCCTCGGCCTTGCCGGCCCCCACCATGGTGTGCAGCTCGTCGATGAACAGGATGACCCGGCCTTCCTGCTTGCCCAGTTCGTTGAGCACCGCCTTGAGGCGCTCCTCGAACTCGCCGCGGAACTTGGCGCCGGCGATCAGCGCGCCCATGTCCAGCGACAGCAGGCGCTTGTCCTTGAGGCCGTCGGGCACCTCGCCGTTGACGATGCGCTGGGCCAGCCCCTCGACGATGGCGGTCTTGCCGACGCCCGGCTCGCCGATCAGCACCGGGTTGTTCTTGGTCCGGCGCTGCAGGACCTGGATGGTGCGACGGATCTCGTCGTCGCGGCCGATCACCGGATCGAGCTTGCCGTCCTCGGCGCGCTTGGTCATGTCGATGGTGTACTTGTCCAGCGCCTGGCGCGACTCCTCGGCGTTGGGGTCGTTGACCGCCTCGCCACCTCGCAGGTTGGCGATGGCGTTCTCCAGCGCCTGCTTGCTCACCCCCTGGGCCAGCAGCAGCTTGCCGAGGCGGGTGGCGTTGTCCAGCGCGGCGAGCAGCACCAGCTCGCTGGAGATGTACTGGTCGCCTTTCTGCTGGGCCAGCTTGTCGGCCAGGTTGAGCAGGCGGGCGAGGTCCTGCGACATGTTCACGTCGCCGGTGGGGTTCTGGATCTTCGGCAGGTCGTCGAGCGCCTTGGCCAGCGCCTGGCGCAGGGCGGCGATGTCGAAGCCGACCTGCATCAGCAGCGGGCGGATCGAGCCGCCCTGCTGCTCGAGCAGGGCGGACATCAGGTGCAGCGGCTCGATGGCGCTGTGGTCGCGGCCCACGGCCAGCGACTGGGCATCGGACAGGGCCAGTTGCAGTTTGCTGGTCAAACGGTCGATACGCATGGGGTCGTCCTTCGCAAGCAGCGGCGGAGCGAGCGGCCGGCACCCGGCTACAACCCGATCCGCCAGGGGAATTGGGTTGCAGGATAGATGAGGCCGATTACAGGCGATTCAAGGGGCGGGCATTTGACCGGGATCAAGCGGGGCGCAACGCGTCCCGGCGGCGCATCAGACCGGCTCCAGCCAGATCAGGCTGGCCTGGCGCCCGGTGCGCGGCGCGCGGCGGTAGGAGTAGAAGCGTTCGGCGTCGGTGAAGGTGCACAGCCCGCCGCCGTACACCATGGTGACGCCGACGGCGGCCAGGCGGATGCGCGCCAGCCGGTAGAGGTCGGCCATGTAGCGCCCGGCGCTGGCGCTGGGCACGAAGGCCGCGGCGGCCTCGGCATGCTGCGCGACGAAGGCCTCGCGCACCTCGGCGCCGACCTCGAAGGCCTGCGGGCCGATGGCCGGGCCCAGCCAGGCCAGCACCTGATCGGCCGGGCAGCCCAGCGCGGTGACGGTGGCCTCCAGCACCCCGGCGGCCAGCCCGCGCCAGCCGGCATGGGCCGCGGCGACCCGCGTGCCGTCACGGTCGCAGAACAGCACCGGCAGGCAGTCGGCGGTCATGCTGGTGCAGGCCACCCCGGGGGTGGCGCTCCAGCAGGCGTCGGCCTCGGCCACCTGCGCCGGGTCGGCCTCGACCACGCTCACGCCATGCACCTGGCTGAGCCAGGCGGTGCGGCAGCCGAGCAGCGCCTGCAGGCGGCGACGGTTCTCGGCCACCGCGGCCGGCTCGTCGCCGACATGGTCGCCGAGATTGAGCGCATCGAAGGGTACGGCGCTGACGCCGCCGGCCCGCGTGGTCACGCAGGCGCGCACTCTGGCCGGTGCCGGCCAGTCGGGGATCAGCAGATCACCGAGGCTCAGGCTCATCCGATGAAGGCCTCGCGGTCGCCGCGCAGCAGGTTGAGCAGCTCGACGAAGTCGTCCGGAAGCTCCGACTCCCAGCCCATGCGCTCGCCGGTGACCGGGTGATCCAGTTCGAGGAAGCGCGCATGCAGGGCCTGGCGCGGGTAGTCGCGCAGCGACTGCACCAGCAGCGGGTTGGCCGCCGGCGGAATGCGGAAGCGCCCGCCGTAGACCGGATCGCCGACCAGCGGGAAATGCACGTAGGCCATGTGCACGCGGATCTGGTGGGTACGCCCGGTCTCCAGCTTGACCCGCACGTGGGTGTGCGCGCGGAAGCGCTCGAGCACCCGGTAGTGGCTGACCGCCGGCTTGCCGGTGCTGGTCACCGCCATCTTCTGGCGCTGCTGCGGATGGCGGCCGATGGGGGCATCGACCTTGCCGCCGGAGGTGACCACGCCGACCACGATGGCCTCGTAGATGCGGCTGACGCTGCGCTCCTGCAGCTGGGCGACCAGCTGGGTGTGCGCCTCGAGGGTCTTGGCCACCACCATCAGGCCGGTGGTGTCCTTGTCCAGGCGGTGGACGATACCGGCGCGCGGCACGCTGGCCAGGCCCGGCACATGGTGCAGCAGGGCGTTGAGCAGGGTGCCGTCGGCATGCCCGGCGGCCGGATGCACCACCAGGCCGGCCGGCTTGTCGATCACCAGCAACTGCTCGTCCTCGTAGACGATGTTGAGGGCGATGTCCTGGGCCAGATGCTCGACCTGGGCCTCGCGCTCGGCCTCGAGCTGCAGCACGGCACCGCCGTGGACGATGTCGCGCGGGCGCAGCACGGCGCCGTCGACGGTGAGGCGGCCGTCCTTGATCCACCCGGCCAGGCGCGAGCGCGAATGTTCGGGGAAGAGCTGGGCGGCGATCTGGTCGAGGCGTTGCCCGCCCAGCTCGGACGGCACCTCGGCACGCAATTGGATGAGTTCGGACATGGCGGACATCGGGAGGGCCGTGCGGCTTTGGTTGGCCACAGGCTTGTGGTTAAATACGGCGTCTTTTGCCCAGAGGATTCTGGGCTGCCAATCATATCAGGCCGGTCCCCGTCACGCACCCGGCCCCAGGGAACCCAAGCGCCATGCAAGTGAAACACCTGCTGCTGATCGCCACCCTCGCCCTCACCGCGGCCTGCTCCTCCAAGCAGGTGATCGACGAGAACCTCAGCGAGACCGAGCTGTACCAGCAGGCGCAGGAACACCTGAGCAACGATAGCTACACCAGCGCCGTCGACACCCTCAAGGCCCTGGAATCGCGCTACCCGTTCGGCCGCTACGCCGAACAGGCCCAGCTCGAACTGATCTACGCCTACTACCAGAACCAGGAGCCGGAAGCCGCCAAGGCCGCCGCCGAGCGCTTCATCCGCCTGCATCCGCAGCACCCGGACGCCGACTACGCCTGGTACCTCAAGGGCCTGTCGTCGTTCGACAAGGACCGCGGCCTGCTGGCCCGCTTCCTGCCGCTGGACATGACCAAGCGCGACCCGGGCGCGGCGCGCGACTCGTTCAACGAGTTCGCCCAACTGGTCGCCCGCTACCCGAACAGCCGCTACGCCCCGGACGCCAAGGCGCGCATGATCTACCTGCGCAACCTGCTGGCCGCCTACGAGATGCACGTGGCGCACTACTACCTCAAGCGCCAGGCCTACGTCGCCGCGGCCAACCGCGGCCGCTACGTGGTGGAGAACTTCCAGGAAACCCCGGCGGTCGGCGACGGCCTGGCGGTGATGACCGAGTCCTACCAGCGCCTCGGCCTCGACGACCTGGCGGCCACCAGCCTGGCCACCCTCAAGCTCAACTATCCGGAGCACCCGACCCTGGAAAGCGGCGAGTTCGTGCCGACCGAGCAGGAAGCCGACACCCGCTCCTGGCTGAGCAAGGCGACCCTCGGCCTGATCGAGAGCGAGGCGCCGCTGCCGCCCGGCCAGACCCGCGCCAGCCAGGACATGGAGCGCCAGTACCAGGAAGCGCTGGACGCCCTGCCCGCGGAACTGGAGCCGGAAGACGCCGCCGAGGCCCCCGCCGCCGAGGAAGCCGAAGCACCCAGGCGTTCCTGGCGCAGCCGCCTGACCTTCGGCCTGTTCGACTGAACCCGAAGCGCGACCACAAAAAAGGGAGACTCGTTCGAGTCTCCCTTTTTCATTGGCGGCTGCCTGTCACTCGCCGAGGTGCCAGCCCGAGGTGATCGGGTAGCGGCGGTCGCGACCGAAGCCGCGCTGGGTGATGCGCGGGCCGACCGCGGCCTGGCGGCGCTTGTACTCGTTGAGATCGACCAGGCGCAGGATCTTGCGCACGGTGTCGGCGGCGAAGCCGCGGGCGATGATGGCGTCGGCCGACAGGTCCTCCTCGACGTACAGACGCAGGATCTCGTCGAGCACCGGATAGGGCGCCAGCGAATCCTCGTCCTTCTGGTCCGGCGCCAGCTCGGCCGATGGCGGACGGTCGATCACCCGCTGCGGGATCACCTCGCCGGCCAGGCTGTTGCGGTACTGGCAGAGGCGGAACACCAGGGTCTTGGGCACGTCCTTGAGCACGTCGAAGCCGCCGGCCATGTCGCCGTACAGGGTGCAGTAGCCCACCGCCACCTCGCTCTTGTTGCCGGTGGTCAGCACCAGGTAGCCCTTCTTGTTGGAGATCGCCATCAGCAGGGTGCCGCGGCAGCGCGCCTGCAGGTTCTCCTCGGTGGTGTCGCGGCCGAGACCGGCGAACACCGGCGCCAGGGTGTCCATGAACGCCTCGACCATCGGCGCGATCGGCAGCACCTGGTAGCTCACGCCCAAGGTGCGCGCCTCGGCCTCGGCGTCCTCGAGGCTCATCTGCGCGGTGTAGCGGTAGGGCATCATCACCGCCTCCACCTTGTCGGCGCCGAGGGCATCCACGGCGATGGCCAGGGTCAGCGCCGAGTCGACGCCGCCGGACAGGCCGAGCACCACGCCCTTGAAGCCGTTCTTGTGCACGTAGTCGCGCACGCCGAGCACCAGCGCGCCGTACACGCTGGCCTCCTCGCCGGCCAGCGCCGCGCAGGCGCCGGGCTGCGGCTGCACCAGCTCGTCGTCGACCCGCAGCTCGGCGAGGAACAGCCCCTCCTCGCAGGCCGGCGCACGCTGCAGCACGTGGCCGCCGGGGGCCACCACGCAGGAGCCGCCGTCGAACACCAGCTCGTCCTGGCCACCGACCTGATTGACGTAGACCACCGGCATGCCGCCTTCGGCAGCGCGTGCCGCCAGGGTCGCCTCGCGCTCGGCCTGCTTGCCGCGGTGGAACGGCGAGGCATTCATGTTCAGCATCAGCCGCGCACCGGCATCGCGCGCCGCGGCCATCGGCTCGGGGTGCCAGATGTCCTCGCAGATGCTCAGCGCCACCGGCACGCCGGCGATGTCCACCACGCAGGGCGCCTCGCCGGCGTCGAAGTAGCGCTTCTCGTCGAACACCTGGTAGTTGGGCAGTTTCTGCTTGTGGTAGCGCGCCACCACGGTGCCGTCGTCGAGCAGGGCACAGGCGTTGTAGCGCCGCTCGCCGTCGACCCACGGGAAGCCGACCAGCAGGCGGATGCCGCGCACTTCGCGGCACAGGCGCTCCAGCGCCGCCTCGATGCGCAGCTGCATGCTGGCGCGCAGCAGCAGGTCCTCCGGCGGATAGCCGCACAGCGACAGCTCGGGGAACACGATCACGTCGGCCTGCCACTGCGCCCGGGCGCGCCCGGCCGCCTCGATGATGCGCTCGACGTTGCCGTGGACATCGCCGACGCGCAGGTTGAGCTGGGCCATGGCGACCCGCAGGACTTGACTCATGCTGCTCTCCAGTTGATGGCGCGCGCCGGGGTCGTCCACCCCGCCCGCCGCGCCTGATGCGAGGGCAGCATTGTCCCGCAACGGCCACAGCCGACACAACGCACAGTCGCGGCGGACGGTGCTGGGCTCGCCCCGCCGGCGACGCTACACTGGCGCCCGTTTCCGTCCAGCCACGAGAGCACCATGGCTCGCCTACTGTCCCTGATCGCCCTGCTGGCCATCGCCTGGTGGCTGTGGCGGCGCTTCACCCGGCCGCAGCGCCCGCAGCCGCCCGCCGCCGCCAAGGCCCAGCCGATGGTGCGCTGCGCCCAGTGCGGCGTGCACGTGCCCCGCGCCGAGGCCCTCGCCCACGACAACCGCTGGTACTGCAGCCGTGCCCACCTCGAACAGGACAATCCCCCTGAGCAGCGCTGAACTCTGGGCGCCGAGCGCCGAGCAGGGCCAGCGCATCCTGCGTCTGTACCACCTGTACCGGCTGAGCGTCGGCCTGGCCCTGGTGCTGCTGATCTCCAGCGACATGCACCGCGAGCTGCTGGAGATGGCCGATCCCCAGCTGTTCCGCTTCGGCAGCTGGGCCTACCTGGCGATCAACGTGGTGCTCGGCGTGCTGCTGCAGCAGACCTGCCGCTCGCTGGCGCTGTTCGCCCTGGCGCTGTTCGACGTGACCCTGCTCAGCACCCTGTTCTACGCCGGCGGCGGCCTGTCCAGCGGCCTGGCGCCGCTGCTGGTGATCTCGGTGGCGATCGCCAACAGCATGCTGCGCGGGCGCCTGGGCCTGGTGATCGCCGCGCTGGCCAGCAGCGGGCTGATCTACCTGACCTTCTACCTCAGCCTCAGCAAGTCGGCCGCCGCCAGCCAGTACGTGCAGGCCGGCGCCCTCGGCGCGCTGTGCTTCGCCGCCGCGCTGATCATCCAGGCCCTCGGCCGCCGCCTGCAGCAGAGCGAGAGCCTGGCCCGCCGCCACGCCGCCGACGTCGCCGACCTGCAGGCGCTCAACGCGCTGATCCTGCAGCGCATGCGCACCGGCATCCTGGTCCTCGACCCGCAGCGCCGCGTGCTGCTGGCCAACCCCAGCAGCCTGACCCTGCTCGGCCAGCGCCAGCTGGTGACCCAGCCGCTCGACGAACACTGCCCGGCCCTGCTCGAGTGCCTGCACCAGTGGCAGGAAAACCCCGCGCTGCGCCCGCAGACCCTGCAAGGCTTCGCCGAAGGCCCGGCGCTGCAGCCGAGCTTCGTCCCGCTGCAGCGCAAGGGCGAGCGCAACCTGCTGATCTTCCTCGAGGACGTCTCGCAGATCGCCCAGCAGGCGCAGCAGCTCAAGCTGGCCGCCCTCGGCCGCCTCAGCGCCGGCATCGCCCACGAGATCCGCAACCCCCTGGGCGCCATCAGCCACGCCGCCCAGCTGCTGCAGGAAGCCGAGGATCTCGGCCCGGCGGACCGCCGTCTGACCCAGATCATCCTCGACCACTCGCGGCGTATGAACCTGGTGATCGAGAACGTCCTGCAGCTGTCGCGCCGCCGCGAGGCCGAGCCGCAGCTGCTCGACCTGCGCTACTGGCTGCACCGCTTCGCCGGCGAGCTGCGCGAAAGCCGGCGCGGCGACGCGGTGCTGCACCTGGAGTGCGCGACCGGCTCGATCCAGACGCGCATGGACCCGCAGCAGCTGACCCAGATCCTCACCAACCTGGTGCAGAACGGCCTGCGCCACAGCGCGCGCAAGCACGACAAGGGGCAGGTCTGGCTGCGCCTGTTCCGCGACGAGCAGACCCAGCTGCCGGTGCTCGAGGTGGTCGACGACGGCGACGGCATCCCGCCGGAGCAGCGCGGCAACCTGTTCGAGCCCTTCTTCAGCACCGAGAGCAAGGGCACCGGCCTCGGCCTGTACATCTCCCGCGAGCTGTGCGAGAGCAACCGCGCCCGCCTCGACTACGTGCCCCGCGAAGGCAGCGGCGCCTGCTTCCGCATCACCTTTGCCCATCCGAAGACCGCGAGCTGACCATGGCGCAACGAGCCCTGATCGTCGACGACGAACCCGACATCCGCGAACTGCTGGAAATCACCCTCGGCCGCATGAAGCTGGACACCCGCTGCGCGCGCAACGTCAAGGAAGCGCGCGAGTGGCTGGCGCGCGAGCCGTTCGACCTGTGCCTGACCGACATGCGCCTGCCCGACGGCACCGGCCAGGAACTGGTGCAGCTGATCCAGCAGCGCTACCCGCAGACGCCGGTGGCGATGATCACCGCCTACGGCAGCGTCGATACCGCGATCGACGCGCTCAAGGCCGGCGCCTTCGACTTCCTCACCAAGCCGGTCGACCTCGGCCGCCTGCGCGAGCTGGTGGCCACCGCCCTGCGCCTGCGCGCCCCGCAGTCGGCGGCGGAAGCCGGAGGCTCGGTGGACAGCCGCCTGCTCGGCGACTCGCCGCCGATGCGCGCCCTGCGCAAGCAGATCGCCAAGCTGTCGCGCAGCCAGGCGCCGGTGTACATCAGCGGCGAGTCGGGCAGCGGCAAGGAGCTGGTGGCACGGCTGATCCACGAACTCGGCCCGCGCGCCGACAAGCCGTTCGTGCCGGTCAACTGCGGCGCCATCCCCTCGGAGCTGATGGAGAGCGAGTTCTTCGGCCACCGCAAGGGCAGCTTCACCGGCGCGGTGGAGGACAAGCCCGGCCTGTTCAAGGCCGCCGACGGCGGCACCCTGTTCCTCGACGAGGTGGCCGACCTGCCGCTGCCGATGCAGGTCAAGCTGCTGCGCGCCATCCAGGAGAAGGCCGTGCGCGCGGTCGGCGGCCAGCAGGAGCTGGCGGTGGACGTGCGCATCCTCAGCGCCACCCACAAGGACCTGGCGGCCGAGGTCGCCGCCGGGCGCTTCCGCCAGGATCTCTACTACCGCCTCAACGTCATCGAACTGGGCGTGCCGCCGCTGCGCGAGCGCCGCGAGGACATCCCGCTGCTCGCCGAACGCGCCCTCGCCCGCCTGGCCGCCGACTGTGGCCTGGAACCGGCGCGTCTCTCCGCCGAGGCGCTGGAGAAGCTCAAGAGCTACCGCTTCCCCGGCAACGTGCGCGAGCTGGAGAACATGCTCGAGCGCGCCTACACCCTCTGCGAGGACGACCTGATCCAGGCCAGCGACCTGCGTCTGGGCGACGCCCCCGCCGCCAGCGCCAGCGGCGAAGCCGCCGGCCAGCTGACGCAGATCGACGACCTCGAGGACTTCCTCGAGAACATCGAGCGCCAGGCAATCATGCAGGCGCTCGAGGAAACCCGCTGGAACCGCACCGCCGCCGCCCAGCGCCTCGGCCTGTCGTTCCGCTCGATGCGCTACCGGCTGAAGAAGCTCGGCATCGACTGATCCCCGCCGCGCCCCTCGCCGGGGCGCCGGCTCCCCGCCCGCGCCTCCGCAACCCCGCACGGGGCAGGCCAGCGCCTGCTCGCACCGCGAGCCGATGGCCGCGGCGCCCCGGCGCGAACCCGCCCGCGACCGCCTGCCAGCGGTCCATCGACGCACCATTTTCGAACCCTGAAAGCCCCAATTCCGTGCACATAAGCAGCGCGCAAAACCCTTCAAAATCGGCATATGCAAGGCCGCATTTACATAAAAGCACCAAAAAGTTTCACTCAAGCGTCATTTTGCACTATCACAAAGCACGCCCGGCTGCTAAATTCCCGCCCATCCAACGACTACAGCCGATTTCGAAACAAACTATCGAGGCCTCCCCATGCCCCAGACCCTTGACGCATTCCTGGCGCAGATCAAGCGCCGCGACCCCGACCAGCCGGAATTCCACCAGGCCGTGGAAGAGGTCGTGCGCAGCCTGTGGCCGTTCCTGCAGAGCGAGCCGCGCTACCTGAAGGCCAACATCCTCGAGCGCATCGTCGAGCCCGAGCGCGTGATCATGTTCCGGGTACCGTGGATCGACGACCAGGGCAACGTGCGCGTCAACCGCGGCTTCCGCGTGCAGATGAGCAGCGCCATCGGCCCGTACAAGGGCGGCCTGCGCTTCCACCCGTCGGTGAACCTGGGCGTGCTGAAGTTCCTGGCCTTCGAGCAGGTGTTCAAGAACTCGCTGACCTCCCTGCCCATGGGCGGCGGCAAGGGCGGCTCCGACTTCGATCCGAAGGGCAAGAGCGACAACGAAGTGATGCGCTTCTGCCAGTCGTTCATGAGCGAGCTGTACCGCCACATCGGCGCCGACCTCGACGTGCCGGCCGGCGACATCGGCGTGGGCGCCCGCGAGATCGGCTTCATGTACGGCCAGTACAAGCGCCTGGCCAACGAGTTCACCTCCGTGCTGACCGGCAAGGGCATGAGCTACGGCGGCAGCCTGATCCGTCCGGAAGCCACCGGCTACGGCTGCGTGTACTTCGCCCAGGAAATGCTCAAGAGCCGTCACGAAGGCTTCGACGGCAAGCGCGTGGCCATCTCCGGCTCGGGCAACGTGGCCCAGTACGCCGCGCTGAAGGTCATGGAACTGGGCGGCAAGGTCATCTCCCTGTCCGACTCCGCCGGCACCCTGTACATCGAGGCGGGCCTGAACAAGGAGCAGTTCGACTACCTGATGGACCTGAAGAACGTCCGTCGCGGTCGCATCGAGGAAATGGCGGCCCACTTCGGCCTGCAGTACCTGGAAGGCCAGCGTCCGTGGGGCATCGCGTGCGACATCGCCCTGCCGTGCGCCACCCAGAACGAGCTGGACGCCGAGGACGCGCGCACCCTGATGAAGAACGGCTGCTTCTGCGTCGCCGAAGGCGCCAACATGCCGTCGACCCTGGAAGCGGTGGACCTGTTCATCGAGGCCGGCATCCTCTACGCCCCGGGCAAGGCCTCCAACGCCGGCGGCGTGGCCGTGTCGGGCCTGGAAATGAGCCAGAACGCCATGCGCCTGCTGTGGACCGACGGTGAAGTGGACGCCAAGCTGCACAGCATCATGCAGAACATCCACCACGCCTGCGTCAACTACGGCGAAGAGAACGGCCGCATCAACTACGTCAAGGGCGCCAACATCGCCGGCTTCGTCAAGGTCGCCGACGCCATGCTGGCCCAGGGCGTGGTCTGAGTTCCACCCCGCTCCCGCAGCACCCGAAAAGCCGGCCTCGCGCCGGCTTTTCCTTGTCTGCCGGTTTATTCCGAAAGGCTGGCAGAAGGCCATCAACCTACTTCGATTGGGTCTCATGTCCCGCGCTCGACTGATCTTCACTTGCTAGCAAAGCAAGTCAGCCGAGTAGTCACGGGAATGAGTACCAAGGCCGCGGGCAAGCCCCTTCTCCTCTGGATCGACCTGAGCTGCGACCAGGTCGCCGAGCAGTGCATCGAGCAGTTCGCCGCACAGTGCCGGATCGTCCGCACCGACGGCCTCGACAGCCTGGCGGACGCCGCGGCGCAGACGCACGCGGACATGCTCTGCTTGCAGTTCGACCGCCCCGACGACCACGGCCTGCACCTGCTGCTGGAGATCAAGCGGCGCTTTGCCGCCCTACCGATCACCATGCTCACCCTGCAGCACTCCGAGGAGCTGGCGGTGTGGGCCTTCCGTGCCGGCGTCTGGGACTACCTGGTGCTGCCGCTGTCCAGCGCCGAGCGCCTGCGCTACCTCAAGGCCCTGCATGCCCTGCACGAACTGCGCCTGCAGCCGGCCGGCCCCGCCCCGCGCCAGCGCCTCGCCCGCGTCGAGCGACTGCCCGAGTGCGTGCGCCTCAACCGCGGCGCCGAGGCCCGGCAGCCGCTGCATGCCGCCCTGGCCCACATCGACAGCCACTTCCGCGAGCGCATCGAGGAACGCGAGATGGCCGAACTGTGCCGCATGTCGGTGGTGCGCTTCAGCCGGCTGTTCAAGCAGAGCTGCGGCATCGGCTTCCAGGAATACGTGATGGGCAAGCGCATGCAGGCCGCCGAGGACCTGCTGCTCAACAGCGACACACCGATCGCCGGCATCGCCGGCAAGGTCGGCTTCAAGGATCCGTCCTACTTCGCCCGCGCCTTCCGCCAGCACTTCGGCCACAGCCCGAGCAGTTGCCGGCAGGCCCGCCAGCAGGCCGACCACCTCCCGCCCGCCATCGAGCGGGCCAGCGCCGCGGCCGCGCCGCCGGGCTAGGCCGCCCGGCAGGCCTCGTAGCCTTCCTCGCGCAGCGCCGCCAGCACCTGCTCGGCGCTCAGGCCGCTGTCGACCCGCACCTCGGCGCTCGCCAGGTCGACCTCGACCCGGGCGCTGCCGTCGAGCGCCTGGAGAGCCTGGGTGATGGCTCGGACGCAGTACGCACAGGACATGCCCTGGACCTTGAAAACCTGCATGATGCCTTCCTCGCTTAACAATGGAGGCGACCAGTCTTGACCGCTGCGCCCCGGCCAGGTCAAGCGCCTGCGGCGCTGCGCCGCGCGCGACCTTGACCTTGCCCCCATGGCAAGGTCGATCCTTGACCGCCATCGCCCTTCTCTACTCGCGGGGAGCCCGCCATGAACATCGGCCAAGCCGCCAGCCGCTCCGGCCTCAGCGCCAAGATGATCCGCCACTACGAAAGCATCGGCCTGCTGCAACCGGCCGGACGCGGCGACAACGGCTATCGCCGCTACGGCGAGCAGGACCTGCACCGCCTGACCTTCATCCGCCGCGCCCGCGACCTGGGCTTTTCTCTGGAGGAAATCGGGCGCCTGCTCGAGCTGTGGCAGGACCGCCAGCGCGCCAGCGCCGACGTCAAGGCGCTGGCCCTCGGCCATATCGCCGCCCTCGAGCGCAAGATCGCCGAACTGGCCAGCCTGCGCGACACCCTGAGCGATCTGGTCGAGCACTGCCAGGGCGACCAGCGCCCCGACTGCCCGATCCTGCACAGCCTGGAGTGCGGCACGCCGCCCGCCGGCGACTGAGGTGCGGCCGGCCCGGCGAACCGACGGGCGACCCGCCCTGCGACGACCCGGCGGAGTCAAACCGGGCGGGGGCATGGTAAGGTTGCCGCCTGTTCAGCATTGCCGTGGAAGTCCTCCATGTCCAACCCGACCGCCGGGCGAGCGTTGCGCCGCCGTCTGTTCAGCGGCAGCGCGTTGCTGCTGGCGCTGACCCAGCTCAGCGCCTGTGCCGAGCCTCCCGCCCAGGGCCCCGCCGCCAGCCTGCCGCTGGCCAGCGCAAGCGTGGTGGCGCCCGCCCTGTCCAGCGCCGCAGTGCCCGCCGCCGCGGCGCCGCAGCAGAGCTTTGCCGCCTGGCGCGACGCCTTCCGCCGCGAGGCGCTGGCCGCCGGCATCGCGCCGGCCACCTTCGCGCGCGCCTTCGCCGAGGTCACCGTCGACCCGGCGGTGATCCGCGCCGACCGCAGCCAGCCGGAGTTCAGCCGGCCGATCTGGGAATACCTCGACAGTGCCGTGTCGCCGCAACGCGTGCACCGCGGCCAGCGCCTGCTCGCCGAGCACGCCTCCACCCTGCGCGCCATCGAGCAGCGCTACGGCGTCGAGCGCAACGTGCTGGTGGCGATCTGGGGCATGGAGAGCAACTTCGGCAGCAACACCGGCAACCTGAGCGTGATCCGCTCGCTGGCCACCCTCGCCTACGAGGGCCGCCGGCCGCAGTTCGCCCACGACCAGCTGCTCGCCGCGCTGCAGATCCTCGAGCACGGCGACGTGCAGCCGCAGCGCATGCTGGGCTCCTGGGCCGGGGCCATGGGCCAGACCCAGTTCATCCCCACCACCTACCAGCGCCATGCGGTGGATTTCGACGGCGACGGCCGCCGCGACATCTGGGACTCCACCGCCGATGCGCTGGCCTCCACCGCCAACTACCTGAGCGCCTCGGGCTGGCAGAGCGGCCAGGGCTGGGGCATGGAAGTGCGCCTGCCGGCCGGCTTCGACTACGCCCTGGCCGACCCGGAGCAGCGCAAGCCGCTGGGCGAATGGCTGCGCCTGGGCGTGCGCCCGCAGCATCCCTACAACGTGGTGCGCGACGACAGCCAGCTGGCCAGCCTGGTGCTGCCGGCAGGCTACCGCGGCCCGGCCTTCCTGGTGCAGGACAACTTCCGCGCCATCCTCAAGTACAACAACTCCACCGCCTATGCCCTGGCCATCGGCCTGCTCGGCGAGCGCTTCGCCGGCGGCGGCCAGGTCGTCGCCGCCTGGCCGCGCGGCGAGCGCCCGCTGTCGCGCAGCGAGCGCATCGAACTGCAGGAGCGCCTGGCGCGCAGCGGCTTCGATCCCGGCACGGCCGACGGCATCATCGGCGCCAACACCCGCCGCGCGGTGCGCGCCACCCAGCAGCAGCTCGGCTGGCCGGCCGACGGCCACCCGAACCACCAGTTGCTGGAGCGGCTGCGCCAGCTGCCGTGAAGCGATCCCTGGCAACGCAAAAGGGCGACCCGTGGGTCGCCCTTTTGCGTTGCCGGCGTCCTACAGCGCGACCGGCATGCGCTCGCACAAGCCGACCAGCGCCTCGACCCACTGCGGATGGTCGTTCAGGCAGGGCACCAGCACCAGGTCGTCGCCGCCGGCGGCGCGGAACGCGGTGCGGCCCTCGTCGCCGATCTCCTCGAGGGTCTCGATGCAGTCGGCGACGAACGCCGGGCACATCACCAGCAGCTTCTTCACCCCCTCGCGGGCCAGCCTCTCGAGGGTCGCATCAGTGTAGGGCTCGATCCACTTGGCGCGGCCCAGCCGCGACTGGAAGGACATCGACCACTGCTCCTCGCCCAGGCCGAGCCGGGCGACCAGGCCTTCGCTGGTGCCCAGGCACTGCGCCCGGTAGCAGCTGGCCAGTACCGCGCCGCTGGCGCGCCGGCAGCAGTCGGCATCCTTCAGGCAGTGGCTGCCGGTGGGGTCGCTCTTGTGCAGGTGGCGCTCGGGCAGGCCGTGGTAGCTGAGCAGCAGGTGGTCGAAGCCCTGCTCCAGATAGGGGCGCACGCTCGCGGCCAGCGCCTCGAGGTATTCCGGCTGGTCGTAGAACGGCGGCAGCACGTCCACGGCGAAGGCATGTCCGCGCGCCGCCATCGCCCGCCGCGTCTCCTCGACCACCGTGGTCACCGTGCTGTCGGCGAACTGCGGATACAGCGGCACCAGGGTCACCCGCCGGACGCCCTGCGCAGCCAGGCGCTGCAGGCCACTGTCGATCGACGGCTCGCCGTAGCGCATCGCCAGCTCCACCGGGCCGTGCACCCAGCGCTCGGCGACCTTCGCCTGCAGGCGGCGGCTGAGCACCATCAGCGGCGAGCCCTCCGCCCACCAGATCGAGCGGTAGGCCTCGGCCGAGGCCGCCGGCCGCCTAATCAGGATCATCGCCACGATCAGCCGGCGCAGCGGCCAGGGCAGGTCGATGACGTGGGGATCCATGAGGAACTGGTTGAGGTAGCGCCGCACGTCGGCCACCTCGGTGGAGGCCGGCGAGCCCAGGTTGACCAGCAGCAGGGCGTGATCGGTCATGCAGTGTCCTTGTCAGTGTCGAGCGAGGAGGTCGGCCAGCGCCGCCTCGAGATCGGGAAAACGGAAGCGGTAGCCGGCGTCCAGGGTACGCTGCGGCTGCAGGTGCTGGCCGCCGAGCAGCAGGCCGGCCATCTCGCCCAGCGCCAGGCGCAGCACGCAGGCCGGCGCCGGCAGCAGCGCCGGGCGATGCAGCACGCGGCCGAGGGTGCGGGCGAACTCGGCGTTGCGCACCGGATTCGGCGCGCAGGCATTATAGGGACCGCGGCAATCCTCATGGTGGAGGAGAAAGTCGATCAGCCCCACCTCGTCCTCCAGATGGATCCACGGCATCCACTGCCGGCCGCTGCCCATGCGTCCGCCGAGGCCGAGGCGGAACGGCGGCAGCAGGCGCGCCAGCATGCCGCCGCGCGCCGCCAGCACCGGAGCGGTGCGCACCAGCACCACACGGATGCCCAGCTCCTCGGCGCGCAGCGCCGCCGCCTCCCAGGCGAAGCACAGCTCGCTGGCGAAGTCCTCGCTGCCGGCCGGGCTGTCCTCGTTGAGCCGCCGCTCACCGCCGTCGCCGTACCAGCCCACCGCCGAGCCGGACAGCAGCACCCCCGGCCTGAGCTGGCGCCGGGCCAGCCAGTCGACCAGTTGCCCGGTCAGGCCGATGCGGCTATCCCACAGCAGCCGGCGGCGCGCGGCGGTCCACGGCCGGTCGGCGATCGGCGCCCCGGCCAGGTTGACCACCGCATCCAGCGGCAGGTCGGGGGCCAGTTCGTCGAGCCGGGCGATGCCGCGCGCGCCGCTGCACAGGCCGGCGACCTCCTGCGGGCGGCGGCTCCACACCACCAGTTCGTGCCCCTGCCCCGCCCACAGGCGACAGAGCGCCCGGCCGATCAGGCCGGTACCGCCGGTCAGCAGAATGCGCATCGCCGTATCTCCTCGTCTGCTCGCATGCGTCAGTCCTGAGTCTGGTCCACACTGAAAACACCGGCCAGGCCGCAACACGCTGGCGGCGGACCGGGTTCAAGGCTGGACCGCAGCATATCATTCTGTACAGGAATGAGCATATTGTATAAGTAGAGTCCAAGGATTAGCCTGAATTCTCAGTGACAGAGGTGAAACATGAACACTCCCATCGCCATCATCGGCAGCGGCATGGCCGGCCTGTCGGCAGCCCAAGCGCTCACGGCGGCGGAGCTCGAGGTGCAGCTGTTCGACAAGGGACGCGGTAGCGGCGGGCGCATGTCGAGCAGGCGCTGCGATGTCGGCGACCTCGACCTGGGCGCCCAGTACTTCACCGCGCGCGACCGGCGCTTCGTCGAAGCCGTGCAGCAGTGGCAGGAGCAGGGCTGGCTGGCCGAGTGGAAGCCGGTGCTGTACCAGTCGCAGGGTGGCCAGCTGAGCCTCTCGGCGGACACCCAGCTGCGCTTCGTCGGCGTGCCGCGGATGAGCGCGCTGACCCGCAACCTGCTCGGCGAACTGCCGGCGACCTTCGCCTGCCGCATCACCGAGGTGTTCCGCGGCGAGCAGCACTGGCATCTGCTGGATGCCGACGGCCAGAGCCACGGCCCGTTCAGCAAGGTGATCATCGCCGCCCCCGCCCCGCAGGCCACCGCGCTGCTCTCCGCCGCGCCCAAGCTGGCCGCCACCGTGGCCAGCGTGGTGATGGAGCCGGTCTGGGCGGTGGCCCTGTCCTTCGGCAAGGCGCTCGACACCCCGGTCGAAGGCTGCTTCGTGCAGGACAGCCCGCTCGACTGGCTGGCGCGCAACCGCAGCAAGCCCGCCCGCAGCCAGAGCCCGGACACCTGGGTGCTGCACGCCACCAGCGCGTGGAGCCGCCAGCACCTCGACCTGCCGCGCGAGGCGGTGATCGAGCAACTGCGCTGCGCCTTCGCCGAGCTGATCGGCTGCGCCGTGCCGGAGGCCGACTTCAGCCTGGCCCATCGCTGGCTGTACGCCCGTCCGGCGCAGGCTCACCAGTGGGGCGCGCTGGCCGACCCCGACCTCGGCCTGTACGCCTGCGGCGACTGGTGCCTGTCCGGCCGCGTCGAGGGCGCCTGGCTGAGCGGCCAGGAAGCGGCTCGCCGCCTGCTCGAACACGCCGCCGCCTAGACCGGCCGCCGCCTGCGCCACGCCGGGCGCGGGCAGGCACCCGCCACTCCCCCTCGCTCAGCCTGCACCTGCCGAAAGGATGGCGGTGCAGCCGCTCGGCCGCAGGAGAACGCCAAAACCTGTACAATTGGCTTGACCTGTACAACAAAATATCCGACCCTGTAGAAGAGCTGTACAAGTCCGTTTCCCTGTACAGGCCGCAGCCGCCGGTGCCGCCTGCACCCGACCGCCAAGGTACACGCCATGATCCACGCACAGTCCCAATCCCCCCGCCTCAAGCTCGCCATCAGCGCCTGCCTGCTCGGCAACGAGGTGCGCTACAACGGCGGCCACAAGCAGTCGCTGCTGTGCCGCGAGGTGCTCGGCAAGCACTTCGACTTCCAGCCGCTGTGCCCGGAGATGGCCATCGGCCTGGGCGCCCCGCGCGAGCCGATCCGCCTGGTCGGCGACCCCGGCGCGCCGCGCGCGGTGGGCACGGTGACCCGCGAGCGCGACGTCACCGAGGCGCTGGCCGGCTACGCCGAAGGCGTCGCCGCGCGCCTGCACGACGTCAGCGGCCTGATCGTCATGCAGAAGTCGCCCTCCTGCGGCATGGAGCGGGTCAAGGTCTATCAGGACGATGGCCGCCCCGCCGAGCAGGGCGCGGGCATATTCACCGCCACCCTGGCGCGCCTGCGCCCCGAGCTGCCGATCGAGGAGGACGGCCGTCTCCACGATCCGGTGCTGCGCGAGAACTTCATCGCCCGGGTGTTCGCCTACGGCGACTGGCAGCGCCTGTGCGCCGAGGGCCTGACCCGCAAGGGCATCATCGCCTTCCACTCCCGCCACAAGTACCTGCTGATGGCCCACCACCCGCTCAAGTACCGCGAGCTGGGCCGCCTGCTGGCCGGCATCGGCGCGCACGACCCGGCCGAGTTCGGCCCGCGCTACTTCGCCGAGCTGATGGCCGCGCTGAAGCGCTGCGCCACCCGCGGCACCCACGCCAACGTCCTGCAGCACCTGTCCGGCTACCTGCGCCGCGCCCTGCCCGGCGAGGAGCGCCGCGAGATCCAGCAGCTGATCGAGCAGTACCGCGAAGGCATGGTGCCACTGGTGGTGCCGCTGACCCTGCTCAAGCACCACTTCCGCCGCCATCCGGACCGCTACGTCGCCCTGCAGGCCTACCTGCAGCCCCACCCGCAGGAGCTCGGCCTGCGCAACGCCATCTGAACGGCAAGCGGTGCTGCGCGACTGGCCGACGGCCCCGGCCGGTGCCCGCCACGACGCGGCCTGCTCGCCGCCCCCTGAGGAGATCCCGATGTCCCGTCTGGTCTGGCTGCGCAGCGACCTGCGCGTGCGCGACAACACCGCCCTGGCCGCCGCGGCAGCCCGCGGCGACGGCCCGCTGCTGGCCGTCTGGCTGCTCAGCCCGGCGCAGTGGCGCGCGCACGACGACGCTGCCTGCAAGGTCGACTTCTGGCTGCGCAACCTCGCCGAGCTGTCGAAGAGCCTCGCCGCGCTGAACATCCCGCTGCTGCTGCGCACCGCCGAGCGCTGGGACGACGCCGCCGCCGTGCTGCTGGCGCTGTGCCGCGAGCACGGCGTGCGCAGCGTCCACGTCAACGCCGAGTACGGCGTCAACGAACAGCGTCGCGACCGCGCGGTGGCCGCGACCCTGCAGGACGCCGGCATCGCCTGGCACAGCCACACCGACCAGGTGCTGTTCGCTCCCGGCAGCCTGCTGACCCGCAGCGGCGGCTACTTCCAGGTATTCAGCCAGTTCCGCAAGCTCTGCTACGCACGCCTCGGCGAAGCCCTGCCGGCGCTGCAGCCGCTGCCGTGCATCCAGCCGCCGAGCGGAATCGCCGGCGATCCGCTGCCGGTGGCGATCGACGGCTTCGCCACCCCCGGCGACGAACTGCGCCGGCTGTGGCCGGCCGGCGAGGCGGCCGCGCACCGCCAGCTGGAAGACTTCGTCGACGGCCACCTGGCCTGGTACGCCGCCGAGCGCGACTTCCCGGCCAGGCCCGGCACCAGCGCCCTGTCGCCCTGGCTGGCCGCCGGCGTGCTGTCGCCGCGCCAGTGCCTGCACGCCGCGCTGGCGGTCAACGCCGGCGAGTTCGCCGACGGCAATCCCGGGGTGGTGACCTGGATCAGCGAGCTGCTCTGGCGCGAGTTCTACAAGCACATCCTGGTCGGCTACCCGCGGGTATCCATGGGCCGCGCCTTCCGCGTCGAGACCGAGGCGCTGGCCTGGCGCGACGCACCGGCAGACCTCGAAGCCTGGCAGCAGGGCCGCACCGGCATCCCCATAGTCGACGCCGCCATGCGCCAGCTGCTTGCCACCGGCTGGATGCACAACCGCCTGCGCATGATCGTCGCCATGTTCCTGACCAAGAACCTCTTGATCGACTGGCGCCACGGCGAGCGCTGGTTCATGCAGCAACTGATCGACGGCGACCTGGCCGCCAACAACGGCGGCTGGCAGTGGAGCGCCTCCACCGGCACCGACGCGGCGCCCTACTTCCGCATCTTCAACCCGCTGACCCAGTCGGAGAAGTTCGATCCGGACGGCGCCTTCATCCGCCAGTGGGTGCCGGAACTGGCCGGCCTGAACAGGCGCGACATCCACGACCCGGCGGCGCTCGGCGGGCTGTTCGGCGCGCCCGACTATCCGCGCCCGATCGTCGACCTGGCGCGCTCGCGCGAGCGTGCGCTGGCGGCTTTCAAGGCGCTGGACAAGGCCAGCGCCTGAGGCGAGTGGGCAGCCAGGGCGACCTCGCTTCGCTCAGAACGCGGTGCGATAGTGCAGCGTATAGGTCTCGGCGCCGTCGTTGGGCTGCTTGAGGCTGGCGTTGGAGTAGTGGATGGCGCGCACGCCGATCTCCTGGCCGGCGAAGCGCAGGCCGAAGCCGAGACGGTCCTCGAACTGGAACGCGGTGCTCAGATCGTGCTGCTCGAACTCGGTGCTGGAGAACAGCGCTACGCCTATGCCGGCCTCGACATAGGGGCGCACGCGCTCGCCGGCGAACTCGTAGACGAACACCGGGGCGAACGACAGGCTGTGGTTGCTGGCGGCCTTGTCGCCGAACCAGTAGGTGTAGCCGGCATCCCAGTAGCCGGTCAGGCGCCCGCTCGAGCTCTGCCACCAGCTGCGCTCGAAGTCACGCTGCAGGGCCAGGCGCACCACCTGGGTGGACTCGCGGGTCACCCCGGCGGCCAGGGTCGCATCCCAGGCGCTGGCCGGAACGCTCGCGCCCAGGGCCGCCAGCACAGCACCGACAGTCAGCAATCGCTTCATGATGACGATTCCTTGCAATGAGCTTCCGTGGATGTCGTGGACTGCACGGCAACGACCAGCGCACCGGACAGCGCCCCGCATGACGCCCTCGTTGCAAGTATAGGAGCCGCTCGTCGCCAGGAAAGCGCGCGGGCTCAGTCCTCCAGCCGCTCGACCGCCGCGGCCTCGCCCCACAGCACCGGCAGCACCCGCGCCAGAGCGGCCGGCTCGCCGCTGGACCAGAAGCGCGCCGGCTGCGCCGGCCCGGCCGCCAGCAGCTCGCGCTCGCCGAGCAGGCGCCCGAGCTGGCGCGCCACCGCGGCGCCGGTGTCGATCAGCTGCACGTCCGCGGGCACCAGCTCGCGCAGCAGCGGCTTGAGGAAGGGATAGTGGGTGCAGCCGAGGATCAGGGTGTCGCAGCCGGCGTCGAGCAGCGGCTGCACGTAGGACGCCAGCAGCGCGCGGGTCGCCGGCGCGGCCAGCGCGCCCTGCTCGACGCACTCGACCAGCCCCGGGCAGGGCTGGGTGACCACGCTCACGTCGTGGGCGAAACGGTCGAGCAGGGCGGCGAAGCGCGCGCTCTTCAGCGTGCCGGTGGTGGCCAGCACGCCGACCGTGCCGCTGCGGCTGGCCGCCGCCGCCGGCTTGACCGCCGGCTCCATGCCGACGATGGGCAGGCCGGGATGGCGCTCGCGCAGCTCGGCCACCGCCGCCACGGTGGCGGTGTTGCAGGCCACCACCAGCGCCTTGGCGCCCTGCTCCAGCAGGAAATCGGCGATGCGCCGGCAGCGCGCGCGGATGTACTCGGGACTCTTCTCGCCGTAGGGCACGTGGCCGCTGTCGGCGACGTAGAGCAGCGACTCGTGGGGCAGCCGCGCGCGGATCTCGCCGAGCACCGACAGGCCGCCGACCCCGGAGTCGAACACGCCGACCGGCGCTTCACTGGCCATCGGGTTTCCCGCAGACCGCGCACTGCGGATCGCGCCTGACGCGCAGCTCGCGGAAGCGGCTGCCCAGCGCATCGACCAGCAGCAGGCGGCCGACCAGCGGCTCGCCGAAGCCGGCCAAGAGCTTGAGCGTCTCCAGCGCCTGCAGGCTGCCGACCAGGCCGACCAGCGGGCCGAGCACGCCGGCCTCGCTGCAGGTCAGCTCGTCCTCGCTGCCCGCGCCGTACAGGCAGTGGTAGCAGGGGCTTTCCGCGCGGCGCGGATCGAACACCGACAGCTGGCCTTCCAGGCGGATCGCCGCGCCGGACACCAGCGGTCGGCCGGCGGCGGCGCAGGCGGCGTTGACCGCGGCGCGGGTGGTGAAGTTGTCGCAGCAGTCGACCACCACGTCGACCGCCGCCACCGCGGCGGACAGCGTATCGGCATCCAGCGCCTGGCGCAGCGGCAGCAGCCGCACATGGGGGTTGATGGCCGCCAGGCGCGCCATCGCCGAGTCGACCTTGGCCTGGCCGACGCTGGCCGTGTCGTGGATCACCTGGCGCTGCAGGTTGGTCAGGTCGACCGTGTCGAAGTCGGCCAGGTGCAGCTCGCCGACCCCGGCCGCGGCCAGGTACAGCGCCACCGGCGAGCCGAGGCCGCCGAGGCCGACCACCAGCACCTTGCCGGCGCGGATCTTCAGCTGGCCGTCGATGTCGACCTGCCTGAGCAGGATCTGCCGGCTGTAGCGCAGCAGCTCGTCGTCACTCAGCATGGGCGTCTTCCTCCCATTGGCCGAGGGTGATGCGCTGGTGACCGCCGAGATCGCGGCGGCTCTCGACGGCAGTGAAGCCGCGGGCGGCGAACAGCGCGCGCACTGCCGCGGCCTGGTCATAGCCGTGCTCGAGCAGCAGCCAGCCGCCGGCTTCGAGGTGCTCCGGCGCCTCATGGACGATCTGGCGGATGTCGTCGAGTCCGTCGGCACCTGCGACCAGCGCGCTGGCCGGCTCGAAGCGCACGTCGCCCTCGCTCAGATGGCGGTCGTCCGCGGCGATGTACGGCGGATTGCCGACGATCATCGCGAAGCGTTCGCCGGCCAGCGCGGAAAACCAGCGGCTTTCGACGAAGCGGGCGTTGGCCAGCCCGAGCCGCGCGCCGTTGCGCTCGGCCAGCAGCACCGCCTCGGCCACCCGGTCGACGCCGAGCACCTGCCAGGCCGGGCGCTCGCAGGCCAGGGCCAGGGCGATGGCGCCGCTGCCGGTGCCGAGATCGAGCACCCGCGCCGGTCCGCCCGGGCCCAGCGCCAGCGCGGTCTCCACCAGCAGCTCGGTGTCCGGACGGGGAATCAGGGTGTGCGGCGCCACCTCCAGCTCCAGGCTCCAGAAGCCCTGGCGGCCGAGCAGGTAGGCCACCGGCTCGCCTTTGCTGCGGCGCGCCAGCAGCGCGGCGAAGGCGGCGCACTGCGCGGCGTCGGGCTCGCGCTCCGGCCAGGTGCGCAGGTAGCTGCGCGGCTTGCCGAGCGCATGGGCGAGCAGCAGCTCGGCGTCCAGGCGGGCGCTCGGCGAGTCGGGCAGCTCGGCGCCGTTCAGCAGGGATTCGATGGTGGGCATGGCCGCTCTCCGGGCGTAGGGTGCGCCGTGCGCACCATGGCATTTGCGCGGTGCGCGCGGCGCACCCTACGGACGTTGGATCAGTCGCCCAGCGCCGCCAGCTGGTCGGCCTGGTATTCCTGCAGCAGCGGCTCGATCACCTGCTCCACCGAACCGCCCAGCACCTCGCCCAGCGAGTACAGGGTCAGGTTGATGCGGTGGTCGGTGACCCGGCCCTGCGGGAAGTTGTAGGTGCGGATGCGCTCGGAGCGGTCGCCCGAGCCGACCAGCAGCTTGCGCGTCTCGGACATCTCCCTGTGCGCGGCGGCGTCCTGCTGGTCCTGCAGCTTGGCCGCCAGCCAGGCCATGGCCCGCGCGCGGTTCTTGTGCTGCGAGCGCTCTTCCTGGCACTCGACCACCATCCCGGTCGGCAGGTGGGTGATGCGCACCGCCGAGTCGGTCTTGTTGATGTGCTGGCCGCCGGCGCCGGAAGCGCGGTAGGTGTCGATGCGCAGGTCGGCCGGGTTGATCTCGATGGCCGCCTGCTCGTCCGGCTCCGGCAGCACCGCCACGGTGCAGGCCGAGGTGTGGATGCGGCCCTGGGATTCGGTTTCCGGCACGCGCTGCACGCGGTGGGCGCCGGACTCGAACTTGAGCTTGGCGTAGACGTTGTCGCCCTCGACGCGGGCGATCACCTCCTTGTAGCCGCCGTGCTCGCCCTCGCTCTCGGAGAGGATCTCGACGCGCCAGCCCTGCTTCTCGGCGTAGCGCGAGTACATGCGGAACAGGTCGCCGGAGAAGATCGCCGCCTCGTCGCCGCCGGTGCCGGCGCGGATCTCGAGGAACACGTTGCGGCCGTCGTTGGGGTCTTTCGGCAGCAGCATGCGCTGCAGGCTGGCCTCGAGCACCTCGAGCTGCGCGCGGGCCGCGGCGACCTCCTCCTCGGCCATCTCGCGCAGGTCCGGGTCGCTGTCCTTGAGCAGCGCCTGGGCGCCCTCGAGGTCGCCCTGCACCTTGCGGAAGGCGCGGAAGGCTTCGATCACCGGCTCGATCTCGGCGTATTCGCGGGAGTAGGCGCGGAACTTGGTCTGATCGCCGATCACCTCGGCGTCGCCGAGCAGCGCGGTCAGCTCCTCGAAGCGGTCCTGCAGGGTATCGAGCTTGTTCAGCAGCGAGGCTTTCATCGGGGCGTGTTCACCATGGCTGGCGCCGCGCCGCTCGGCGGGCGCGCAGGGCGTTAGCGATGCTGCTCGCCGGAAAGGTCGAGCAGTTCCTGGGCCACGGCCAGCGCATCGTGGCGGCCGGCGGCGGAAAACTTCTTCAGCTGCACGCTGGGCGCATGCAGCAGCTTGTTGGTCAGGCCCCGCGCCAGCTGGGCCAGCACTTCCTCGGCCGGGCTGCCGTTGCCGAGCAGGCGCAGGGCCTTGGCCAGCTCCTCGTCGCGCAGCTGCTCGGCGCGGGAGCGGTAGGCGCGCAGCAGGTCGACGCTGTCGCGCTCGCGCAGGCGCTCAATGAAGGCGCCGACCCCGGCCACCACCAGCTCCTCGGCGGCGCGCGCGGCGTCCTGGCGGTTGCGCAGGTTCTCGGCGATCACCTCGTGCAGGTCGTCGACGGTGTACAGGTAGACGTCGTCCAGCTCGCCGACCTCCGGCTCGATGTCGCGCGGCACGGCGATGTCGACCATGAACACCGGGCGGTGCTTGCGCTTCTTCAGCGCGCGCTCGACGGCGCCCTTGCCGAGGATCGGCAGCGGGCTGGCGGTGGAGCTGATGACGATGTCGCTGCCCACCAGCTGCTCGGGAATGTCGGCGAGCAGCACGGCCTGGCCGCCGACCTCGCCGGCCAGCGCACTGGCGCGCTCGAGGGTGCGGTTGGCCACCACGATGCGCTTGACCCCCTGCTCGTGCAGGTGGCGGGCGACCAGGGCGATGGTCTCGCCGGCGCCGATCAGCAGCGCCTGGCTGCGGCCGAGGTCACTGAAGATCTGCTTGGCCAGGCTCACCGCGGCGAAGGCCACCGACACCGGGTTCTCGCCGATGCGGGTGTCGGTGCGCACCGTCTTGGCGGTGCTGAAGGTGGCCTGGAACAGCCGGCCGAGCAGCGGGCCGAGGGTGCCGGCCTGCTGCGCGCTGGCGTAGGCGTCCTTCATCTGGCCGAGGATCTGCGGCTCGCCGAGGATCATCGAGTCCAGGCCGCAGGCCACGCGCATCATGTGGCGCACCGCCTCGTTGCCCTGGTGGATGTAGGCGCAGGCGCGCAGCTCGTCGAGGCTGAGGCCGTGGTAGCCGGCCAGCCAGGCGAGGATTTCCTCCGCACGCGCCTCGTCCAGCGCCAGGTACAGCTCGCTGCGGTTGCAGGTGGAGAGGATCGCCGCCTCGCGGCACGGCGTCACCCGGCACAGCTGCTGCAGGGCGTCGACCAGCTGCTCGGGGCCGAAGGCCACGCGCTCGCGGACCGCCACCGATGCGGTTTTGTGGTTGATGCCGAGGGCGAGAAAAGCCATGCGGGGACGCTGAGGTGACCTGGAAAGCCGACAATTGTCCTACTTGGCGCGATACAGGACAACTGCCTAGCCGCCGCAGGCGACGATGGCCACCTGCAGCCATGGGATTGCCCCCCCGCTTGTGTCATGATTGCCCGACCTGCCGGTGAGCCCGCGTATGCCTGCCATGAACAAATCCCTCGCGCTGCTGACTGCCCTGGCGTTGCTGGGCGGTTGCCAGTTCCTGCCCTCCACTAGCCCCGACGGCAACCCGCCTGCGTCCGAGTCGACCGCGGCGCCGGCCAAGCCCGCCGCGCCCAGCGCCTCATTCAGCCAGGACACCCTGTACAGCCTGCTGGTGGCCGAGCTGGCCGGCCAGCGCGACCGCTTCGACATCGCCCTGGCCAACTACATGGAGCAGGCCCGCGCCACCGGCGATCCGGCGGTGGCCGAGCGCGCCTTCCGCATCGCCGAATACCTGGGCGCCGACGAGGCCGCCCTGGAGACCGCCCTGCTGTGGGCCGACAGCGCCCCGGACAACCTCGACGCCCAGCGCATCGCCGCCATCCAGCTGGCCCGCGCCGGCCGCCACGACGAGGCCATGGGCTACATGGAGCAGGTGCTCAAGGCCAAGGGCGACACCCACTTCGACTTCCTCGCCCTCAGCGCCGCCCAGCTCGACCCCGAGGCCCGCGCCGGCCTGCGGCAGAGCTTCGAGCGCCTGCTCGAGCGCCATCCGGACAACGCCCAGCTGCTGTTCGGCCGCGCCGTGCTGCTGCAGCAGGACGGCCGCAGCGAGGAGGCGCTGGCCAGCCTGGAGGCGCACCCAGCCGGCAGCCGCGAGGTCGCCCCGCTACTGCTGCGCGCCCGCCTGCTGCGCTCGCTCGGCCGCGGCGACGAGGCCCTCAGGGTGCTCGAGGGCGGCATCCGCCTGCACCCCGACGACAAGCGCCTGCGCCTGACCTACGCCCGCCAGTTGCTCGAGGACGAGCGCCTGGAGGATGCCCACCTGCAGTTCCGCGAACTGCTCAGGCGCTTCCCCGAGGACGACGACCTGCGCCTGTCGCTGGCCCTGGTCAGCCTCGAGGCCGAGGCCTGGGACGAGGCCCGCCCGCTGCTGCAGGAGCTGATCGAGCGCGACGCCCACGTCGACGCCGCCCACCTCAACCTCGGCCGCATCGCCGAGCAGGACGGCGATCGCGCCACCGCGCTGCGCGAATACGCCGCGGTCGGCCCGGGCAACGACTACCTGGCGGCGCAGGTGCGTCGCACCGAGCTGCTGGTCAAGAACGGGCGCGTCGCCGAGGCCCAGCGCCTGCTGGCCGGCGCCCGCGACAGCCAGCCGGACTACGCCCTGCAGCTGTACCTGATCGAGATCGAGAGCCTGACCAACCAGGATCGCCTCGACGACGCCTGGCAGCGCACTGCCGAAGCGCTCGAGCAGTTCCCCGAGGATCTCAACCTGCTCTACACCCGCGCCATGCTGGCCGAGAAGCGCGGCGACCTGGCCGGGCTGGAGCGCGACCTGCGCTTCATCATCGGGCGCGAGCCGGAAAACGCCATGGCCCTCAACGCCCTCGGCTACACCCTGGCCGACCGCACCACCCGCTACGCCGAGGCCCACGCACTGATCGAGAAGGCCTACGCGCTGAACCCGGACGACCCGGCGATCCTCGACAGCCTCGGCTGGGTCAACTACCGCCTGGGCAATCTGGCCGAAGCCGAAAAGCTGCTGCGCCAGGCCCTGGCGCGCATGCCCGACCATGAGGTCGCCGCCCACCTCGGCGAGGTGCTGTGGGCCAGCGGCAAGCAGGCCGAGGCCCGCGAAGTCTGGCGCAAGGCCCTGGCCGACACGCCGGACAGCGATATCCTGCGCGACACCCTCAAGCGCCTGACCGGCAAGGTGAAGCCGTGAGACTGCACCACCTGCTGCTCGCCGGCCTGCTGCTGCTCGCCGGTTGCGCCGGCATCGGCCCGCGCGAGGATGTCGGCGGCCAGGGCAGCCCCGCCGCCTGGCGCAGCCACAAGACCCAGGTCGCCGCCATCGACGGCTGGCAGATCAGCGGCAAGGTCGGCATCCGCGCGCCGCAGGACTCCGGCAGCGGCGTGCTGTTCTGGCTGCAGCGCCGCGACTATTACGACATCCGCCTGTCCGGCCCGCTCGGCCGCGGCGCCACCCGCCTGACCGGCCGCGAGGGCGACATCCTCCTCGAGGTGGCCAACCAGGGGCGCTACCAGGCCGCATCACCCGAGGCGCTGCTCGAGGAGCAGATCGGCTGGCGCCTGCCGGTGTCGCACCTGCTGTGGTGGATCCGCGGCCTGCCGGCGCCGGACAGCAAGAGCCGGCTGACCCTCGACGCCGACAGCCGCCTGGCGCGCCTGGAGCAGGACGGCTGGCGGATCGAATACGCCGACTACCGCGAGCAGAACGGCTTCTGGCTGCCGCAACGCCTCAAGCTGCTGGGCGAGAACCTCGACATCACCCTGGTGATCAAGGACTGGCAGCCGCGCCGCCTCGGTCTGTGACCGCCCACCGCCCATGACCGACATGCACGACGCCACCCTGATCCTGCCGGCCCCGGCCAAGCTCAACCTGTTCCTGCACATCCTCGGCCGCCGCGCCGACGGCTATCACGAGCTGCAGACGGTGTTCCAGTTCCTCGACCACGGCGACGAACTGGGCTTCCGCCTGCGCGAGGACGGCGAGATCCGCCTGCACAGCGAGATCGCCGGGGTGCCCCACGACAGCAACCTGATCGTGCGCGCCGCGCGCCTGCTCCAGCAGGCATCCGGCACGCCGCTGGGCGCCGACATCTGGCTGGACAAGCGCCTGCCGATGGGCGGCGGCATCGGCGGCGGCAGCTCGGATGCCGCCACCACCCTGCTCGGCCTCGACCACCTGTGGCGGACCGGCCTCGGCCTCGACCGCCTGGCCGAGCTCGGCCTGTCGCTGGGCGCCGACGTCCCGGTGTTCGTCCGCGGCCGCGCCGCCTTCGCCGGCGGCGTCGGCGAGCAGCTGGTGCCGGTCGAGCTGGAAGAGCCCTGGTTTCTCGTTGCGGTGCCGCAAGTGTCTGTCAGTACAGCAGAAATTTTCTCCGCGCCGGAGTTGACACGCGACACCCCGGCCATTAGAGTTTGCGGCCTTCCCGCAGGGGGCGGTCGTAACGACTGCCAGCCGGTGGTCGAGCAGCGTTACCCAGAAGTACGTAACGCCTTGAACTTGCTGAACAATTTTGTTCCCGCAAGAATGACCGGCACCGGAGCTTGTGTGTTTGGGAGCTTCCCAAACCGCGACGATGCTGATAAAGTCTCGCGCCAGCTTCCGGGCACTCTGCCAAGCTTCGTGGCACGGGGTAGCAACATCTCGATGTTGCACCGCAGTCTCGAGGCAGTGCGCGGGAAGTGAATGCAAGGCATTCGGTTATACGATACAGGGGCGTCGCCAAGCGGTAAGGCAGCAGGTTTTGATCCTGCCATGCGTTGGTTCGAATCCAGCCGCCCCTGCCATAACCTCTCCGAGGGTCGTGTTTCCGGTTCCACATTCGATTTACGCCACAGGGGCGTCGCCAAGCGGTAAGGCAGCAGGTTTTGATCCTGCCATGCGTTGGTTCGAATCCAGCCGCCCCTGCCATATTCCTGAAAAACCTTTGTGGTTTTGCGGTCATGACCGCGAGGTCACAAAGGTTTTTTGTTCATCCAGGCCCACCCTCAGCCGGCAGGTACTGCGCGTGTCCAAGATGATGGTCTTCACGGGGAACGCCAACCCCGATCTCGCCCGCCGTGTCGTGCGTCAGCTGCACATCCCCCTCGGTGACGTTTCCGTAGGCAAGTTCTCCGACGGCGAAAGCAGTGTCGAAATCAACGAGAACGTGCGCGGCAAGGATGTGTTCCTGATCCAGCCGACCTGCGCGCCGACCAACGACAACCTGATGGAACTGATCGTGATGGCCGACGCCTTCCGTCGTTCCTCGGCCAGCCGCATCACCGCGGTCATCCCCTACTTCGGCTATGCCCGCCAGGACCGCCGCCCGCGCTCCGCCCGCGTGGCGATCAGCGCCAAGGTGGTGGCCGACATGCTGACCGTGGTCGGCATCGACCGCGTGCTCACCGTCGACCTGCACGCCGACCAGATCCAGGGCTTCTTCGACGTGCCGGTGGACAACATCTACGGCTCGCCGACCCTGGTCGACGACATCCAGGCCCAGCGCTTCGAGAACCTGATGATCGTCTCCCCGGACATCGGCGGCGTGGTGCGTGCCCGCGCCGTGGCCAAGAGCCTGGGCGTCGACCTGGCGATCATCGACAAGCGCCGTCCGAAGGCCAACGTCTCCGAGGTGATGCACATCATCGGCGACGTCGAGGGCCGCACCTGCGTGCTGGTCGACGACATGGTCGACACCGCCGGCACCCTGTGCCATGCCGCCACCGCGCTGAAGAAGCACGGTGCCGCCAAGGTCTACGCCTACTGCACCCACCCGGTGCTGTCCGGCCGCGCCATCGAGAACATCGAGAATTCGACGCTGGACGAGCTGGTGGTGACCAACACCATCCCGCTGTCCGCCGCTGCCCAGGCCTGCGAGCGCATCCGCCAGCTGGACATCGGTCCGGTGGTCGCCGAGGCCGTGCGCCGCATCAGCAACGAGGAATCCATCAGCGCCATGTTCCGCTGAGGAACGGGCGCCGATATAACCGCCCCGCCTTGCGGGGCCTACAAGCAACCGCCCGAACGCTGGTCGCAAGCGTGTCGGGCGTTGTTGTCATTCTGGAGAACTGCAATGACCAACTTCACCCTGAATGCCCAAGCGCGTTCCGACCTGGGGAAAGGTGCGAGCCGCCGCCTGCGTCGTAACGCCAACCTGGTTCCGGCCGTCGTCTACGGCGGCGAGCAGGCTCCGCAGTCCATCTGCATGGAAGCCCGCGAAGTCGTCAAGCTGCTGGAAGACCAGGCCGTGTTCGCCAACACCGTCGCCCTGAACATCGACGGCGTCGTGCAGAACGTGGTGATCAAGGCCATCCAGCGTCATCCGTCCAAGGGCTTCGCCCTGCACATGGACTTCGTGCGCGCCTGATAATCGCCTGCACGTCTGAGAGAGCCCCTGTCGTGACTGCCATCCAACTGATCGTCGGCCTCGGTAACCCCGGTCCGGAATACGAACAGACCCGGCACAACGCAGGGGCTCTTTTCGTCGAGGAACTGGCCCGCAAGCTGGGCGTCAACCTCGGCGTGGACAAGAAGTACTTCGGCCTGATCGGCAAGTTCAGCCATCAGGGCCGCGACGTTCGTCTGCTCATTCCCACCACCTACATGAACCGCAGCGGCCAGTCCGTGGCGGCGCTGGCGAACTTCTTCCGCATTCCGCCGGCGGCCATCCTGGTGGCCCACGACGAACTCGACATGCCCCCCGGCACCGCCAAGCTCAAGCAGGGCGGCGGCCACGGCGGGCACAACGGGCTCAGGGACATCATCGCCCAGCTCGGCAACCAGAATTCCTTCTATCGCCTGCGGCTCGGCATTGGCCATCCCGGCGACAAGAATCTCGTCTCCGGCTTCGTCCTCGGCCGGGCCCCGCGCAGCGAACAGGAAAAGCTCGAGGCGAGCATCGACTTCGCCCTCGGCGTGCTGCCGGACATGCTCGCCGGCGACTGGACCAAGGCCATGCAGCAGCTGCACAGCCAGAAAGCCTGACGCCCCCCTTTTCGACCGAATTCATCTCCGCGAGGGATACACCATGGGATTCAACTGCGGCATCGTCGGCCTGCCCAACGTCGGCAAGTCCACCCTGTTCAACGCCCTGACCAAGTCCGGCATCGCCGCGGAGAACTTCCCGTTCTGCACCATCGAGCCGAACAGCGGCATCGTGCCGATGCCCGACCCGCGCCTCGACGCCCTGGCCGAGATCGTCAAGCCCGAGCGCGTGCTGCCGACCACCATGGAATTCGTCGACATCGCCGGCCTGGTCGCCGGCGCCTCCAAGGGTGAGGGCCTGGGCAACAAGTTCCTCGCCAACATCCGCGAGACCGACGCCATCGCCCACGTGGTGCGCTGCTTCGAGGACGACAACGTGATCCACGTGTCCAACTCGGTCGATCCCCGGCGCGACATCGAGATCATCGACCTCGAGCTGATCTTCGCCGACCTCGACAGCTGCGAGAAACAGCTGCAGAAGGTGCAGCGCAACGCCAAGGGCGGCGACAAGGAAGCCCTGGCGCAGAAGGCCATCCTCGAGCAGCTGATCCCGCACTTCACCGAAGGCAAGCCGGCGCGCTCGCTGATGAAGCACATGGACGAGGAACAGAAGCGCGTCATCCGCGGCTTCCACCTGCTGACCAGCAAGCCGGTGATGTACATCGCCAACGTCGCCGAGGACGGCTTCGACGCCAACCCCCACCTCGACGTGGTGCGCGCCATCGCCGAGGAAGAAGGCGCCATCGTGGTGCCGGTGTGCAACAAGATCGAGGCGGAGATCGCCGAGCTCGACGACGACGAGGAAAAGCAGATGTTCCTCGAGTCGATGGGCATGGAAGAGCCGGGCCTCAACCGGGTGATCCGCGCCGGCTACCAGCTGCTCGGCCTGCAGACCTACTTCACCGCCGGGGTGAAGGAAGTGCGCGCCTGGACCGTGAAGATCGGCGCCACCGCGCCGCAGGCCGCCGCGGTGATCCACACCGACTTCGAGAAGGGCTTCATCCGCGCCGAGGTCATCGCCTACGACGACTTCATCCAGTACCGCGGCGAAGCCGGCGCCAAGGAAGCCGGCAAGTGGCGCCTGGAAGGCAAGGACTACATCGTCAAGGACGGCGACGTGATGCACTTCCGCTTCAACGTCTGAGCCTCCCCGCCTGCCGACAAGCCCCGCCCCGTGCGGGGCTTGTGCTTTCTGCCCTTCCTCTTCCTTCAGGCGCTCGCCAGCGCAGCCGAATCGGCTGCCTCGCCTTGCCTTTCAGCTTTCCAGGCTGGGCGGCGACAGCAGATCAGCCGGGATTGTCGGCTCTGCCGGCCGACAATAGCTGCATCGCCAGACGCGTACCGCGGACTGGCCGCAGCCAGGAGCGGCCCCGCGCCGCTGGCCGCCCGAGCCGATAGCCAAGAGGAACAACAAGATGACCCGCTATATCGACGTCAACGACCTGAGCCGTCTGGTGGCCCGCCAGGGCCTGACCACCTGCCTGGCCGAGATGACCGAGTACCTGCGCCAGGACTACCTGCGCTGGCCGGAGTTCGAGAAGTGCGCCCGGGTGGCCAACCACTCGGCCGACGGCGTGATCGAGCTGATGCCGGTGTCCGACGCCGCGCTGTACGCGTTCAAGTACGTCAACGGCCATCCGAAGAACACCCGCGACGGCATGCTCACCGTGATGGCCTTCGGCGCCCTCGGCGACGTCGCCACCGGCAAGCCGGTGCTGCTCAGCGAGCTGACCCTGACCACCGCTCTGCGCACCGCCGCCACCTCGGTGCTGGCCGCCAGCGTGCTGGCACGCAAGAACGCGCGCAGCATGGCGCTGATCGGCAACGGCTCGCAGAGCGAGTTCCAGGCCATCGCCTTCCACCACATCCTTGGCATCGACGAGATCCGCCTGTACGACGTCGATCCGCAGGCCACCCGCAAGCTGGCACGCAACCTGGCCGGCTTCCCGGGCATCAAGGTGATCATCGCCGAGTCCACCGCTGCGGCGGTACGCGGCGCCGACATCGTCACCACGGTGACCGCCGACAAGACCAACGCCACCATCCTCACCCCGGAGATGATCGAGCCGGGCATGCACCTCAACGGCGTGGGCGGCGACTGCCCGGGCAAGACCGAGCTGCACCGCAGCATCGTCGAGGCGGCCAGCGTGTTCGTCGAGTACGAACCGCAGAGCCGCATCGAGGGCGAGATCCAGCAGCTGCCGGCCGGCTCGCCGACCACCGAGCTGTGGCAGGTGCTGAGCGGCGCCGCCGCCGGCCGGCGCAGCGAAGCAGAAGTCACCCTGTTCGACTCGGTGGGCTTCGCCCTCGAGGACTACTCGGCCCTGCGCTACGTGCGCGACGTCGCCGAGCGCCTGGACATCGGCAGCCTGATCGAGCTGGTGCCCAGCCCGCGCGACCCGAAGAACCTGTTCGCCCTGCTCGGCGAGGGCGTCGAGCAGCCGCTGCTCAAGCGCGCCTGATCGGCCAACGCGCAACACCGGACGCCCCGCGCCGCCAGGCCCGGGGCGTTTTGCCGTCTCCGTGGTCAGGGCGCTGGCCGCAGACCGAGACTGCAAAGCAAACGAGCGGGGCCGCCCTGCGGCGGCCCCGCTCGTCATGCCGTGGGGAAGGATCGCGTCAGCGCGCGGCGCGCATCAGCGTCGACTTGCCGAACAGGCTCTCGGTCAGCTCCACCGCCACCCGGGCGGTGCGGTTGCACTGGTCCAGCGCCGGATTCAGCTCGACGATGTCCAGCGAGCGCAACAGGCCGGTGTCGGCGATCATCTCCATGCACAGCTGCGCCTCGCGGTAGCTCGGCCCGCCCGGCACCGTGGTGCCGACGCCGGGGGCGATCTCCGGGTCGAGGAAGTCGACGTCGAAGCTGACGTGCAGGTGGGTGTCGTCGTCGAGGTCGGCCAGCGCCTGCTGCATGGCGGTGCGCATGCCCACCTCGTCGAGGTAGCGCATGTCCATCACCTCGAGGCCGGCCTCGTGGACGCGCACGCGCTCGCCCTCGTCGACGCTGCGGATGCCGATCTGGCGGATCCACTGCGGCTGGATCGCCGGCACCGCGCCGGCCATCTCGACCAGCTCGCGCGGGCCGTCGCCGCACAGGCAGGCCACCGGCATGCCGTGGAGGTTGCCCGAGGGGGTGAGCTGCGAGGTGTTGAAGTCGGCGTGGGCGTCCAGCCAGATGATCCTCAGCTTCCTGCCGGTATCGCGGCAGTGGCGGGCCACCGCGCTGATCGAGCCGACGCCCAGGCAGTGGTCGCCGCCGAGCAGGATCGGTAGGCGCTCCTCGCGCAGCTCGGCGTAGATGGCGTCGTGCACCGCCTGGTTCCAGGCGATCACTTCCGCCAGATGGCGGTAGCCCTGCCGCGGCGGCAGCCAGGGATTGGCCGGGCCGCTCAGGTTGCCGCGGTCGAGCACGTGGAAGCCGCGCTCGCGCAGCGCGCCCTCCAGGCCGGCGACGCGCAGGGCCTCCGGCCCCATGGAGGCACCGCGGGCGCCGGCGCCGACATCGGTGGGCGCCCCGACCAGGCTGACGGTCTTGGGCAGGGGGGACGGGGCATGAAGGGCAGACACGATGGCGGCTCCGGTTGAGTGAAATGGTGGGAAAATTCTAGGAAAGTGGCCGCCTAGCAGATAGATAGATAAATTACATTTTTCGTACAATGACAAAGCAAAAAGTCAGGATGCGCTGACATTTTGTCAAAACCCTTCCCGCCCAGCCCGGTGACGCCCATGCATGACCAACCTGACGACCTCGACCGCCGCCTGCTCGCCCTGCTGCGCGAGGACGGTCGCGCCTCCACCGCCGCCCTGGCCGAACGCCTCAAGGTGTCGCGCGGCACGGTGCAGAACCGCATCGACCGCCTGCAGCGCTCGGGCCTGCTGGTCGGCTTCACCATCAAGCTGCGCAACGAGCTGGAAAGCAGCGGCGTGCGCGCCATCACCCTGATCGAGCTGCGCGGCGGCGCCAGCGACGCGGTGATCGCCGCCCTGCGGCAGATCCCCGAGGTGGTGCAGGTGCATACCACCAATGGCCGCTGGGATCTGGTGGCGGAGATCCATACCGGCACCCTGGTCGAATTCGACCGGGTGCTGCGCGAGCTGCGCGCGATCAAGGGCGTCGCCAACTCGGAGAGCAACCTGCTGCTGGCGGCCTACAAGTGAGTGCGCGCTCGTACAGATTTGCGACACCGCCGGCGCCCCCGGAACATAAAAGCAGCAGGCGACAGCCGATTCTGCTGTTTTCGGTTGTTTAACAACGATTTCTTGCCCGGCGGACAGCCCCTTACGACACCAATGGCGGCACGCCACAGGTCATTCTCTGTGCCCAGCCGAAGCCGGCCCGGCGGTCCGCACCGCCCGGTCCAGGCCCGTGGCACAACAAGAACAAGACCTACAGTGGAACACCTCCATGAAAAAATTCTGCACGCTGGTAGCCGCAGTCGTCCTCCCCCTGTCCGCCGGACTGGCCCAGGCCAAGGAGTGGAAGGAAATCCGCTTCGGGGTGTTCCCCGACTATCCGCCCTTCGAGTCGGTGGCCGCCGACGGCAGCCTCAAGGGCTTCGACATCGAGCTGGGCAACGCCATCTGCGCCAAGCTGGAGGTCAAGTGCACCTGGGTGACCAATGACTTCGACGGCCTGATCCCCGCCCTGCGCGCCCGCAAGTTCGACGGCATCATGTCGTCGATGGCCGTCACCCCGGCCCGCGAGAAGCAGATCGACTTCTCCGACAAGCTGTTCCTCAGCCCCACCTCGGTGGTCACCCGCAAGGACGCCGGCTTCGGCGAAACCCCGGAATCGCTGGCGGGCAAGCAGGTCGGCGTGCTGCAGGGTTCCATCCAGGAAGTCTACGCCCGCGCCAAGCTGGCCCCGGCCGGCGCGCAGATCAAGGCCTACCAGTCGATGGACCAGAACTACGCCGACCTGGCCAACGGCCGCCTCGACGCCATCGTCACCGACAAGCTGGAAGCCGAGCTGAACTTCCTCTCCCTGCCCAAGGGCCAGGCCTTCCACAGCGGCCCGGCGATCCTCGATCCGGGCCTGCCCTCGGTGATCGCCATCGGCCTGCGCAAGAACGACGCCGAGCTGAAGGCGCTGCTCAACAAGGGCATCGCCGCCCTGCACGCCGACGGCACCTACAAGGCCATCGAGCGCAAGTACTTCGGTCCGCAGGACATCTACCACGAGTAAGCGCGCCACCGCCCGGCCCGCCTGCCCAGGCGGCCGGGCCCCGCCCTCGCCATTCCGAACAGGTATTCCATCGTGAATGACCTCCTGCTCTCCCTCGGCCTGCCGGTCCTCGACCTGCACGGCTTCGGCCCCCTGCTGCTGCAGGGCACCTGGATGACGCTGAAACTGGCCGCGCTGTCGCTGCTGCTCAGCGTGGCCCTCGGCCTGCTCGGCGCCAGCGCCAAGCTCGCCCCGCTGCGCTGGCTGCGCCTGCTGGCCACCGGCTACACCACGCTGATCCGCGGCGTGCCCGACCTGGTGCTGATCCTGCTGATCTTCTACAGCCTGCAGACCTGGCTCAACGAGCTGACCGACGCGCTGGGCTGGGACTACATCGAGATCGACCCGTTCAGCGCCGGCGTGGCCACCCTCGGCTTCATCTACGGCGCCTACTTCACCGAGACCTTCCGCGGCGCCATCCTCAGCGTGCCGCGCGGCCAGCTGGAGGCGGCCACCGCCTACGGCCTCGGCGCGCTCAAGCGCTTCCGCCTGGTGCTGTTCCCGCAGATGATGCGCTTCGCCCTGCCGGGCCTCGGGAACAACTGGCTGGTGCTGCTCAAGGCCACCGCGCTGGTGTCGATCATCGGCCTCTCCGATCTGGTCAAGGCGGTGCAGAACGCCGGCAAGAGTAGCGGCGAGCCGTTCCAGTTCCTGCTCATCGCCGGCCTGGTCTACCTGCTGATCACCAGCCTGTCCAACCTGGTGTTCCGCCGCCTGGAGCGCCACTACAACACCGGCATCAAGGAGCTGGCGCCATGATCGAGCTGCTGCAACAGTACGGCCTGGCCTTCCTGTGGAACGACGGCTACAACCGCTCCGGCCTGGCCATGACCCTCTGGCTGCTGGTCGCCTCCATCGGCCTGGGCTTCGTCCTCGCCCTGCCGCTGGCCATCGCCCGCGTGTCGCGCAACCGCCTGCTGCGCTGGCCGGTGCAGTTCTACACCTGGCTGTTCCGCGGCACGCCGCTGTATATCCAGCTGCTGATCTGCTACACGGGCCTGTACAGCCTGGAGGCGGTGCGCGCCCAGCCGCTGCTCGACGCCTTCTTCCGCGAGGCGATCAACTGCACCATCCTCGCCTTCGCGCTGAACACCTGCGCCTACACGGTGGAGATCTTCGCCGGGGCGATCCGCAACATTCCCCACGGCGAGATAGAAGCCGCGCGCGCCTACGGCCTCACCGGCTGGCGCCTGTACCTGCACCTGATCATCCCCTCGGCGCTGCGCCGCGCCCTGCCCTACTACGGCAACGAGGTGATCCTCATGCTGCACGCCACCTCGCTGGCGTTCACCGCCACCGTGCCGGACATCCTCAAGGTCGCCCGCGACGCCAACGCCGCCACCTTCATGACCTTCCAGGCCTTCGGCATCGCCGCCCTGCTCTACATGCTGCTGTCCTTCCTGCTGGTCGGCCTGTTCCGTCTCGCCGAACGCCGCTGGATGACCTTTCTCGGCCCAACCCGGGGGTAACTCGTGATGAACCAGACCGCCTACGCCATGCCCGCCAGCCCGGCCGGCCTCCTCTCCGCCCGCCCCGCCACCCAGCCCCACAGCGTCGCCGGCACCACCCTGCACAAGCTGCAGGTGGCCGACCTGCACAAGCGCTACGGCGACAACGAGGTGCTCAAGGGCGTGTCGCTCGACGCCCGCAGCGGCGACGTGATCAGCCTGATCGGCACCAGCGGCTCGGGCAAGAGCACCATGCTGCGCTGCATCAACTTCCTCGAGCAGCCCGATGCGGGCAGCATCACCCTCGACGGCCAGACCATCGCCATGCGCCAGGGGCGCAACGGCAACAGCGTCGCCGACAAGGCCCAGCTGCAGAGCCTGCGCACCCGCCTGGCCATGGTGTTCCAGCACTTCAACCTGTGGAGCCACCTGAGCGTGCTGGACAACATCACCATGGCGCCGCGCCAGGTGCTCGGCGTCCCGGCCCGCGAAGCCGAGGAGCGCGCCCGCGCCTACCTGGACAAGGTCGGCCTGCCGGCGCGGGTCGCCGGGCAGTACCCGGCGTTCCTCTCCGGCGGCCAGCAGCAGCGCGTGGCCATCGCCCGCGCCCTGGCCATGGAGCCGGAGATCATCCTGTTCGACGAGCCGACCTCGGCCCTCGACCCGGAACTGGTTGGCGAAGTGCTCAAGGTGATCCAGACTCTCGCCGAGGAGGGTCGCACCATGATCATGGTCACCCACGAGATGGGCTTCGCCCGCCAGGTCTCCAGCCAGGTGCTGTTCCTCCACCAGGGCCGCGTCGAGGAGCAGGGCACGGCGCAGATCCTCGACCATCCGTCCAGCGAACGCCTGCAACAGTTTCTCTCCAACCGCCTGAAGTGATGCCATGTCCGACGCCAGCCCCGACCACAACCTGCCCCTCGACCGCATCGACCAGGCGATCATCGAGGTGCTGCGCCACAACGGGCGGATCACCTACCAGAAGCTCTCCGAGCTGGTGCACCTGACCCCGCGGCCGTGCCTCGAGCGGGTGCGCAAGCTGGAGCGCATGGGCGTGATCCTCGGCTACGGCGCCATCGTCGACCTGCAGCAGGTCTCCCCCGGCCTGTCGCTGCTGGTGCTGGTGGCGCTGTCCAACCAGAGCGGGCGTGCCGCGCAGAAGGCCTTCGAGGCCTGCATGCGCGCCTGCCCGCAGGTGCTCGAGTGCCGCCTGATCAGCGGCACCTTCGACTACAGCCTGCGCATGCGCTGCCGCGACATGGAGCACTACCGGGTACTGACCGAGGCCTGGCTGGACAATCCCGAGCTGCACATCGACAAGCTGGTCGCCCACCCCGAGCTGGCCACGGTGAAGAACCCCGCGCCCATGCCGGGCTGAGGAGCGGCACTGCGGCCGTCATGCCGGACGGCTGCTCACCGGCAACCATGGGACGGCGGCAAGCGTTTGATCGGACTGGAATTTTTTCTGCATCGAGGGGTTGACAGGCGCCCCGCCGGAGAGAATAATGCGCGCCGTTGGCTACGTAGCTCAGCTGGTTAGAGCACGGCATTCATAATGCTGGGGTCCGGGGTTCAAGTCCCTGCGTAGCCACCAAATACTAGTTTCAGGTTGTCTCATGATGTATCTGAAACGCCCCAAGAAGCCCGCCCCGTGCGGGCTTTCTTGTTTCTGCTTGTCTCGTTTTGTCTCGCTATAGCACTGGGCGCGGTGTATGCCCCTGTGTATGCTTCGTGATTACTTGAACCCGAGGCGTACACGGATGAAGCGAGCAGACATCAAGCGCCGCCCGCTGGCGGATACCACCCTGGCCAGCCTCGAACCCGAAGCCAGCACCTACCGGGAGCTGGATGGCGCCGGCCTGTACTTCCGGGTAAAGCCCAACGGGCAGAAGTCCTGGGAACTCCGCTACAAGAAACCGGACGGTAAGTGGTCCTGGCTGGGGCTGGGCGGGTATCCCGAGGTTGGCGGCGCCCTCGCCCGCCAGAAGGCCGCCGAGCTGCGCGCCGATCAGGCTGCAGGCAAGAACCCCATGGTGAGCAGGCAGGCCCGCAAGACCGCCGAGCTGGCCGCCACCAACAGCACGTTCGAGGCCCTGGCGAGGGAGTGGCACAGCTCCCGCCTGGCCAGTTGGGATCCCGGCACGGCAAAGCGCATCCTCGGTGCCCTGGAGCTGCACGTGTTCCCCACCTTCGGGAAGCGGGCCTTCGCCGAGATCACCACCATGGAATGGCTGGAACTGCTGCGAGGGATGGAGCGCAAAGGCATCCTCGAACAGCTGAGCAGGGTCCGGGCCTACTGCAAGGATGCCTACGACCTGGCCCGAGTGACCGGCCGCGCCAGCTACAACCCGCTGGAAGGGCTGCACAAGTTCATCCAAGCCCCGACCGCCGACAACTACGCCCACGTCTCCCTCGATGAGCTGCCGGCCCTGCTGCGCGCCATCCGGGCCTATCCCCATGCCCATGACGTGCGCCTCGGGCTTCACCTGCTGTCCCTGCTGGCCGTCCGCCCTTCCGAGCTGCGCGAAGCCGAGTGGTCGGAATTCGACTTCGAGCGCCAGCTATGGACCATCCCCGAGCAGCGCAAGGGCCGCAAGGGTGGCCGCGAACACCTGGTGCCGCTCCCCCGCCAAGCCATCGAGGCACTGGAGGAGCTGCGCACCATCACCGGGGCCTATCCCCTGCTGTTCCCCGGGCGCAGCGACCGCACCAAGCCGCGCAGCGACACCGTATTCCTGATGGCCCTGCGCCGCCTCGGCTACGAAGGCCGGCAGACCGGCCACGGCTTCCGCCACCTGGCCAGCACCATCCTCAACGAACACGGCTTCGACGCCGACCACATCGAAGCCCAGTTGAGCCACAAGGCCCCCGGCGTGCGCGGCATCTACAACAAGGCCAAGTACCTGGAGCAGCGCCGCACCATGGTCCAGTGGTACGCCGACCACCTGGACAAACTCGCCGCCGGCAACGTGGTGCACGGCCAGTTCGGCAGGGTGGTTTGAGCATGCGTTATCCGTACCCCCTGTTTTTTGCGTGTTCCACGTGTTCCGGTGTTCCGCCTTTTCGCAAGTCATTGATTTATAAGGACTTTACGAACTGCGCCAGCTGGAACACCGATTCTGTTCCGGCGTGTTCCAAGGTGTTCCACGTGTTCCGCTTTCGGCGCATCCACCGGGCCGGCGCACAGGCCGCAAACCCGCGCCAGCCGTGGCCTGCAGCCGATTCATGGTGCTCAACGTCGGCGCCGGCGGCTGGCGCCCGGCTCAACGCACCAGCCCGCCGAAAGGCACCACAGCGCCGGCCTGGCCGACCTCGATTCGGCACGACAACGGGCCGCCCTTCGCCTGCTGGCCCATGGTCGCCCTGGCGATCCGCCGCACCTGCGCCAGCCACCGAACAGGCCCGAGCAACTGGGGCTCGCCGCCGGGCGCAGCCCGCCAGCATCGAGCGCCGCGCCGCCCTGGTGCTGCTCGGGCTGGCGCTGGAATCGGCGACGATCCGCACCACCTGGGCCAACAGCAGGGGGACCGCTGGCCTCGATGCCCGCCCGCACCTGGTGCAACGGCTCGGCATCCCTCCCGCCGGGGCGGACGTTCGCCCCGAACAGCTGGCACCCAACGCCGCCCAGCCTGCGCCGAGCGAGCACCACGCGGTTAACCCGAGCAGTGCCGGCCAGCGGTTAACCACCCGGCAGCAGCCCGCCCGCTGCGCCGCTCACGATCACCAGCACGACACCGACACCCGGCACGACCGCCAGAAAGCCGGCACCCGAGACGGCAAAGCCCCTGCCCTTGCCTGCTGGCCAGCCGTTCGCCGGCCAGCGCCAGCGAATGGCAACACTTGGGCGCGCGAAAGGCGCGGCGCAGTAACGGGGCGAGGGGGAGAACATGCTTCACAAGATTGAGGCCGTTGCATTGGTTGGTGGCCGCTATTTTCGAATTGCCGAAGAAGAAACCCCAATTTACATAATTGAGCTATTCACTGGCATAACCCCGCGAATTGACGAAGACTCCCGCACATTTCGCATATTCGGGTGGCCGCTTGAGTGCTTCGAGCATGGGCTCCGTATGCCGGTGCGTGTGCCTGCAACCCGCATAGATGATGGGCTCACTCTGTGGTGGCGAACCCCTCGCTGCTGGTATGAGCACAGGTTGGATGGCTGGGGGAGCTGGTTAGATACCATGGAGGCGAATGGAATGCCTCGCACCACGGTTACAACAGCGCGTGACACGGATGCACTGTCATGGATGCTTCGCTTCAGGCATTGGGCTTTGCAGCGCGCTGCAGAACAAGTCATCCAAGTTCTTGAGGATGGAGAGCTGGGGCTTGATGGACTGTTGGAGCGAATGCCAGAGCTTGAGCATGTTGAAGCTTTCCGTGACTACGTAGCCAAAAAGGCACTGACCGGAAAATTGCCAAAGCGTGGAGTTGGCAAGCGAGGTAGGGATCAGAAGACGCGGCGCGCAGTAATTGAGCTGTACACCTGTGCGCGCGCTCTGCGTGAAGGCACTCCGGGCTTGAGCTGGGATGCTGCCTACGAAATGGCCTGCAACATGTATCCCGAATGGATTCCAAAGACCTGGAAAAGTGATGATCCGGCCGGGCAATTGAAGAAAATGTCCGCTTGGATAAAGGGTTCGCGCTGGGCTCTCTAAACATAAAAGGTGAAAAAGTCAATCCATGGAAAATTGCGCATTTTCCATGGATACCACGAACTACTACCAAGCACGACCATGCCCCCGGAGATACCACCAGCCACCGGAGGCATTCATGCAACACCACCCGTCCCCCATGGCCGAGGCTAGAGCACACCGCCAGCCTCTGCCCTCGCCCGCAACAGCTCCGCTCCCCGAGCAGAGCCGCACGGGCGCCCCCCTAAGCCCCGCCGAGCTGATGACAGACGCACAGGTTGCGCAACTGCTCGACGTGTCAACCAAGACGTTGGCGTCTTGGCGCAGCACAGGGCGCTACGGGCTTGCGTTTTTGCGGATTGGCGCTCGCATCCGCTACCGTAAAAGCGACGTGCTCGCCTGGCTGGAATCCCGCCGCCATGGCGCCCCTGAAACCGCGCAGGGGGTGGCCTGATGCACCAGACCAAGACCACCCGCGCCAAAGCCCCCAGCGCGTCCCCTGCGGGCCTTCCTGCCGATCCGGCAGCACAGGCCGCCAACGTCCACCCGCTGCGTGCTGCTGGCGCCAGCAAGGCCGTTGCCGGGGCGCTCCCGTTCGATCCGGCCACCACGCTTATCAGAATTCCCGAACTGCTCGCCATGACTGGCCTTGGTGGCCGCGCGACTGTGTACCGGATGTTGAAGGACGACCCGACATTTCCCCGGCCGGTGCCACTGAGCGCCAGCACCGCCCGAAGCGCCCCGGTGGCTTGGGTTCTGGGGGAAGTTCAAGAATGGATTCGGGCGCGCATCGCCGCCCGTGGGAGCGCCGCGTGAGCAAGAACCGCTACCAACCCGCCCCATTCCGTGACCGCTACGGTATTGGCTTCCACTTTGCGTTCGGTTACGGCAGCTCTGGCCACCTTCTGCGCAACAGAACCATTGTTGCCGTGTGCTCGGACGGGGACGAAGCGCAATTCATCAACGCTGCCGGCCTGGTTGTGCCCTGCGTGGCAATGGACGGCCTACCCGAGCTTCTGCGCCACGCCATCCGCCGGGAGTACGGCCAGATAATCGGGGATGGCCAGTTCGCCAAGCCCGCGCATGTGCTCAAGGCCATGGAAGGCGCCGGCACACTGCGCAAGTGGGTGACGTGCTACTTCGGCCTAGCAGAGTTCTGCTTTTACTTCGACGATGACACCGCATGGGATGCCCACGAGCAGGCCGAAATCGCCGGCCTGACCCCCGCTTACATTCTGGAGATGGCCGAGCTTGAGCGCCGGCACCAGAGGCGCCAGCGGCTGGCCAGCGAGATTGCCGACAGCCCGCAAGGCCTGCCCGACCTGCCCACGCCTGCGGAACTGGAGGAGCGCCGCCAGAAGGCTATCGCCGAGCGCCTGGCCGAGCTGCGGGAACAGCGCCGCCAAGCCCTGGAGCAAGACCGCCAGTTGGGCGCCTGGCTGCGTGGCGAGCTGCCCGCGCCGCCCCTGCTACGGAGTGTCGCGTGATGCTGCCGGTATTCCTGCCCCACGCCTGCCTCGACCTGCCGCACGGCAACGCACCCGGCCAACTGCTGCCGCTGACCCCCAGAGAAGCCAAGGCACGCGCCCAGTTGCGCGCCCTGCGCGACCGCGCGCTGGCCGAGGGCGCACAGGTGTTGATCCTGCTGTGGCCCGGTGCGACCTGGACGCTGCTCGCCGTGGAGCCGCCCGCCGATGTGGCCGTGTGCGACGCCCTGGAACTGGTCCCTAACCTGCAGGCCAATCCCGAGGCCTTGGAGCAGATGCACCAGCGGGCAGCTGCTGGCGATCACCTGGTGTGGCTGGTCCTGCAACGGCCTGCCGCCACCCTGCACTGAAACGAAAACGCCCCCGGCTGCAACCTGGGGGCGTGGAGGTACTTCTGCTGTGCAAACGCAACTTACCCCGTGCCCGGTGCTCACGCAAGCATCGAGGGCACCGCGCCGGCTTGCGCCGGCCATTCGTCCGCGCTATCGTTCGCCCGTCACGGTCAATCCCGTGGCCGGGTTTAGCAGCTCGAACAACTCTAGGCGCACAGGCGCCCACCATCCGACAGCAGGCGCTTTTTTTGTGCCTGCCGTTCCGTGTTATGGCGGCCGTGCGTGGGAGACCGAAAGGTCTGCCGGGTTCCTAGAGTCCCGGTCTGCTAACCCGCGCACGGCTGCCACCCAAAACCGATTAGCAGCGGTTCGTGGCAGCTCCTCAACTCTAGGAGCACCACCCATGAAGCACGACCCCGCCCGCAATCCGTCCGCACTCTGCGCACGCGCCAGCGCCCACCGCGCCATGGCCGTCGCCGCCCTGCACTCCGACTCCTCCCTGTCCAACCGGCTGCGCCGCTACAACCACCACATGAGCATCGCCCGCGCGCTGGAAGGCGAGGCCGCGCAGCAGCAGACCACCAGCACCCGCGACCCACGCACCGCCCTGGCCTGGCTCAAGGCCGGCAAGGCGCTGCGTATCGACTCGCTCAATCTGCGCGACCACCTGCGCCACGTGCGCGCCCTGGCTGCTCTGGAAGCCCGTGGGGGTGTGCAATGAGTCGCCCGGCCCTGCCCCCTGCCCAGATCATCGAAGCCGCTCGCACGCGACTGGCGAAGGCCAAGACCGCCGAGAGCATCCGTTTCGAGGAGTGCACCGCCGTCGGCATGCTCGGCGCCCTGGAAGACCTGCGCCTGATCGACATGGACACCTGGCGCACCCTGCGCAACGAGTTCGACGCCCTGGCCGACAGCCGCCGCGCGCTGCTGGAAGGGGGTGCGCAATGAACCTCCCAGCCATTACCACCGCTCGTGTTCTGGAGGGCGCCGCCCGAGAGCATGCCGATAGCCTGGTGTGCGTCGGGCTGGGCTTGGAGGCCCTTGCTGAGCTGCTGATGGAGGGCGGCGAGGACCGGATGACCACCGATCAGGTCAACGGGCTGCATCACGCCATCATCGCCCTGGGCCGCCTGGCAAAAGCCGCTGGTCACGACTTGGCCAGCATCACGGAAAGGAGTGCCTTCGAGCGCAACGGGGAGTGCCACGCATGAAACAGCCCGCCCCTTACCTGCTGGCCCAACTGGGCGCCGAGCTGCCGGAGCTGTGCGCCGGCCTGCAGAACATCGTGACCGAGGCGAAGGAGCGCGACCCGGCCACCGGCCTGCGCCGCCCTGTCGAGCCCTACACCTTGGACTATCTGGCGTCCGACCTGCTGCGCATCGCCTGCGCCAGCCGTGACCGGGTAGCCGCTGCCGCCGGGCGCCTGGAGCAGCACGGCGAGGCGCTGGCGCAACTGCGCGCCGCCCTGCCGCATGCCGAGCGCATCGGCGCCAGCTGTATCGACGCCGTCCCCATCCACCTGCTGCGCGACCTGCTGGGGGAATAACCCATGACCGAACAACAACGCTGCCAGAAGGCGGCGACGGCCCCGGCTTGCCCGAAGAAAGCCACCGTCCTGCATCTGATCCCGTACCACCTGGAGCTGATCCGTGCCGCCAACGAAGCCCATCGCCGCGTGCTGAACACGCGCGCCATCGGCCCGGACTGGCAGGCCGCGCACAGCGCATGGCTCAACGCTGCCGAATCGCTGGCGGTCGCCATCATCCATCAAGCCGAGCGGGAGGCCCGCCAATGACTGCCCTTCATTCCTGCCGGTCCACCGCCACCGTCCACCACCTGCGCCAGCCCGGCGCCTTCGAGCGGCCCAAGGAGGAGCACGCCATGCCACAGGCCTACTACATCGCCGAGCTGCTGGGGGTGCTCCCCGAACCGCTGCCGCTTGAGCTGGCGCAACTGCTGGCCGTCACCCTGGCCGTGGGCGTGGATGCCATCGGCACCTGTCAGATGCTCGACAGCAGCGGCGCCAGCTGCTGGGGCGTGTTCCGCGTGCACATGATCGTGCGCAACAGGGCACGGGCGGAAGTCGCAGCCCTTGGCCTGGCTCATGAGCTGGGCGACGCCGCCCGCGCCTGCATCCTCGGTGACTGGCAAGAGCCTATCGGTGGGCAGGCGTCGGCCGCTGGCGCCCGCTGTGCTGGGGGTGTCGCATGACCATCCACATTCCGCTCGAACGCACCCCGGACGGCTGGCTGGTGAGCTACGCCGTGCAGAGCGCCAGCAGCTGCACGGAAGTATCCGGCCCCTACACCACCCGCGCACAGGCTGAGCGCGCCCGCGCCATGCTCGCCGAGGGCATGCCGGATGCCCGCGTGGTCCGCCGTGGAACCCAAGCCCTCGATGCTGGCGACGATCCCGCCCAGCGCCTGGCCGATGCCTGCGCCAGCTGGGCGCGCATGCTGCCGAAGGGCAACGCCAGCGCACCGGAGCCGGCCGCCAGCCACCACGACACCGCCAGCGACTCGGACGCCTACGACACGGCAACCCTGCACCTGGAGAAAGCGGAAACGCTGGTCGCCCTGCTGGTGGCCCTCGATGGGACCGGGGCGCAGCAGAACCTTTCCGCCAAGGCACTGGGCTGCACCTTCGTCGCCCTCTCCGAAGAACTGGCCAGCGTGCGCGCTGCCCTGCGGCAGTACCACCAGCGAGGTGACGCATGACCGAACAACGCAAATCAGAGTTCCCCACCTTCGCCGAGGTGAAGGCCGCCGCCCTGCGCTCGATTGACCGCGTGCTGGCGCACTGGCTGCCCGGCGGCAAGCTGGTGGACGCCAACAAGGAGTACACCGCGCCCAACCCCACGCGGGCCGACAAGCACACCGGCTCGCTCAAGGTGAACATGCGCCGGGGCACCTGGTCCGACTTCGCCACCGGGGACAAGGGCGGCGACCTGATAGACCTGGTGCAGTACCTCGACCGCTGCAGCCATGTGGACGCCTGCAACAAGCTGGCCGACTTCCTGGGCGTGACCGCTGGCGCCAGCCCGGCGCCGGCCACCAGCAGCACCAGCAGGCCCGCCGCGCCCGAGTGGGCGCCTGTGCTGCCGATCCCTGCCGAGGCCATGGCCAAGGTCCACAAGGCCCACCGCCAGCACGGCAAGCCGTCCAAGGTGTGGGTCTACAAGGACGCGCAGGGCCTGCCGCTGATGGTGCTCTACCGCTTCGACAAGGCCCCTGACGCTGACGGCAAGCGGGAAAAGGTCTTTGCCCCGCTGACCTGGTGCCGCAACGCCAGCGGCGCCGGGCAATGGCGCTGGGCGAGCCTGCCCGAGCCGCGCCCGCTGCTGCGCCTCGATGAACTGGCGCAGCGCCCCGAGGCGCCCGTGGTGCTCTGCGAGGGCGAGAAGTCCGCCGACGCTGCCGCCCAACTGCTGCCCGACCACGTGGCCACCTGCTGGCCCAATGGCGCACAGTCTTGGCAGAAGGCCGACTTCGCACCGCTGACCGGGCGCAACGTGCTGCTGTGGCCGGATCACGACAAGCCCGGCTTGGTCTGCATGCGGGCGATTGGCGAGCACCTGCGCCAGCTGGGCGCCGCGTCCGTTCGTACCGTGGCGCTCGACGTGTTCACCCGGCGCCCGGTAGTGGTGGACGCCGCCGCCACCTTCGAGGCCGGCGGCGAGTGGGCAGACGGCGACGATGCCGCCGACGCGCTGGCCAAGGGCTGGACACCCGAGCACCTGGCCGCGCTGGCGCAGGCCGGCGAGCTGTACGCCGCCCCAGCGGCGCCGGCAGAGGCCGCCGAAGCGGCGCCCGAGGCTGGCGCCAGCGATGCCCCCACGAAGGCCGCCAGCAAGCCCAGCAGCCGCGCCAAGCGCCAGCCGGCCCGGTCCCAAGGGGTGAGCGCCAGCAGCGACAGCGGCGAGCAGCTGGCGGGCTTCCGGGTGACGGATGCCGGGGTGTTCTACTACAGCGACGAAGGCGAACGCCCGGTGTGTTCGCGGCTCGACATTCTGGCGCGCACCCGCGACGACAAGGGCCACAACTGGGGGCTGCTGGTGGAGTTCGACGACCCAGACGGGGCAAAGAAGCGCCTCAACATCCCCTCGCAAGCTATGGCCGGCGAGTTCGGCAAGGAAGTGGTAGGGCCACTGGTGAGCATGGGCCTACGCCTGGCCATCGGCCGCAACGCCCGCAACTGCCGCAACGATCTGCAGAGCTACCTGCAGTCCTACGACAGCGCCGAGCGTGCGCGCCTGGTCAACCGCCTGGGCTGGCACGATGACGCCTATCTGCTGCCCGGCGAGCAACTGGGCAACAGCGCCGAACACCTGCACTTCTACGAAGGCGGCGCCGCGCTCCCGCCCATTGAGCAGGCCGGCACCCTAGAGGAGTGGCAACAGGGCGTCGCCCGCTACTGTGTCGGCAACAACCGCCTGGCCTTCGTGGTGAGCACGGCCTTTGCCGGCCCGCTGCTGCACCTGCTGGGCGCCGAGTCGGGCGGCTTCCACCTCTACGGCGACAGCTCGGGCGGCAAGACCACCCACCTGAAGGCCGCCGCCTCGGTCTACGGCGGGCCGCGCATGCTGCGCACCTGGCGCAGTACGGACAACGCCCTGGAAGGCACCGCAGCCGCCCACTCGGACGGGCTGCTGGTGCTCGATGAAATCCACCAGTGCGACGCCCGCGTGATTGGCGACACCGTGTACATGCTCGGCAACGGCACCGGCAAGACCCGTGCGAACGACCGGGGAGCCGTTGCCAAACAGGCCTACAGCTGGCGCCTGCTGTTCCTGTCCACTGGGGAAAAGACCCTCGCCCAGCACATGGCCGAAGGCGGCAAGGAGCTGAAAGCAGGGATGGAGGTACGCATGGTCGGCATTCCCGCCGATGCCGGCAAAGGCCTGGGGCTGTTCGAGGAGCTGCACGGCTTCGCCGAGGCCGGCGAGCTGGCCGATACCCTGACCAGCAACGCCGGCAAGCACCACGGAACGGCCCTGGTCGCATACCTGCGGGCCATGCTCGAATCCAAGCCACTGCCCAAGGTATCCGAGGAGCTGGCGCGGGTGACGGATCACTTCGCCGGCAAGCTGCTGCCTGCTGACGCTGCCGGGCAGGTTCGCCGGGTGGCTGCGCGCTTCGCCCTGGTCGCCACGGCCGGCGAGCTGGCCACCCGCCTGGGCGTCACCGGCTGGCCCGAACTCACGGCCTACAACGCCGCGCGCACCTGCTTCAGCGCCTGGCTCGACGCCCGAGGCGGCGCCGGCAACCTCGAAGAGCAGGCCATCGTCACCCACCTGCGGACGATCATTGAACGCTTCGGGGAAGGCCGCTTCACCCGCTGGGATAACGTGGCAGTGCGTACCGACGAGCACGGGCCGCGCACTACCGACCGCCTGGGCTTCCGTCGCACCGTGGAGCACGGCGTGGGCGATGAGCTGTACACCACGACGGATTACTACGTGCTGTCCGCCGTGTGGGCCTCGGAAGTCTGGAAGGGCTACAACGTGGCCAACGTCAACAAGGTGCTGCTGGCGCGGGGCATCCTCACGCCCGGCACGGACGGCAAGGCCGCCCGCTCCGAACGCCTGCCGGGGATGGGCAAGACGCGCTGTTACCTGGTGAGTGCTGCCGCGCTGAACGCCGACAGCCCCGCCGACCAACTGGCCGAAGCGGCCTGACACCCGACCGGCCACCGGCCTGGCCGGTGGCTGCTGCGCCAACTGCTGGCGCCGACACTGCGAGGAACCCCACCATGACACCGGACATGCTCAGAGCCTTTAGCGCCATCGAGCAGAAACCCACCACCACGGCACGCACGCGGCTGCTGATAACCCGCCGCGTCTGCCGCCACCTCTGCACCCTGCTCCAGAGCATCCGCGCCGAGCGCCGCGCCCTGCGCCGGCAAGCGGCCTGCCTGCGTGGCGGGCTGCCATTCACCAAGACCGCCATCGAGCGACTGGAGCAACTGGCCGCCGAACACCGTGCCGACCACCTGGCAACCGGCCGCCATGTGCTGACGATGTACGGCGTGTTGTTGCTCCGCGACCCGGCCGGCGACGCTGGCGCCCTGAGCTTCGACGAGCTGTGCGACCTGCTCAACGTCAACACCGTGGAGCGCGAACAGGCCCGCCGGGACGGGGCCACCAGCTTCCGCGACGTGGCATTCATCCATGCCCTGGAAGACAGCGCCAGCCGCCGGGGTGAAGACTGCAAGGGCGGCCCGCTGTTCGAGGCGTACCGGGCCGCCATGATGGAGTTCATCCGTACCGCACCAGCCGAACAGCTGCCCGATCCGTTCGCACCTGGTGGCCCGCTGTACGGTTGCCCGGTGCAGGTGCTCAACCCTGACGGCTCCGTGACCGTCAAGCGCCCAGACCTGACGGTACACGACAGCAACGGCGCCAGAGTGGTGAAGCGGTAGCCCTCCCAGCCTACCGCTGGCCCTGGCCGGCGGCGCCCCTTTACCTTCCCTCATCCACTGGCAACAACGCGGCAACAGCCCGGCAACGGGAAAGCGACAGGCGGGCAACAGTCGGGCAACGGGAGAAGGACAGGCAGGCAACAGAAGGGCAACAACCTGGCAACAGTCCTGCCGCGCTGCGCTTGCCTCCCAGCCATCGCCAGCGCAACAAGTTGCCCTGGCGCCGGCCGGGTCTGTTGACTAGTGCAGGATAGGTTTCGTGGCGCCACTTGTGGCACAACGCCGAGTGCAGGATAGGTCTGGTGGTGCCATTTGTAATACAGTGCCGCACCTTTCAGCCCCAGCCGTTCACCTGCCTTTGCTTTGGTCGCGACCAAAGCAAACGGCCATCCCGTGCCAGCCGATCCCATACCCCACCCTCACAACCTGGCATCGCCTCTGACGCTGGCGCCGGTATCAACAAACGACCGTTTTTCGATACCGAAAAAATCAGGCCCGAAAAGGTATCAACAAATACGGGTTTACAGGTTGTTGATACCAATGCACAATGATCCCACCTTAGTTGATACCAGCAGGCGGCAACCATGAATCGAGTCTTCGCATACGGGCGCGTTTCCACCCTGGAGCAGTCCACGGACAACCAGCTGGTTGCCCTGCAACAGAAGGGCTTCGATATTCAGCCGCACCGCTGGTTCGCCGAGCAGGTGTCGGGCGGGGTTCCGGCTCTGCAGCGCCCGGAGTTCTCCCGCATGGCCGACCGGATGGAAGCCGGCGACGTGCTCGTGGTGCTCAAGCTCGACCGCCTGGGCCGCGACGTGCAAGACGTGCTGGCCACCATCGAGGAACTGGCCGCGCGCAAGATCCACGTCCGCAGCCTCGACCTCGATGGCGTGGACCTGACCAGCGCCGCCGGCAAGCTGCAGCTCACGGTGCTGGCTGCCGTGGCCGCCTTCGAGCGTGACCGGATCAGGGAGCGCACCAAAGAAGGCTTGGCCCGCACCTCGAAGAAAGGCGGACGCCCCGAGGCGCTGGAAACCACCAAGGCGGTGCAGGCCTGCAGGGCCAAGGGCCTGACCCAGAGCCAAGCCGCCGCCGAGCTGGGCATGAGCCTGCCCACCATCAAGCGCCACTGGAACAAGTAGGCGACCAGCGCCAGCCCCGCCGCCGGGCTGGCGCCTGACCAGACCAGCAGCCGCCCGCCGTCACACTCCCCGCCGCCCCTCGGCTCAACACAGCAGCGCCCCGCCTTTCGCCTGCTGGCCTGGGGTTGTCGTGGGCGTTCCTGCTGCTGGCGCCAGCCCGACCAGCTGGCGCGCGCCCCGAGGCTAGCCCGCGCACCGGTTGCCCGGCCTGGGCACCCTGCGCCTGCTCCCCGTTGCCGCCCTGGCGATCTGCTGAGCCTGGCCAGCAGGCGGACCAGCTGGCGCCCGGCCTGCTCGATGCCGGCCAGCACCTGGAGCGCCAGCCCCGAGCAACGGCACCAGCGGGCCAGCGCCTGCCCTTGCCTGACGGCCTGGGGCTGCCTGGGCGCTCCTGCTGCTGATGCCAGCCCGACCTGTTGGCGCGCGCCCCCGAGGCCAGCCCGCGCCGATTGCCCGGCCTGGACGCCTGCGCCTGGCCAGCAGGCGGAACAGCTGGCGCCGCTACTCGATACCTGCCGCCAGTGCTGGGCATCATGCCTGCCGCCTGCGAGCACGCGCACAGCCAAACACGCTGTATCCCACGGCTGGCGCGGGTTTGCGGCCTGTTCGCCGATCCGTTGAGCCCCCCGAAAGCGGAACACCTGGAACACCTTGGAACACGCAGGAACAGAATCGGTGTTCCAGCTGGCGCCTGCCGTTAAACCCTTATAAATCAATGACTTATGGAAAGTCGGAACACCGGAACACGTGGAACACGCAAAAACCAGCCGGTACGGATAAGGACACCCCAGCACCCCGGCAGGGGGCAGGCCGACAGCGAACTGATTCCATTCCGTGCGATGCCGCGCCCAAGCCATGAGCAGCGGCCTGTGATTGGCTGCCAGCAGGTAGGGGGGGTGTAAAACCTCGGGCCGTTGGAGGTCCCGAACGACGTAGGGAGCCATGCACCCCCACGCGACGAAATTTCATATAGGGGGGGGTCGAAAGTGCACCGGGGACCCTGGGAACTTGGCACCTGCACGGGTAATTCGAGCCCCGCCCGCGCGGCAGCGGCTGAACCTGGAAGTTAGTGAACTGGTGAAGTCGGTTAACTGGTGAAATCCAGACGCCTGTCATGAACCCAGCTCATGCACCAAGGCGGGTCCTCCCGGCTACCCCCACCCCTACACGGGTAATTCGAGCCTCGTTTTTCCTCTAGCTGTGGTGGCGCCTGGCATGTCCGTCTTTCCATCCGGCCAGCAGCCCGCCCAGTTGCCCACCTGCCGGCCCGCCTGGTACGGGTCCTTCCCGGCTTGGCTGGCACCTACGGCGACGTGGACCGCAAAATTTTTGCAGACGCGCCAGCACATAGGGGGTTCCGCTTCCGGCCTGCCCTCGGGCATGTATGCCTCTGTGTATGCCTGCAGCACATGACCAAGCCGAACCCCTTGCAACAGCTGGCCCACAGAGACAGGTTCAAACGACTGCGTACCACCAAATTCCGAAAAGGGCCTGCAGCGATGCAGGCCCTTTTTTCGTTTGTCTGCGCCATGCCCTGCCGGCTACGCTGGGCGGACCCCGAAGGACCCGGGGGTACCGCACAGGCCAGGAGGCCGCATGCACACTGACCGCACCCCACCGTTCACCGTCCGCTGCAGGCACAGCCTGGGGCCTCTGCTCGCCCTGCTCCTCATCGCCGGGCCGGCGGCGGCTGGAGCCACGACGCCCGCCGGCGAAGCCCCGCCGCGCCAGACCGAGTTCAACGAGAACAACTACCGCCCGCGGGAAATCGTCAACCGCCTGCCACCGCCGCCGTCCATCGCAAAGCCCAAGCGCAGCCCTGCCCCGGCCAAGGCGGTCACCCGCTCGGCCAAGTGGACCTGGAAGAGCCGGCAGACCGTCGAGCGCGGCACCTTCAAGTGGCGCGAGCGCAACGGGCGCATCGACAACGCCAGCGTGTGCATGAACGAGAAGCCCGGCTCGCTGCGCTACCGCGACTGCCGGCGCGGGGCCAAGGTGGCCTTCGCCAGGCTGTGCCGGGAGCGCCGCGATCCGGCCGCCTGCCACGCGCAGAACAACTACTCGCCGCTGCGCTGAACGCTCGGCGCCGGGCGGGTGGCCAGCAGCAGCCCGGCGAAGATCAGCGCCCCGCCCAGCCAGTGATAGAACGCCAGCCGCTCGTCGAGCAGCAGCCAGGCCAGCAGCGCGGCGAACAGCGGCATCAGGTAGCTGAACAGCGAGGCGCGCGCTGCACCGAGCACCTTGAGGCCGTGGTTCCAGGTCAGGTAGGCGAGCAGCGAGGCGAACAGCGCGGTGTAGCCGATGGCGCCGAGGGTCGCCGGCGTCGGCGCGAAGCCGCCGACGCGGACCAGCTCGGCCAGGTAGAACGGCAGCATCAGCGCCAGACCGAACAGGATCATCACCCCGAGCAGCGGCAGCGGCGCCAGCCCCAGGCGTGCGCCCCACAGACGCATCAGCAGCGAATACAGCGCCCAGGCCGCCACCGCCAGCAGCATGATCAGGTCGCCGCGGTAGAAGTCGAGGGCTAGGAAGGTCGCCAGCTCGCCGCGGCCGATCAGCAGCAGCAGGCCGCCGGCGGCCACCGCCATGCCGAACCAGGCGCGCCGCGCCGGCCATTCGCCGAGCAGCAGGCCGGCACCGAGGAAGGTGGCCAGCGGCAGGCAGGTGTTGAGCAGGGTGATGTTGATCGCCGAGGTGCTGTGCGCGGCGTGGTAGAGCAGCGAGTTGTAGCTGGCGATGCCCAGCCCGGCCACCAGCCACAGCCGCCAGCCGGCCGCACGCACCACCGCCCGCTGCCGCCACAGCGTGCGGCCGACGAAGGGCAGCAGGATGGCCAGCGCCAGCGACCAGCGCCAGAACGCCAGCGCCATCGGCGGGATGCTGTCGGCCACCGCGCGCGCCACCAGCGCATTGCCGGCCCAGCACAGGCAGGACAGCACCAGCCCGCCGGCCGCCCAGCCGTGACGCAGGTTCATCGCCGGCCCTTCCCGCAGGAAAACGGCGACGCGATGGGCGAACGGGCGATGGACATGGGCAACTCCTTGCAGGCCAGCCCGGCACCATACGTAGCCCCGGCCCCGCTTGGCAAGCCTGTGCCAGAGCGACACCGGACCATCGCCGGCGAGATCAGCCCAGGGCGAGGACCTCCTCGGCGGCCCGTTCGCCGGCTTCCACCGCCCCCTCGAGACTGCCGGGCCAGCGCGCGGCAAGATCGGCACCAGCGAAGTGCACCCGCCCCAGCGGACGCCGCAGCAGGGCGGCCTGCAGGCTCCAGCCGCCGGCGGGCCAGTTCGCTGCGGCACTGCGCAGGAAAGGCTCCGCGCCCCAGTCCTGCAGCAGGCACTCCAGAGGCGTGCGGGCCGCCTCGCCAAGCAGCCCGGCCAGGCCCTCCAGCAGGCGTACGCCGCGCGCCGGCTCTGCCAGGGCGGCCAGTCGCCGCGCCCACTCGCCGCTCAGGTGCACCCGCAGGGCGCCCTCGCCTTCGCGCACGGGCGGCATCTCGACGATCAGCCATCCGGCGTGACGGGCAGGCAACTCGATCCGCGGCAGACGCTCGCGCCAGAACGGCCGCTCATAGCGCAGGCGGACCTCCAGCGTCGCCTGCGGCAGCAGGTGGCGCAGGGCATGGTCGTGTCGGCCGGCCAGGGCCGGAAAGAAGTCGAGGCGCGCCAGCTGCAGCGCCGGCAGCGCCAGCACCACCCGCCGCGCGCGGTAGCTACCGCCGGAGGTGAACAGCTCGACCCCGCGGGCATCCTGGCGCAACGCCAGCAGCGGCGCGTCGAGGATCAGGTCGTCGCCCAGTCGTGCGGTCAGCCCCTGACAGATCGCCTGCATGCCGGCCGCCGGGCGCCAGTGGTTCAGGCCGAGACGCAGCTCGAGCAGTCCCGCGCGGCCACCATGGCGGCGCAGCTGCAGCAGCGCCTGCAGCAGGGACAGCTGTTGCGGCTCGGCGCCGAACATCTGCTCGGCCATCGCGGCGAAGCACTGCCGGGCCGCCAGGCCCAGCCAGGGTTGGCGCAGGGCATCGGCCAGGCTGCACTGATCCAGCTCCCGCGCCAGCGCATGCTGGGCGGCCGGCTCGGGCGGCAACTGGGCGGCCTGCCGCTCCAGCTGGCGCCAGAGGCGCTGCAGCTGCCAGCGACGCTGCCAGGGCAAGGCGTCCAGCGCCGCGTCGTGCAACGCTGCGCTGCAGGCGGCGGGATCGGGCGCCTGCAGCACCAGGCCCAGCTCGTCGACCAACTGGCGCAGGCGTGCCTGCCCCGGGGCGATACCGCCGGCGCCCAGCTCGACGAGCCGGCCCGCGGCGAAAACGCCGGTCAGGATGCGCCCGCCGATGCGCGGCGCCGCCTCCAGCACGCGCACGTCCTTGCCGGCCCAGCCCAGACGCCAGGCAGCCGTCAGCCCAGACAGGCCGGCACCGACCACGATCACCTCGGCACATGGCTGGGGCATGGGAATACTTTCCGGAAAACAGCACAGCGGCCCCGCCGCTGTGGCGCGGCGGGCTCGCTGCGCGGGATCAGTCGAACAACGGGCAGGCCATCACCAGCGCATCCTCGCGGCCACCGACGGCCGGGTAGTAGTCGCGCCGCCGGCCGATCTCGTTGAAGCCGAAGCGCTCGTACAGCCGATAGGCCGACTGGTTGGAGGCGCGCACCTCGAGGAAACACTCGTTGCCGCCGCGCTCGCGGGCGCGCTGCATCAGGTGGGTGAGCAGGCGCAGGCCGAGGCCGCGGCCCTGGCTCTCCGGCTTGACGGTGATGTTGAGCAGGTGGGCCTCGTCGGCGATCAGCTGGATCACCCCGTGGCCGACCTGCTGGCTACCCTCGAACATCAGCCAGCATTCGTAGGAGTTGAGGGCATCGGTGAAGATGCCGCGGGTCCAGGGATGGCTGAAGGCGGCGTATTCGATCTTGAGTACCGCATCCAGGTCGTCGGCGATCATGCGCCGGAAACTTACCGCATCAGTCATGCTTCGTTCGTCCAGCGACGCTTCGCGCGCCGCATGCTTTGCCACAGCTCGGCCTTCAGCGGCGGAGCTTCCATCAGTTGCTCGAGTCCCGGCAGGGTCCAGGCCACGCCCAGCCCGGCCAGCTCGATCTCCTGGCAGGCCTCGGGCGTCTCCGCCTCGCCGGCGAAGCGCATCGCCGGCACGCCGACCAGCCAGGTGCAGGCTGCCGGCTCCTGCTCCAGCTGGCCCTGCAGCACGGTGCGCACGTAGTCGCGCGCCGCCGCCGGGCCCTGGTCGAACTCGGGGTTGTTGCGGATCAGCGGCCAGCGGATCGGCTCGCCGAGCGGCCGCGGGCTGTCCGGCAGGCCGGCGGCGCGCAGCAGATCCTTGAGCAGGCGGTAGGCCGGATCGCGGCTGGCGAACGGCTCGCCGCTCGGCAGTTCGGTCAGCAGCAGGCAGTTGCCGGCACGCAGCAGCTGCAGGGCGAAACGCGGCGGCGGCTCGCGCCGCGGCGCAGGCGGCGGGGCGACCTCGGCCGGCGCTGCAGCCGCCTTGTCGGCCGTCGGCCGGAGCGGCAGCACCGTGGCCTTGCGCGGCATGACCGGCGGCTTGGCGGCCGGCACCTCCGTCTGCGGACGGGCGATCGGGGCCGGACGAACGCCCGGCGCTGCCTGCGGACGCGGCGGTTCGGCCTGCGGCGTCACCACCAGCAGTTCGGGGCGCGAGGGCGCGGCGAACGGCAGCGCCATGCGCGGCAACCAGCTGGTCACCTGCATGGCGCCGAGGTAGGCGCGGCGGCGCTGTTCGTCGATCAAACGCCGTCCGCCTGCGGGTGGGTGCGATGGACGCCGGCCTGCATCAGGTTCAGCGCGTTGAGGTAGGCCTTGGCCGAGGCGGCGAGGATGTCGGTGTCGGCGCCGTTGCCGTTGACGATGCGCCCGCCCTTCTCCAGGCGCACTGTCACCTCGCCCTGGGAGTCGGTGCCCTGGGTGATGGCGTTGACCGAATACAGCTGCAGGCTGGCCTGCGACTGGGCGATCGCCTCGATGGCCTGGAAGGTGGCGTCCACCGGGCCGGCACCGGAGGCCGCGACCTTGTGCTCGACGCCGTCGACGCTGAGCACCAGCTCGGCGTGCGGCACCTCGCCGGTGCGGCTGGTGACGCCGAGGCAGACCAGCTTGAAGTGCTCCGGCGCCTCCTCGGCCAGGCTGTCGGTCACCAGCGCCTGCAGGTCCTCGTCGAAGATCTCGTGCTTCTTGTCGGCCAGCTCCTTGAAGCGGGCGAAGGCGGCGTTCAGCTCGGCCTCGCCGGGCAGGACGATACCCAGCTCCTCGAGACGCGCACGGAAGGCGTTGCGCCCGGAGTGCTTGCCCATGACCATCTTGTTGGCGTTCCAGCCGACGTCTTGGGCGCGCATGATCTCGTAGGTCTCGCGGTGCTTGAGCACGCCGTCCTGGTGGATGCCGGACTCGTGGGCGAAGGCGTTGGCGCCGACGATAGCCTTGTTCGGCTGCACCGGGAAGCCGGTGATGCCGGAGACCAGCCGCGAGGTGCTGAGAATGTGCTCGGTCTCGATGCTGGTGTAGACGTCGAGCAGGTCCTTGCGGGTCTTGATCGCCATCACGATCTCTTCCAGCGCGGCGTTGCCGGCGCGCTCGCCGAGACCGTTGATGGTGCACTCCACCTGGCGGGCACCGGCGACCACCGCGGCCAGCGAGTTGGCCACGGCCAGGCCGAGGTCGTTGTGGCAGTGCACCGAGAACACCGCCTTGTCGGCGTTGGGGATGCGCTCGAGCAACTGGCGGATGGTGTCGGCGTACTGGTGCGGGATCGCGTAGCCGACGGTGTCCGGGATGTTGATGGTGCGCGCGCCGGCGTCGATGGCCGCCTCGATGATCCGGCAGAGGAAGTCGATCTCCGAGCGGCCGGCATCCTCGCAGGAGAACTCCACGTCGCCGCACAGGCTGCGCGCCTTCTTCACCGCGCGCACCGCCTGCTCGACCACCTGATCCGGCTGCATGCGCAGCTTGTACTGCATGTGGATCGGGCTGGTGGCGATGAAGGTGTGGATGCGTCCGGAGTTGGCGTTCTTCAGCGCCTCGGCGGCGCGCTCGATGTCGGCGTCGAGCGCGCGCGCCAGGCTGCACACGGTGCTGTCCTTGACCGCCTCGGCGACCGCCTTGACCGACTCGAAGTCGCCCGGGCTGGCGATGGCGAAGCCCGCTTCGATCACGTCGACGCGCATGCGCTCCAGCGCCTTGGCGATGCGCAGCTTCTCTTCCCTGGTCATGGACGCGCCGGGGCTCTGCTCGCCGTCGCGCAGCGTGGTGTCGAATATGATGACGCGGTCGTTGCTCATGTCGGTCTCCTGGCGATCCCGTCGCCGGCGCGGGCGTGGCACTGCACGCCGTTCTGGTTATCGGCAGATTGTGGCGCGAATCCCGCGGCCGGGAAAGCGCCTCGCCCGAGAGGTCACTGGCGCAGCGGGATCTTCGGTGCCCACTGCAGCCATTCTGCCTGCGGTTCGTCGAACAGCACGAAGGTCTGTCCCGGTTGCACCGGACGCTGCTCGTCGGGGGTGGCAAAGGCGATGCCTCCGGCGACGATCGCCTCGACCGACTCGGTGCGTACCTGCATGCCCTTGAGCAGGCCGAAGTCGACATCGACGCCGCTGGCGTTCCAGAACCGGCTGCCGCCGCGCACCAGCGGCGCATAGCGCGGCTCGATGAGGATGTGGATCAGCACGCGGTCGGCGGTCGGCCCCAGCTCCAGGCGGGCGACCTGGCCCACCGGCACCTGCCGGTAGGTCACCGGATCGCCGGCCTCGACCGAGCCGCTGCGCTCCGCACTCAGGACCAGTGCCAGGCCGTCGGCATCGACGGCCGCCTGCGGCGCCTGGGCCAGCAGTTCGAAGCTGCGCCGCGGCGCGCCGTCACCCGGCGACGGCTGCACTTCCAGATAGGGACCGCTGACCAGGGTATCGAGGTTGGCGGTGCGCGCCAGGCCCAGCTCGGGGCGCACCACCCAGAAGCGGCTGCCGGCGCGGGCGATGCGCTCCTCGGCCTGGCTGACACGCACATCGACCAGCACTGCGGCCAGGTCGTCGCTGAGGCGAACCTGCTCCACCCGGCCGACCTGCAGGCCGCGATAGCGCAGTGGGGTTCCCTCGCTCAGGCCATCGGCGCGCGCGCTGCGCAGCTCGATCAGGCGGCCGCGCTCGCGCGCCTGCCCCTCGTCGGCGAACAGCGCAAAACGCCGCGAGCGGGGTACCGGCGGCGCCTGTAGATCGGGGGTGTCGAAGGCGATGCCCCCCAGCACCAGGGTCTGCAGCGACTCGCTCTTCACCTCGACGCCGGACAGGCCACCCTTGAGGGTGATGCCGCTGGCGTTCCAGAAACGCGTCGAGGCATTCACCAGTCCGGCATAGTCGGGCTCGATGTGCACGTCCAGCAGCACGGTGCGACGGTCGGGGGCGAGCTGGTAGTTCTGCACGCTGCCCACGCGCATCTGCCGATAGAGCAGCGGGCTGCCGACGTCCAGCGAGCCGAGACGATCGGTGCTCAGTACCAGGTGCAGGCCCGGGGCGTTCACGTCCAGTGGCGGCGCCTTGGGCCGGATGCTGAACTCGCGGGCCATGCTGCCTTCCCTGCCGAAGCGCACGGCGATGAAGTTACCCTGTACCAGCGCCTCGAGGCCGGTGATCCCGGCCAGCGAGATCGACGGCTTGACCACCCAGAACTCGCTGCTGCCGAGCAGCAGCTCCTCGGTGCGCGGGTCCATGGTCAGCTCGGCGATCGGCCGGGAAAAGTCGCGGCCCATGTCGATCTTGCGCAGCGTGCCGACCTGTACGCCATTGAAGATCACCGGCGTGCGTCCGGGCTGCAGGCCGCTGACGTCGTCCAGTTGCAGCTGGACCCGGAAACCGGCCTCGGCAGTCTCGAAGTCCTCGTACAGGCGGAAGGGGAAGGCCGGATCGGTCGGCGGGCTGTCCTGACGATGTTCCGGGGTGGCGAAGGCGATGCCACCGGTGGCCAGGCTGACCAGCGACTCGGTGCGCAGCTTGAAGCCGGACAGGCCGCCGCTGAAGCTGATGCCACTGGCGTTCCAGAAACGGGTGTGCTTGCGCACCAGGTGGGCATAGGCCGGCTGGATGAAGATCTGGATCTCGACGGTGCGCTGGTCCTCGCCGAGGCGGTAGCTCTTGACCTGACCGACCTGGATCTGCCGGTAGAACACCGGGCTGCCCTGATCCAGCGAGCCGAGGCGATCGGCCTTGAGGGTGATGTGCAGACCGGGCAGCGCATCGGATAGCGCCGGCGGTTCGCTCAGCGCCTTGAAGGTGCGAGCCGGCTCGCCCTTCACCGGCTCGATGGCGATGTAGATGCCGGACACCAGGGTTTCCAGCCCGGTCACCCCGGCCAGCGATACCCGTGGCCGCACCAGCCAGAAGCGGGTGTTCTCGCTCAGGTAGTCCTCGGCCTCGCGATTGATCTCGATGGTCGCATCGACGCCCTGCATGTCCGGGCTGACCTGCAGGTCGACGACCTTGCCGACCGGGATGCCCTTGTAGATGACCTGGGTCTTGCTGACCTGGATACCGTCACCGTCGGCGAAGTGCACGCGGATCTCGATGCCGGCTTCGCTGAAGGCACGCCACAGCAGCCACAGGCCGATGGCCAGGGCGAGCAGCGGCAGCACCCAGATGGCGGACCAGCTGCTGGTCCTGCGGATTTCGGGTTGGGCGAGTTCACTCATGGGGAAGGTCTGCGTCGGTGTTGTCCCAGATCAGCCGGGGATCGAAGGTGATCGCCGCCAGCATGGTGAGTATCACCACCGCGGCGAAGGCCATGGCGCCGGCGCCGGCCTCGATGCTGGCCAGGTTGCCGAAGCTGACCAGGGCAACCAGGATGGCGATGACGAAGATGTCCAGCATCGACCAGCGGCCGATCCACTCGATGAAGCGGAACATGAAGATGCGCTGGCGCGGCGACAGCGGCAGGTGGCGCTGCACCGAGTAAAGCAGCAGCGCGATGCCGACCAGCTTGAAGGTCGGCACCAGGATGCTGGCGACGAACACCACCAGGGCGATGGGCAGCATGCCGGCATGGATCAGCTCCAGCACGCCTTCCATGATGGTCGCCGGGCTGCCCTGGCCGAACAGGTTGACGGTCATGATCGGCAGCAGGTTGGCCGGAATGTAGAGCAGCGCGGCCGCCAGCAGCAGCGCCCAGGTACGCGCAATGCTGTTGGGGCGACGGGCATGCAGGGGCGCCCCGCAGCGGCAGCAGCGCTGCAGCTCGCCGGGCACATGGTGGCTGAGCTGGTGGCACTCGTCACAGACCAGGATACCGGCATCAAGCGCGCGCATCGTTCTCCGCCTCCAGAGCGTCCCAGATCTGCTGGGGCGACATGGTCACCTCCAGCCAGACCTGCGCAAGCAGCAGACCGACGAAGCAGAACAGTCCCGTGCCGAGGCTGAGATCGGCCATGTCGACCAGCTTGACGATGGAAACCAGGATGCCGATCAGATAGACCTCGAGCATCCCCCACTCGCGCAGGTGATGATAGGAACGATAGACGCCACGCCCCAGCCGCAGCCCCTTCCGCCAGCGGATGCACAGCAGCACCAGCAGCTGGCAGAGCAGCTTGAGCAGGGGCACCACCATGCTGCACAGGAACACCACCAGCGCCACCGCGACCATCCCGCTGCGGTAAAGGCTGACCACGCCGCTCCAGATGGTGTCCTGGGTGGTTTGGCCGAGCAGGTTGAGCTGCATGATCGGCAGGAAATTGGCCGGCAGGAACAGCGCCAGAGCGGTCAGTACCAGCGCCAGGCTGCGCCGCTCGACCTGCGCGCGACGTGCGAACAGTTCATAGCCACAGCGCGGGCAGGAGGCTTTCTGCTCCAGGGTCAGGTCAGGCTTGCGCATCAGCAGATCGCACTCGTGGCAGGCCACGAGCTGCTCCAGCGGCAGCTGCTGCAGGGGAACGGGGGATGGGGGCGCCGGATCGGGCATGCGCGTCACTCACGAGGCAATCAGGGCCATCTTATCCGAGCTGATCCTTCGGGCATCGAAGTTTTCAAGGCAAAAGCGAAACCCCGACCAGCGTGGCTGATCGGGGTTTCTGTATAGGTGCTTGACGATGACCTACTCTCACATGGGGAAGCCCCACACTACCATCGGCGATGCGTCGTTTCACTGCTGAGTTCGGGATGGGATCAGGTGGTTCCAACGCTCTATGGTCGTCAAGCAATTCGGTTGGGGCATCGCCATGGCGCTACCCCGAATTGGGCAAGTGATAGTGTATCAGATTCGGTAATTTGCGGTTCTGCAAGCTTTCGGCCTGTCGCACCCACTGTGATCCTGGGATCGCAGATTGTTTGGGTGTTATATGGTCAAGCCTCACGGGCAATTAGTACTGGTTAGCTCAACGCCTCACAA